>CAZVHO010000105.1:6731-19045 GCA_964627515.1 uncultured Thermodesulfobacteriota bacterium | reverse complement strand
CCGGTTCGGAGGGAGGGGCGGTGCAAACCAATGCACCGTTCCTACCCCTATAGGCGACACAAAACCAATTAAAACCGCTGGATTCCCGATAAAAACATTCGGGAATGACGAAAAAAGTGTCGCTGTACTATTAATGCGGGGTTATTTCCGAACTAAGCCCGCATTCCCGCCTGAAGCGGGCACCGAAGAAGCATAAAAATGATTTTCTTTTAAATTCTGAAATCCGAAATTGAATTCAACCTGATCATAATTATAAATAGAAACTAAGGAGGACCCGCATGGAATATCTATCGTCCAATAAAATAGCTGTTATCGACCTATGGAGCGCAGAGATCATCGAAGAAGAACTTGACGAAGGCCTGGTTAAGGAAAAGATCGGCGGGGCCGGCATTACAACTTATCTCTATCAAAAATATGCTGCGGATGAACCCCTGGTCATTGGCTCCGGGCTTTTGACCGGCACCCTGGTCCCCGGATCGGCCCTGGCCATGATAACGGCCAAAAGCCCCCGAACCGGAACCTTGGGCCATGTTCCGCTGACCTTGTATGCCGGAATGGAACTGAAATTTTCCGGCTTTGATTATCTGGTCATCAAAGGCCGTTCTGAAAAACCCGTTTACCTCTGGCTCCACGACGGCATCGCCGACCTGCAAGACGCCGGGGATATTTGGGGAAAGGATTGCGGGGAATCCACCGAGGCGGTGCGAAAGATCGTAGGAGACGACCTGGTCCAGGTATTGACCATTGGTCCGGCAGGGGAGGGCGGTTCCGATCTGGCGGCCGTGTCCGTCAATTTCTGGGGCAGCGGAGACCGTTTTGGGTTTGGGAAAATTTTTGGAGAAAAAAAATTGAAACTCATTGCCGTCCGGGGCATGGGTTTATTAGAAATTGCCGATCCCGAGGCATTTATGGGCCAGTGTCAGGAATTGTTGAACCGGATAAAAGGCGGGGCCTGTGCCGGGAAAAAAGGGGTGGTTGAAATGGTCGCTGCCCTGGGGGAAGACGATATGGGGGCTTGGCTTTCGCCCCTTGTCCATAGGCACAAAGCCTGTTTTAATACCCCTTATGCCACCAACACCTTTGTCTTTTTAGATGAAGATCCCTCATTGATGAAAGAAACGGAAAAAACCGATCCGGGGTTTTTGATAACCGATTTAGGCGGTCTGCTGGGATTCAAGAAACTCGGCTTGTCGGCCCTGGACAGTGGCCGAATACTCCGGGAATGTGCCAGGCAGGGCCTGGACCCGGCAGGGGCGGCCGATTTATGTCTGAAATCAGGTTTAAAGGACTTGGAAGGGATCAAAGCCTTTCTTCCCCAGGCCAAAGGCCCGGTGGATACCCAGGCCAAAGGACCTTTCAGCCCCTGGGCCCCGTCCAAACCGATCTTTGCCGATTTCGGTTTGGCGGCTGACGGCTCGCAGGATGCCGCCTGGTGGATCAGGCGACAGGCCGTGGCCTATTTGTTCGGTATCCATCCGATCTTTGCCCTGATGGCCCCGGAATTGAACGAAGAGAAGCTGCTGGAATTGGCCAATATCGGAACAGGACTCGGCTTGACGGCCGAGACGCTCGATCAGGTGATCGCTGAGGTTATCAAAGGATAGGTTCAGGGCTGAAGTATCGCCCTAAAAACCGGGCTTGAGGAGCGCTTCGCTTGAGGATCGTTTCACTTGAGGAGCGTTTCACTTGAGGCAGAAAGTAAAAGATCTCTCTTTTCGAACCAAGCCCTCATGCCCCTGGGGGGCATCTTGAATCATGAAGATGCAGATGCTATTGGTTAATTTGTCTTACTTGCAACCTGCGACTTGCAACTTGAAACTTTATTATTGTGTTTAAGGGAAAGACGGCGACTCGCTTGAAGGAAGCAACCTATCATCGGGAACTGAACAGAAAAATCCTTGCCGGCCAACCGGTCCGTTATGGCCAATGGAGAGGACCGGGGTTTTCCGGACAAACGGGGCCGGCCGATGACGGGGTTTTGATTTATCCCCGGATAGGGCTTTATACCGGAAAGGGCTGTTCCCATTCCTGGTTATGGTTTGTGGACCTCTTTGACCGCTATGGATTTTACGACCTGGTCCTTCTGGATGAAAACCAGATCAGAGGAGGGGCCTTACGATCCATGGACTGCCTGGCTGTTTCCGGGGGAGATACCATTGCCATGGCCCAGGGGTTGGGCCAGAAAGGGGCCGTGGAATTAGGTGCTTTTCTTCAACGGGGGGGCCTCTATCTGGGCTCCTGCGCCGGGGCCTATTTGCCCCTGAATTCCTCCAAGGAACACCTCCTGCATTTTAATTTTGTCCCGGCCAGGATAACCAATCTGACTAAGGAAATCCCGGACTCCATCCGGTTGCCTGAAAAATCTCTGGCCCCTTACGGTTGTTCTTACATTTTCCACCCGGTCAGAGAGACCGTGGAGTTGACAGCCAACGGATGCCCGCCTTTTGCCGGGATGGGGTCCTTTCCGGCCCCTCTCTATGGCGGGCCGGGCCTGATCCCCGGAGAAAGTTCCGAGGTCCTGGCAAGGTACAGCGGTTTTACGAAAAAGACCCTTTTTTTAGTCGACCCGGAACTGGCCCGGGAAACCCTAATCGACAAGGCCGCGGTCATTAGAAACCGTCAGGCATCCGGAGTTTTCTATCTTTTCGGCCCCCATTTTGAACATCCCTATTTTCCTGTGGCCAATCAACTTTTGACCGATTGTCTTTATTTTGAACTGGGGTACGGGAATCAAAGAAAAAAGGATTCCGGAGAGATGCCCCGGTATTTCCTGTCAGGGGACCGCTCACGGCTCTGGCTGAAAGGATTGAAACGGGAAATCAGTAATGGCCGGATTGTGGCCTGCGGCCTGGAGACCCATTGGATCCAATGGCTGATCGGTAATAAAATATATGAGCCCTTAAAGATCCGGTTTTTCCTTGAGGCCGTCTGGAAAAGATTGGACCTGTTGGCCCTTGGGCCGGGCTTGGCTCTTGCCGGGGATGAAGAAAAATCCTTGACGGATCAAAGCAGACAACTTACTTTCTTCCTCCGGGACCTGAAAAATAAAATCGATGCCGGCGAGGACACCCTTTTCTTAGCTGAAAAGCTTTTTCAGGAATTGCAACTTTTCACCCGGCGATTTTTAGAGATTTTTTTGAGGACCCGGTTGTCGGCCTTTTCAGGCAACCCAAATTAAGATAACGGAACCCCAACATGCCCCTTCAGGCACCGAAAAACATGAAAATGCGGATGACTATTCTCAACCGGTTAAACCTGAAACTTGAAACTTGGAACTTAAAACTTTGTTTCCAGTCCAAAATTTTCCGTTACACCCTGTTGCTTTTTTGGATCGGCTTCATCCTGTGCGGCTTTTCCCGGACCTCCTGGGCCATGAAGGACGGCCGGCCCGATACCTCCTGGTTTATCGATCTCAGCCGTTATGCCCTTTCCGCCCATTCGCAGTTGAGCTGCGAGATCTGTCACGGAAACATGAAGGAAATGGACAAACCCCATCCCGATTCCAGCGACACCCGGTTCCTTAAGAAGGATGCGGTCAGCAAATACGATTACCGGCGCTGCCGGAGTTGTCACCGTCTGTCCTATGACCGGTACCTGAAGGGCGCCCATGCCAAGGCCCTCCTGAAAGAACAAAAAGATCCAAGGGCACCCACTTGCGGCGACTGCCATTCGGCCCATTACGAAAAGGCCCATCTATCCAGGCTGGAAACCGGAAGACAGATGACCGAGTCGTGCGGATCCTGCCATCCGGCCCAGAAGGTGACCTATCTGGAAAATTATCATGGCAAGGCGGCGGTCCATTTAGGAAATACCAAAGTCGCCTTTTGCACCGACTGCCACGGGGCCCATACCTGCCTTTCCCTGAAAGACAGGAAGGAAGCCTTGCAGGCCTGTCAGCGCTGCCATCCCCGGGCCTCCCTGAGTTTTGCCGGGCTGATCATTCATCCGATCCCCCCTCCTGATGCCAAAGCCAATCCGGAGAAGGCGGCCAAGGTGGCGGTGATCAGGATCGTGACCATCCTTATGGGGGCCATGGCCCTGGTGGTGATTTGTTTTTTCTACGGTCATTCCTTCCTCTGGTTGCTCAGAGAAATCCATGAAAAATTGAGAAGGCCAAAATAATGGCGGCTAATTCTGTTCCTTCGGAACTTTATCTCCGGTTTTCAGTCCTCAACCGGTTCTTGCACTGGATCGTCATGGTGGGTTTTATCGGACTGGCCTTGACCGGTTTCTCTTTTAAATTCGGCTCCCAGTGGTGGGCCCAGGGGGTTGTCTTTCTCCTGGGCGGCCCGGAGCGGCTGGCCTATTGGCATCGCTTTTGTGCCCTCCTGACCTACAGCGCTGTGATCGTCCACCTGGGCTGGCTGGTCTATTTCAAAACCCTGTTAAAAGGAAAGCTGACCGGCCCTCAGACCCTTTTCCCTTCCGGCCGGGATATAAAAGACCTGGTTCAGCACATCCTTTATTTCATGGGCCGCTCCCGGCCCCCACGGTTCAACCGCTTTACCTACTGGGAGAAGATCGATTATTGGGCCATCCTGATCGGGATGAATACCATGGGGCTGACCGGAGTGGTCTTATGGTTTCCGGAATTTTTTTCGGGCCTGATCCCCGGATATTTTATCAATCTGGCCCAGGTGTTGCATTTTTATGAAGCATTGATGGCGACGGCTATCAAGGTTGTGGTCCATGTCATCACCGCTCATCTGCGGCCGGAAGTCTTTCCCATGGATAAAAGCATCTTTACCGGGATGACAACCGCAGAAAGGATCAGACAGGAACATCCCGGGGAATGGGAAATGATGGAAAAAGGGGGGGACCGCTCATGAACCGTTACCTTGTCCTCCTGATCGTGATGATCGGCTGCCTGCTGGCCATCCCCCGGGTTGAAGCCCAGGTCCCGGAGATGATGCCCCTGACCGTCGAGGGGAAGGAACGGGTCTGTCTGGATTGTCATCGCCTTCCCAATATTGCAACCAATGAAGGTATCCTGACTTCCCAGGCCTTGTGTTATGAATGCCATGCCCAAGCGACTGTCAGGCGGAAGATAGCCGATCGATCGGTGGTGCTGCAAGTCACCCCTGATTCATTTAAAAATAATCGCCACGCCTATATGGCCTGTATCGACTGCCACAGGGATGTGGCCAGGTCCCCCCACAAATCCCTGGCCGGGGCAGAGTGTCAATCCTGCCATCCGGTCCATGGGGAAGGGGCGGTCGGTGACCCGCACCTCAGGGTAAGCTGTCAGGCCTGCCACCATCGATCGAAATTTGTCTTTCGAGACCGTACCGGCGATAAGGTCCGGCTTTCGGCACTGGATGCAAAAAAGGTCCCCATTGCCCTGACGGATCATACCCTGGCCGATACCAAAGACAAGACCCTTTGTCTGAAATGCCATTTTTCCGGAAATCAGGTGGGGGCGGCAGCCGCTGTCCTGCCGGCCAAGAGTGTTTTGTGCCTGGTCTGCCACAACGCCCCGCTGGCGGTCGGCCATTCCATGTTTTGGGCGGCCCTATTAATATTGCTTCTCGGACTGTTTGGGACCCTTTTCTTCTGGTATCAGGGAAGCGTGGGTGGAGAAGAGAAGTCCCTGCACCGGAAGATTGTCCTGAGTTCCGAGGGAATCTGGAAGACCCTCTTTTCCAGGAAGATAGGGCATATCTTAAAAACGATTTTATGGGATGTTTTTTTGCAGCGCAGGATTCTTCAGGAGAGTGTCAAACGGTGGTCCATCCATTCCCTGATTTTTCTTTCCATCTTGCTCCGTTTCGGGATAAGTGTCTTTACCTGGTTTGCCTACCGGATAGGGCCTGACAGCGCTCTGGCCCGGGCCTTGATCGATAAGAACAACGGTTTTGTGGCCTTCACCTATGATTTCCTCGGGCTACTGATCCTCCTGGGCCTGCTCCTGGCCCTTACCCAGCGTTTTGTCATCCGGCCGGCCCATAGCCTTTCCGAAGGGCAGGACCATTGGGCCATCGGGATCCTGGGGGTCCTGATTCTCTTAGGTTTTTTCCTGGAAGGGGTCAGGATACTGATCACCCGTGTCCCGATGGAAACAGCCGTTTATGCTTTTATCGGCTATCCGTTGTCCATTCTGTTTTCCCGGCTCCCCTGGGATTGGCAGACCGTTTATGTTTATCTCTGGTACGCCCATGCGGCGGTTGGGGCTGCTTTTATCGCCTACCTTCCCTTTGGGAAGATGAAGCACGTAATCCTTACCCCTTTGACCTTGATTTTGAATTATAAAAGGAAGTAATCAATTTAGTTCTCTAATATTGACACGTTCGTAAAAAGGACGAAAGCACCCATTTTCGTCATTCCCGTGAAAACGGGAATCCAGTATCTTGATAGGTTAGGATTAGCCTGGATTCCCGCCTGCGCGGGAATGACGAGTTTTTACAAAATCATCAATATTTAATGTCTTACCCGCAAAGGTGCGGAGTGCGCAAAGAGAATATTTTGCGGCTCGGCGATGAATAATCAAAGGAAACTTGTATGTCCGAAGAAAATATGAACCTTGAAAACAGCCCTGTGGAAGAACCCAAGGCCAGGGAACTTCCGGTTTCCAATCTGGATATAAAAAGATTGATTCAGCTTCAGGGTTGTACCCGTTGCGGGGAATGTTTGAACTGGTGTCCGGTTTATGACCAGGACATGCGGGAGGCCATTTTACCCCGGAAAAAGATCCAGGATTTTACGCAGATCGTTAAATCCCAGCAAGGACTTTTGGCCCGGATTATGAAACAGGACCGGGTAGGGGAGCCCCTAAAAAAAATATTAGCCGCGGTTTTCGGTTATCACCCAGTCGGCCCGGAGCAGATGGAGGAATTTGTCCGCAATCTCTATGAATGCTCGACCTGCGGCCAGTGTCAGATCGTCTGTCCGGCCAATATCGACACGGTCAATCTCTGGGAAGATATCCGCCGCTTGATCGTTTCGGCCGATTATGGGCCCCTGGAATCCCAGAAGGTCCTGGTCAAAAGCGTCAAGGCCTATGACAACCCCTGGCAGCAGCCCAGGGCGGCCCGTACCAAATGGATCCGCCGGGCCCAGAAGGACAACGAGATCAGCGCCCCTCCCCGGGAGATCAAGAAGACCCATGGAAAGGTCCTTCTTTTTTTGGGATGTACTGCGGTCTATGACGTCAACGTCAAGCAGATCGCCGTCAGTACCATCAATATCCTGGAATCCCTGGGGATCGATTATGGTTGTCTGGGGGGGGATGAAAAATGCTGCGGCAGCGTGCTCTTACGCATGGGCGATAAGGAATTTGAACGGATCGCCTCCGACAACATCAAAATGCTCAACGCCCTGAATATTCAAACCCTGGTCAGTTCCTGTTCCGGCTGTTTTAAGACCATTAAAGAGGACTACCCCAAGGTCGGAAAACTGAATTTCGAAGTTTTGCACACGGTAGAATTTCTGCGGCGCCAGGTGGAAGAGGGAAAACTGAAATTCATGCATCCGGTGGAAAAGAAGATTACCTATCATGACCCCTGCCATCTGGGCCGGGCCAGCGGGGTTTATGGGGATCCCCGGTTCATCATGGAGGCCATCCCCGGTCTGGACCTGATCGAGATGCCCCGAAGCCGTGAATATTCCCGCTGCTGCGGGGCCGGGGGGGGGCTCAAGGCCGGCTATCCGGATATCCAGAACAAGATGGCCCAAAGGCGGGTTAAGGAGGCGGAAGCCACCGGGGCCGAAGAACTGGTCTCGGCCTGTCCTTTCTGTTATGCCGGCTTGCAGGTCGGTATCAAGGCACTGGAATCCCCTCTGATGATGCGGGATTTAAGTTATCTGGTGGAAGAATCACTTCTGAAAAAAACCGGCTAAGGACTTCATAGGTTTTTTCTTGCCGGCTGTCCTTGGCTCGGTAGATGATATAGCAGGCCGGGTTTTCCTCCGAGGAGTAAGCTATGTCTCTGCTTTATTTTGTTTGACATGATAAACTAAAACGCATATTTAGATAATCATGATTAAAAGAATAGTCCGTGCTCAAAGCCTATGATTTATGATTTACTTCTTTCCGAGGAATATCGACGCAGCCGGGATCGGAACTCTTTGGAAGGGCCTTTGAGCACTTTCTTTTTATGGAATTATCCGCGCACTCCCGATACTCAGGGTTGCTTTACCCGATCAGCTATTGGCGGACCGCCTCTCAATTAGAAGTTGATTTTGTCCTCGGCGACTGCCAAGTTGCTTTGGAAGTAAAGGGAACACCTTTCGCCCATTCCAACCATCTAAAAGGGCTGATTGCCTTTGGTGAGGAATATAAAACAAAGCGTCGCATATTGGTCAGTTGTGACCCAAAACCTCGATTAGTTTCGGGCCAGATCGAAATCCTTCCCTGGAAAATTTTTTTGGAAGATCTTTGGGCCGGAAAGATCATCCGTTAATTCAATTCAACGGATCAATGGCCGACCATCAGGGGCAAACCTTGGAAGAGGGGATTTAATTATCATGAAACTGAAATTATCAACCGTCAGCCTGGGGGCCTTGCTGCTGATGCTGTTGACCTATGGCCCATCGCAAAGCGCCGATAAAAACCCCATCCGCATTGCTTATCTGCAAAACGACATCCATCAATTGGCCTGCTGGGTGGCCCTGGAAAAAGGGTTTTACAGCCAGGAAGGGCTGGAGGTGAAGGTGGCCGGCATTTTCAAGGCCGGGCCGGAATTGATGAGCGCCTTTGCCGCCGGGGCACTGGATGTGGGCTATGTGGGGATGGCCCCGGCCACCACGGCCGTGGCCAACAAAGCGGCCAGGGTGGTGGTTTTGGCCCAGGTCAACGGAGAGGGCTCGGCCCTGGTGGTTAGAAAGGATTCCAAACTACAGGCCATGACGGACCTGAAAGGTAAAACCGTGGCTGTACCCGGCCATGCCACGGTCCAGGATTTTCTTCTCCGCAAGGCCCTGGCCCAAACAAACCTTACGGCCCAGCAAACCCATATCATGGTGATCAAGCCCCCGGAAATGATCGGGGCCTTAAGGGGCGGGGATATAGACGGCTTTATCGCCTGGGAGCCTTTTCCGGCCAGGGCCGTCACTATGGATATCGGCCGGGTCCTGATGGCCTCCCAGGTCATCTGGAAGGACCACCCCTGCTGTGTTCTGGTGGCTGATGCAAGGTTTTTCGAAGGCCGGATTGAGGAGGCCAAAAAGATGGTCAAGGCCCATGTACGGGCCACGGATTTTATCAATCAGAACCCCGGGGAGGCCCGGCAGATAGGGGTAAAATACACCGGCATGGATGAGAAGACCGTTTCCCAGGCCATGAAAAATGTAAAATATACCTATTTGCTGAATGTCGAAGCGGAAAAGGAATATGTCCACTTTCTGAATCAGTGGAAGTATATCAGGGTGGAGGATGTCCAGGCCTTTACCGCCCAGTTTATCTATCTTCAGATCCTGAGTGATGTGCTGAAAAAATGAACCGGGAACGGGTCCTACCACCCTTCTTATTGGTCCTGATCTGGCAGGGCCTCTCTTTTCTGGGTATTATTCCCGATTATAAACTTCCGTCCCCGGTCCAGGTGCTGGCCGGACTTTATGAACTGATTTCCACGGGTATGCCTCCGGGGCACCTTTTGCCCTTTCACATCCTTTTCAGTCTTTACCGTGTGGGACTTGGCTTTGTCATTGCCGCAGCCCTGGCCGTTCCCCTGGGCCTTTTGCTGGGCTGGTCAAAGCGCTTAAAAAGTATCATCAGCCCTCTCTTGGAAATGATACGGCCTATCCCGCCCTTGGCCTGGATCCCCATCGCCATCTTATGGTTCGGTATCGGCATCCAGTCGGCGGCCTTCATCATTTTTTTAGGGGCCTTTTTCCCGATCCTGCTCAATACCATTTCCGGGGTCGTCTCCATCAATCCCACGTTGATTGAGGCCGCCCGGACCTTGCAGGCCAGGGATAAGGATATCTTTACCAAGGTCCTGCTGCCCGGTTCCGTCCCTTCCATCTTCGTCGGTTTGAGGATCGGAGTCGGCATCGGCTGGATGACCCTGGTGGCCGCTGAATTTACCGGCGTCAGGGAGGGCTATGGACTGGGATATATGATCATGACCGCCCGGGATATTCAACGGCCCGATGAAATCATCGCCGGCATGCTGGTCATCGGAATGATCGGCCTTTTGATCGATATGGGGCTGAGGATGGTCGAAGCCCGGATCGTCCGCTGGCGATAAATTTTTTTCTTTGACAGGATTAACCGGATGTTTAGTTTGAAAATAGATTTTTAACCACCCTTGGCCTCTGTGGAATTGTGTAGGGGCGGGTTTAATACCCGCCCTTACGACGGCGGTATTTTCATGATTCGTGGTGCCCCAGCGGGGGCATGAGGGTTTAATAAGTGATCCTGTAAATCCTGTCTAAAATTATTTTCGATTTTTTTCTGTCAGGGGTGCCCTTTGATCTTAAAATTAACCGATCTTGGAAAAACTTTTCCCGGGAAAAATCCGGGGGAACTGATTCCCGTTCTCGATAACATCAATTTTTCCATTGAGGCCGGGCAGTTCGTCTCGATCGTCGGGGCCAGCGGCTGCGGCAAGACCACGCTTCTTCGGATTATTGCCGGTTTGGAAAAGGCCTCTCAGGGCCGGGTGTTTTTGAATGGCCGGGAAGTGCAGGAGATGACGGAACAGATCGGCCTGGTCTTTCAGGAATATGCCCTTTTCCCCTGGCGGACCACTTCGGAAAATATTCAAATGGGCCTGGAAATAAAAGGGGTGGCTAAAAGTGAACGGGAGCGGTCGGCCGGAGAATACATCAGGGCCTTCGGCCTTCAGGGGTTCGAGGATCACTATCCCCGGGAGCTTTCGGGCGGCATGCAGCAACGGGTGGCCATTGCCCGGACCCTGATTATGAATCCCCGGGTGGTGCTGATGGACGAGCCTTTTGCCTCGCTGGACAGTCAAACCCGCAATGATCTGCAGGAATTCCTGCTTTCGGTCTGGGAAAAGAGGGGAGACACGGTGGTCTTTGTGACCCACAATGTGGAAGAGGCCCTTTTCCTGAGCGATCGGATCATCATCTTGTCCCGCAGGCCGGCCCGCATTGAACGGGTTTTACAGGTGGAAAGCCCCCGCCCCAGAGACCGGACCGATCCGGAATTCAATACCCTGCGGCGGACCATCTTGCAGGTGTTAAAAAAGCAAACGGAAAGCTCGGAAAGCTCAGAAAGCTCAAAGCTGAAAGCGCAAAGGAAACCTTGAACGTTGCCTGTTGAAAGAGTTGTCACGAAGCTCTTGCCTCTTGCCTGTATTTTGCATCTTGCATCTTGCAACTTGTAACTTTAATTACGAAAGGAAGAACGATGAAAATAATCGGTGTATGCTGTAGCCCGCGAAAAGGGAAAACGACCTTTTATGCCCTGAATCAGTGTTTACAGGCGGTCAAAGAAACATGGCCTGAAATGGACACCGCCCTTTGGGAATTGGCCGACTTAAAATTTGGGGGATGCCTGGCCTGCGGCCAGTGCATCAAGGGGTTGAAATGCAGCCAGGAAGATGATTTCGCGCCCATCGTAACCGGTTTGGCCGATCCCGAGGTGATCGGCCTGATTGTAGCCACACCGGTCTATCTGGGAACCATGACTTCCCAATGTAAGGCCTTTCTGGATCGTTGTGTCCCCTTACGCAGAAACGGATTTCTCCTGCATAATAAAGTAGGCGGGGTCATCGCCGTGGGCGGGGTCCGCAATGGCGGGCAGGATCTTACCATTCAGGCCGTTCAGGCTTCCATGTTGGTCCAGGATATGGTTATCGTCAGCGATGGCCGGCCTACCGCTCATTTCGGTGGAACGGTCTGGAGCGGGCACCCTGAAGGGGTCGGCAATGATGCCTTTGGTCTCACTACGGCCCGAAACCTGGGGAAACGGGTGGCTGAAGTAGCCCTTAAGTTGCACCTGTAAGCGTTTTTTTCGACAGGATTTACCGGATTACCTGGATTTTTGTCCCTTTTCGCCTTTCTGGAGTATCGTACATGCAGAAAAGAAAGGGCCAAATCCAATGGTTCTGCCGAAAGAAGACCTGATTCCCGTGGGAAGGATCGTAGTTTCTCAGGGTCCTCAAGAGCCTGAGAAAAAAACATGTTAATCCTGTCAGATTAAAATTTTTGATTTGTGTTTATATGTTTAGGCAAATCGTAACCGAACTCCAAAGCCTCGGCCTTCGTTATGAAGGCCCTGTCCTCAAAAGGTCCGGCGGTGCGGGACCGGCCGAGGGCGGAAGTCTTATTTTAGACGGGAAAGCGGTCTGTATCCCTTATAGCGGTCCCTATGTGGCCGATTCGCCCTTTTGCTTAAAAGAAGAGGG
>CAZVHO010000105.1:0-6631 GCA_964627515.1 uncultured Thermodesulfobacteriota bacterium | reverse complement strand
TCCCTTATAGCGGTCCCTATGTGGCCGATTCGCCCTTTTGCTTAAAAGAAGAGGGGGGGCAGGTTTTATTATTCGAGGGAGATCAGTCCATCGGTCCGGTGGACCTGATAAAAAGGCCGAGCTTTTATGATCGGGAAACCTCGGAAAATATTTCCTATTCCAGGATTGCCCTGCTTCATGGCCGGGACTGTCTGGCCACGACTATCCTGCAAACCTGCGTTAACTGGAAAGAGGCTCAACCCTGCCGTTTTTGCGGCATTGAATTATCATTAATAAATCAGCAAACCATTGTCCGAAAGACCCCCGAACAATTGGCCGAGGTGGCCCAAAAGGCCAAGGAACTGGACTCGGTCCGGCAGGTGGTCCTGACTACCGGCCGGGCGATTCAGGCCGGAGAAGAAATAGACCATCTGGCCCGTTGTGCCACAGCCATCAAGAAAAGCAGCGGATTGCCCATCCAGGCCCAGGTTCTGCCGCCGCCGGATACGGAAGGGCTTGATCAACTCAAAGAGGCCGGTGTGGATTCGGTGGGTCTCCACATCGAGAGTTTTGATTTCGATGTCCTCTCCAGGATGGCCCCGGTCAAAGCCGGGATCGGCCTTGGGCGATATGTGCAGGCCTGGAAAAAGGCCGTGGAGCTTTTTGGTCCTAATCAGGTGAGCAGTTTTTTGATCGTCGGGCTGGGGGAGGGGGAAGGCTCGGTGATTTCGGGGGCCGAATTTCTGGCCGACTTAGGGGTCTTTCCCTTTATCGTCCCTTTCCGGCCCATCCCCGGATCGATGATGGAAACCGTCCGGCCTCCTGACCCCCCAAAGATGGTCCGCATCTATGAGGCCGTATCTGAAATTCTAAAAAGAAAAGGGCTGACCATGGACATGCAAAAGGCCGGTTGCGTGCGCTGCGGGGCCTGCTCGGCCATGGGATTTTTTGAGCAGCCCATCGACCCTTTGATTTGTCACCCGGCCAGGCGCCAGGAAGAATTGGACCAGGCCCTTCAGATCCGCAACCAGGTCTTTGTGCAGGAGCAGGGGCTTTTTGAGCAAACCGACGCCGATCAAAACGATGACCGGAGCACCCACCTGGTGGCCGAACTGGAAGGCCGGATCATCGGTACGGTCCGGGTCTTTCCGAATGAGAATAAAGGCCACTGGATCGGCGGCCGGCTGGCCATAAAGAGGGAACACCGCCATTCCGGTGCCGGGGAACTCCTGGTCCGGGAAGCGGTTGGCTATGTCAAAAAGCAAGGTTGCCGGCGATTCACGGCCCACATCCAAAAAGAAAACGTGCCTTTCTTCTCCCGCCTTGGCTGGAAGGCCATCGGAACGGTCTTTGAATTCCATGAAAAACCCCACCAGCTTATGGAGGCGGAATTGGAGAATCACCCCGTTATGCATTTGATTAAAAGGAGCAGAGAACAAGCTTAAGCGCCGGCTCAAATCAACTAAAAATTATAAAAAATATAATATTATACGCGAACCGGTGGGTGTTTTTGCCGGGATCGTACCCTTCAATTTCCCGGCCATGATTCCCTTCGGCTGGATGATTCCGCTTTGTATCACCCTGGGCAATACCTTTGTCCTGAAGGCGGCCAGTTTGACCCCCCAGACCTCTATGGGGCGGGTTCTGGAGTTGCTCATCGAAGCCGGGATGCCGCCCGGAGTGGTGAACATTGTGACCTGCAGCCGCGATGAAGCGGGATTGCTCCTCAAACACCCCGACATCCGGGGGATTTCTTATGTGGGATCCACCTCGGTGGGCTTACATGTTTATTCCACAGCCGCGGCTCATGGGAAAAGGGTTCAGGCCCTCTGTGAGGCAAAAAACCACGCTCTGGTCCTGCGTGATGCCGCTTTGGAACGCTCTGCCCTGGGGATTATCAATTCGACCTTCGGATGCGCCGGGATGCGCTGTATGGCCTTGCCGGTTCTCTGTGTCGAAGAGGCCTGTGCCGATGAGTTCATGGGGTACATGGTCAAGTTCGCCAAACAGCGCAAGGTCGGATGCGCCTACCATCCCGATACGGAATTGGGGCCGGTGGTGTCCGCCGAACATAAGAAATCCGTCATCGAGTGGATCAACAAGGGTGTCGCCGAGGGCGCAGAACTGGTCCTCGACGGGCGGGACATTGTCGTTCCCGGATTCGAAAACGGTCACTTCATCGGTCCCACTATTTTTGATCACGTGAAGGCTGGGATGAGTGTGGGCGACTCCGAGATTTTCGGACCCGTGACCTGTGTCAAGCGGGTAAAGGACTTCGAGGAAGGCCTGGCGATCATGAACGCCAATCGCTTTGCCAATGGATCCGCCATCTTTACCCAGAACGGCCATTACGCCCGGGAATTTACCCGGCGGACCCATGCGGGCATGGTTGGCGTGAACGTGGGCATTCCCGTTCCCATCTCCTACTTCCCCTTCGCCGGCCACAAGGATTCGTTCTTCGGTGACCTGCACATCATGGGTCGCGACGGTGTCGCCTTCTATACGGAGGCAAAATGCGTGACCTCGCGCTGGTTCGGTGAAGAGGAGAAGAAGGAAACCAAAGTCAGCACCTGGGAAGGGACGATTAACCGCAAATAATACCCCTCCAATCCGGCCCGGTCAAAGCAAAGGATCGGCTTTGACCGGGGCCACCCGTAGGGACGCTCCTTTTATTTTTTCCCCAAACCCGGCCTCTGGTTAATCTTCCTTGCTTTTAAGAGCTTGATATGGTAAACAATAAGTCAGGATATTCGAAGTCATATTAACCCTTATCACCCTAAAAAGGGGATATCATATAGTTTAAGGATGACTGAAAACCCCATCTCCCAAAGGAGTGGGGTTTTGTTTTTTAAGCCGGAGATTCGGAAATATTTTATACCCTTAACCAAGATCAGGAGGGAAAGACCATGGACGAGCAATTTTCACAACACGGGGCATTCAGTTGGTGTGAGTTGATGACGACGGACGTAGAGGCGGCCAAAGCCTTCTACACCAAATTGTTTGGATGGGGCACGGATGAGATGTCCATGCCGGGAATGACCTACACCGTGATCAAAGCGGGCGATAAGGAGATCGGCGGGATCATGGCGGTTCCGAAAGAAGCCCAGGGCATGCCGCCCGTATGGGGGGCCTATGTCACGGTCGATGACGTGGACCTGACGGCGCGAACCGCGGAACAGCTTGGCGGTAAACTATTGGTGCCGCCCCAGGACATCCCGGATGTCGGAAGATTTTGCGTCATCCAGGACCCCCAGGGTGCCATGATTAACGCCATTACCTATAAAAAAATGTAATAGTCGCACGAAACGATGAGTTGGCGAAGCCCGGCATCCTGATGCCTTCTATTATTTTATAAAAATTTGGCACGGATTTCACAGATGTCACGGATACCTGGTTTTCCCCCTGCGGAAGGACCGCAGGGGGAAATAACATCCTGTCCCTCTGTTTATTGTCTTTCTCGTTTTGAACCTTCGAATTGGCCCTTTTCCCCATTATTGGCTTTCCCTTTAAGCCATTATCTTATTGATTGTCCTTCCCTTTGAACATTGAGCTTTCAGCCCTTGATTCTTCCACCCACCTCCGAAATTAACCCATTTCCGGCTTTCTTACCCTTCAGACTTTTGCTTGATTTTCACCATTAATAGGTGTATTTTAGTGTTAATGGAGGTGTTAAATGAAATCACAATCAAAGTCCGTTCTTGTCCGCAGGAGTATCGCCCTGCCGAGAGAATTGGTGGATGAGGCCAAATCCGTAGCTCCCAGCGAAATCAGGGATAATTTCAACCGGCTGGTCATCATAGCCCTTGAGAGCTATACGGCTCGACGGAAAAAACGGACCTTTGAAGAAACAATGAATCAAATGGGCTCAGATCCTGAAATTCTTGCCGAATGCCGTAGCATAAATAAGAAGTTTCTAAAGGCGGAAAAGGACGGATTAAACCTTGATGATTAGGCGTGGAGAAATTTATTTTGTGGAGTTAATGCCGACCAAAGGACGCGAACAAGCAGGGTATCGTCCGGTTCTGGTGGTATCGGCTGATGCCATTAATCGGCAACCTTTGGTCATTACCGTGGTGGTTGGGACCAAGGCTTCTAATGTCACCCATGACTATCCTACCAATGTAAGAGTCACCGCCAACGAAACCGGTTTGCCCGAAGATACGGTTTTTCTCTGTTTCCAGATTCGCTCCCTGGACCCGTCGCGTTTTATCGATTCCCGTACCGGAAAGGCCAATATGGTCGGGACCATGCCTTCTAAAAAAATGGCGGCTGTTGAACACGCACTTAAAGCGGTCTTAGATATTTCTTAGGCTGAGCTGGTTTTTGCTGTCTCTCCTCCACTCAAAGTCCTAAGATTTTACTTTGAGCTTTCAGCTTTGAGCTTTGAGCAGATCAGTTTGAGCGGATCTTCCTTGCTTTTAAAAAATCAATATGGTAAACCATTTATCAGAATAATCGATGCCTTATTAACCTTATCTACCCAAAGAGGGATATCGTATGGTTAAATGATGACTGCAAACCCCATTTCCAAAAAGGAGTGGGGTTTCTCCTTGACCAAAACTTTTCCCTATTTTATACTCTGCTTCATTCCTAAAAGAGAAGTTGTTGAATAAAACAACGAAATACTCCAGATGGCCCAGCAGACCCAACAAAATTTTATTAAAGAAATCACAGACGATAATAATACCGGCAATGGTTTCAAACAGGAGGATAACAAACTTCGAATTGAGGACCGTGCCGGACATGATTGGTATCGGTTTGTTTTATCTTTCCCTCCTCATCTGGTTCGGGATTATATAAAAAAATTCGGGATCCAAAAGGGGGATACTGTTTTAGACCCTTTTTGCGGAACGGGCACAACGTTAGTAGAATGTAAAAAATTAAATATACACAGCATTGGGATTGAAAGCAATCCAATGGCTAATTTTGCCAGTCGCGTAAAGGTCGATTGGACCGTTAATCCGGATGCTCTTCTGGACCATGCCAAGCAAATAACAAAGGGTGCCATCGAACGACTTGCCCTTGATGGCATCGATGATCATTATTTGCCACTCTTTTCTTCCGGGAAAAAGCCTTCGACTATTCTTCGAAACCTTTCTGAGGATTGCCTTAAGCTGATTTTAAAGGACTCAATAAGCCCCTTGCCGCTCCATAAGGCATTAGTATTACTGGACACCATTAATGAGCTTGGTGATAATCGCTTTGCTGATCATGAACGATTGGCCTTCGCTAAAATGATAGTCTTTGGTGCGAGTAATTTGCATTTTGGACCTGAAGTGGGAGTTGGCCGGATTAAAAAGGATGCCCCTGTTATTACTATTTGGTCCGACAATATGAGGGTAATTGCCGAAGACCTTCGGGCCCTTCAAGGGTTAAACAAAGCTAAGGCCATTATTCTTCAGGAAGATTCGAGGATCCTTTCCCATTCTTTAAAAAGAAATTCTATTGATGCAGTTATTACTTCACCTCCTTATCCGAATGAAAAAGACTACACTCGGACAACCCGGTTAGAATCGGTTCTTTTGGGTTTCATTAAAAACAAAAAAGATCTGCGAACGATCAAACAAGGGTTGCTTTGCTCTAATACCCGGAACGTATACAAGCATGACACTGATGACCTTATGGTTTCCCAGCATAGCGAGATTCAGCATATTGCAGAGATAATAGAAAATCGGCGAATTGAGTTGGGAAAGACATCCGGTTTCGAGCGATTGTATGCCAGGGTAACCAAATTATATTTTGGCGGGATGGTTCGTCATCTTTCCGAATTAAGGAATGTTTTACGCCCTGGGGCCCAACTGGCTTATGTGGTAGGCGATCAAGCCTCTTATTTACAAGTGCTGATAAAAACCGGGCATCTTTTAGCCGATATCGCCGACTCCCTCGGTTATGAAGTCGTTGGCATAGATTTGTTTCGTACTCGGATAGCCACAGCCACTAAAAAACAACTACGTGAAGAAATTGTTCTCCTGAAATGGCCAAGGAGAAAATGTCCCTTTACTCCCAAACAAAAATATGGTCGTCATTAAAGTTCCGGAAGCTACCCCGGGAATCGTTGAAAAGTATGCCTTTAATGATGAACAAGCACTTCTTGCTAAAGTCCGGTATAACAGACTGGTAGATATCTTTCTTGGTATCACCTGCTATTCATTACAGAGCCATCTCCGAACGACGGTCCCGGAAATGGGACAGGTGGAAACGGATGAAATCTATGTAGGGGTGGATAAAAAAGGAGTGCATTATATCGTTCCAATTCAAGCCAAAGGTCGCACAGACAAATTGAGCATTGTGCAGATTGAACAGGATTTTGGTGTTTGTTCTCATAAATTCCCATCTCTCATCTGCCGCTCTGTGGGCGCCCAGTTTATGGAAGAATCCACGATTGCGCTTTTTGAATTCGAACAAAATGAAAATGGTGTTGGAATCGTGACTGAAAAACATTACAAATTCGTCCCCCCGGAGAACGTAACTGATGCCGACCTGAATACTTACCGCAGGCGGGAGTCGGGATGACATTATAAAATTGAAACCTAAGTCAGCGATCAGGAATTAGCCAACCCATTATTTGGTAAAGGGTTTTGCTGAAAGCTTAACGCTGAGAGTTGAACCGCTTAAGCCCCTCGAATTCTTCTATGGAATCTTCCTTGCTTTT
>CAZVHO010000104.1:18093-19233 GCA_964627515.1 uncultured Thermodesulfobacteriota bacterium | reverse complement strand
CAAGTTAACACCCCCTGCCCGCCGAAGCCGGCGATCAATACCTGATGGACCATAATGGTTTCACGCTCCTTTTCCTTTTTCGGTTATTCCCGGGAAGCCTTGCTGTCATCTACAAGGCTGCTGATGGGGCTATCATTTCCGTATCTTTGAAAACTCCCAAGGGATAATATTTGATCATTTCTTTCTCAAGCCATTGTAAAGCAGCCAGAGGCTCCATCCTCCAATTGGTAGGACAGGCTGCCAGTATCTCGACCATAGAAAAACCCAGACCCAGTTTTTGGCACTGAAAGGCTTTCCTGATGCTTTTTTTGGCCTTAACAACTGCACCTGGATTATGAATCGCCACTCGTGTTATATAGGAAGGTCCATCCAGGACCGCCAATAACTCGGCCATTTTTAATGGATATCCGGCCTTGCCCACATCCCGTCCCTTGGGCGAGGTCGTAGTTTTTTGGCCGGGCAAAGTCGTGGGGGCCATTTGACCGCCGGTCATTCCGTAGTTGGCATTGTTGATAAAAATGACGGTAAAATTCTCCCCGCGCCCGGCGGCGTGAACGATTTCCGCCAACCCGATGGAGGCCAGGTCACCATCGCCCTGATAGGTGAACACAAAACGGTCAGGCAGGACCCGTTTGATACCTGTGGCCACGGCCGGCGCTCTTCCATGGGCCGCTTCCTGTATGTCTAAATCCAGATAATTATATATCAGGATTGAACATCCCACTGAGGCTACACCAACAGTTTTTTCCCGTAAGCCCAGTTCGTCAATCACTTCAGCCACCAGGCGGTGGGCCACACCATGGCCGCAACCCGGACAATAATGAAATCTGGCCGGCGTCAATGTTTTCGGTCTGACCAATGATGGTTTAATCATCCCCCGTTACCCCCCATGATTCGCATGATCTCGGCCTCGATTTCCAGGGCCGAAACCACAATTCCGCCCATCCTCCCGTAAAAGCCGATTTCCCTGCCGGGCAAGGCCAGTCGCACGTCTTCCAGCATCTGGCCGGCATTCATTTCCACAGTCATCAGATGTCTTATCCCTTCGGCAGCTTCCTTTAACGAAGCGGAAGGAAAAGGCCACAAAGTTACAGGCCGGAATAATCCGACCCGCAGGCCTTTCTCCCTTAAATGGTCTAC
>CAZVHO010000104.1:0-17993 GCA_964627515.1 uncultured Thermodesulfobacteriota bacterium | reverse complement strand
AAGTTACAGGCCGGAATAATCCGACCCGCAGGCCTTTCTCCCTTAAATGGTCTACAGCCGTGCGCCCCACCCGCGCGCAGATACCAAAAGCAACAATCATTACCTCTGCGTCTTCAAGATGGTAGCCTTCGAAACGGACTTCCTTTGCGCTTAATCGTTTAAATTTGGCCTGTAGGTGCAGATTGTGGGATTCCAATTCACCCGAATCCAGATAAAGGGTTTTTATCAACCGTCGTGGGCGATATTGACAGCCATCGGTAATCCAGGGTTTCGTATACTCATGGGTTATCTCTTCCGGTAATAAGACGGGTTCCATCATCTGTCCCAATACACCATCCGTAAGCAGTACGACAGGAGTACGGTATTGTTCAGCCATATCGAAAGAATTGTAAACCAGGTCCACCATCTCCTGGATGGAAACCGGAGACAGGACCGGCAGGCGGTAATCGCCGTGGCCGCCGCCCCGGGTGGCCTGGGTGTAATCCCCCTGAGACGGCTGAATAGTGCCCAAACCCGGTCCGCCCCGCATTACATTAACAATCACGCAGGGAAGCTCAGCCGATGCCAGGAAGGAAATTCCTTCTTGTTTAAGACTGATGCCGGGTCCGGACGAAGAGGTCATGGCACGTGCTCCGGCACCGGCTGCCCCATAGACCATGTTCACGGCCGCCAGTTCACTTTCCGCCTGCAGGAATGTGCCGCCGACTTCAGGCAAACGTCGGGCGAGGTATTCCATAAGCTCGGACTGGGGTGTTATGGGATAACCGAAATAATACCGGCATCCGGCCCGTAATGCCGCTTCCCCTATGGCTTCATTGCCTTTCAACATTACCTGATCCATGGCCCTCCATCCCCCGGCTGAAATTAAAAACCACATCCGGACACATCAAAAAGCATTGCAAACAACCCCGGCAGGCCTTCTCATCAGCTAATTCCACCACCGGGTAGCCGAAAGAATTTAATTTTTCCGCCCAAATCAGCGTTTTCTCCGGACAAAAAGCCAGGCAAATTCCGCACCCCTTGCAATATTCCGCCTGAATCATTGCCTTGAATCTTCCGTCTTTTTTTTTCAAAGGAAAGAATTCTTGATTAACCGACATAATTGATCTCCGTTTTGATTTGCATTTTCTTAAAAACCTGGATTCCCGATAAAGACGTTCGGGAATGACGGGAAAGGAGTGCTACCATGATAAATCAACTGCCCCATAGGAGCCACTTCTTCCGGGCAAGCATAGATCCTCCTTTACTTCCGTGCCTGGGTTTCACCGAAGCGATGGCAGCGGCTTATTACGGGAGCAACTTCTATGCCAGTATCATGGCCAGGTGGTTGAAGTCGAGGGCCAAGAATCGACGAAAGGGATATCGTTTTCAATCCGATCTAAGGTGGGAATAGTGGACTAAATTGTTATGGATTTTTTAATTCCGCATTCCGAAATCCAAAATCTGAAATTGGAAAGAGTCAGAGGAAGGAAGAATGGGGATTCAGTCTGCAGAAAATTGCATGATCCCTGCACGATTCTACATGCAACAAAATGCAATCGAGAAGGTTCTGTTTAACGGTTCAGGATGATCCGATTTGATATTTTTCTAATTTATTATAGAGGTTCCTTATGGAAATGCCCAATTTTCTTGAACAATCAGTCTTATTGCCCTTGGACTTGGCCAACATTCTCATAATGTGTTGTTTCTCTATCCCGGATAGGACCGATTTCAACTCCTGCCTTAGTCCCGCGTCCTCCTTCGTCAGCGGTTGGCTCTGGTCATTCAAGGATTTTTCCGGAGACGGGCCGATTGGAAATTCCAGGGCCGGAAGATGTTCCCTCAAGATGATGGAGTCACTGAACTGCATCTTGATGACACATTGGACCAAAACATTTTCCAGTTCTCGAATATTTCCCCTCCAGGCCCCCCCTTCGAGGATCTCCATGGCTTTTGGCTCGATCAAGGTGATGTTACGACCGAACTGCTGATTCAATTTCCGGATGATGTGGCCGGCCAAAACCGCTATATCTCCTTTTCGATCACAAAGAGGCGGGATCTCGATGGGCATCACATTCAATCGGTAATAAAGATCTTCCCGGAATCGGCCTTCTTTCACGGCCTTGTGCAAATCTTCATGGGTCGCGGCGATGATCCTGACATCGATGGGCATTGATTTTGTACCGCCTACACGGACAATTTCTTTCTCTTGCAGGACCCGCAACATTTTGGCCTGTACATTCATCGACAGTTCGCTGATTTCATCCAGGAAAATGGTTCCCCCGTTGGCTTCTTCGAACAGTCCCTTTTTCCCTCCGCGCTTAGCGCCGGTAAAAGATCCTCCTTCATACCCGAACAGTTCGCTCTCGAATAAACTATCGATGATGGCCGCACAGTTTATGCGGATAAACTGGTGGTTTTTTCGATTACTTTCGTTGTGAATGGCATGGGCGAACAGTTCCTTCCCGGTCCCCGATTCCCCTCTCAGTAAAACGGTGGCCGGGAGACGGGCGGCCCTTTTGGCCAGACTGATGGCATTCAAGATCTGCAGGCTTTCGCCAACGATGTCCTTAAAGGAGTACTTGGCCTCCAAGACCCGGATGATCCGTCTGGCCTGGGTCAGTTCTTCGGATAATCTTCGTAATTCCGAAACATCATGAATAATGCCCACGCTTCCCTTGATGTCTCCATCCACCATAATCGGGGCGGCATTGACGATGACCTCCTTTCTCTGAGGTCCTACCTTGAGATGGGCCCCGATTACCGGCCGGCCCGTCTTCAGGACCTGCATATGCACGCTTTCCCCTTCCGATATATCGGCTTCAGCCGGTTTACCGATGATATCGGTCCCGGCAAACCCGGTCAGGCGCGTGTAGGCCGGATTGATAATAATTCCGATACCCTTCTCATCTACAACGGATACGGCGTCCTGAGAGGCGGCAATGACGGCCTCCAATAGACTGCGCATTTTTTTTAAGGAGGTGTTCTGGTCGGCCAGGGCGGCCGTTTCGGTAATGTCCCGAAAAAAGCAGACCGCCCCGATGACTTTACCTTTACCATCGAAGACGGGTTTTCGGGTGGTCACAATCCGTATACCCTCCGAAATGAACTGCTCCTGGTTTACCTCGGCCATTCCGGTCTTCAGGACCAGATGAAGCCGGGAGTTCGGAATGGTATCGACAGCCAGACGTCCGATGGCCTGATCCGGTGATATGCCCATAATACGGCCGGCCGCCGTGTTGAAGTGGGTAATCGTGCCCTTATAATCGATGACCATAAACCCATCATCGATTGAATTTATGATTGTATTCAGCAAATGTTCCATCAATGAATATAAGAAAATCCCTTAAATTCTACCGAATGGACGGATCATGGTCATTCTCTTCCTGTTGGTTTGGGGCGCCACACCTTGCCGGCCGTCCATCCTTCGGAAGCCGAAGTTATGGCATCATACTTCGGGATGTAAGGCTTTATGTCCAAAAGAGGCGTCTTGTCCAGCATGTCAACACCTTCAACGACCAGGGTATTTCCCTCCCGCCGTATCAGCCTGACCACCGACAGTCCTATCCCGTTTGGCCGTGACGGATGTCTTGAGGCGTAAATGCCGTGTGGAGTGTCATCCAAAAACGTGGAACGCACAAGTTCAATTCCGCCCGAACGATCAAATAAATACAGCAGATAGAGGTGGGAGAAGGTTTCAATGTCCTTCAAGCCGGCCTCAAACTCTCTAAACACCTCGACCTGTCCAAGGGCATTAGAGGCATAGGACGGTTGGATAGGGCATTCCTCTTTCGTGGTATAAGGCGTTTGTATGGTGCCAATTGGTTCTATGGTCATCTGATTTCCAATAAATTCGGACACAGATTTTCGCCGATATCCTCAGAAAATTATTCTTTATATTCAAAATCCTGGCAATCTGCGTTCATCTGCGTCCAAAAAGGATTAATAATAGCTTGACAACTATTTTGCAACCATTAAATTTCGTAAGTTTTAGAAATTCAAAGCCCCTGGATTCCGCTCCCCGATTAAAAACGTCGAGGACAGGCTTAAACCCGGCCGGAATGACGGGTAAGAGGGCGGATCAGCAAAACAATTCCCTGTAATAATAATAAACCCCCGGTTTTGCCGGGGGTCAGGAAACCCCATTCCAGATTTTATTTTGAGTTGATTTGATGCTCAGGCTTGCAGAATTTGGAAGGATCTATGGGCCTATTGTCCGACGGCCTTGGTTTGAGGACCAGGGTTCCATCCTGGTTGGTACAAGAAATTCTTAAAAGGAACCACCAAGCGTAAATTAGCTAACTTTAATGGCCTGACTCGGACATTCAACTTCACAAAGCTGACAGTTCATGCAATCCTCCGGATTTTTCGGCCGGGCTTTCTCGTTTTCAAGGACCAGGACCTGCATGGGACAGGCCTCGGCACAGGTTCCGCAACCGGTGCATAAGGATTCATCGACTTCTATCTGAAACATTTAACCCCCTTATCAATTTTGGATTTTGGATTTCGGATTTCGGAATTAAACTCTCATGCCCTTTGAGGGCACCACGATGCATAAAAATACGCCGTAGGGGCGGGTTTGAAACCCGCCCCTACCTTGCCTATATAAGAGCTGAGGGCCAATAAAAGGTATTTTCGCACTAACCCGTAACGTTATTTTCGCACTAAACCTGCCGGGCCGCATAGTTGGCCGTATGAATGGCCCGTTCGATCTTCTCCGGGCCGGTACAATCCCCGATTTCATAGAGATCGACCCCTTTTCCCTGGAGCTTTTGATAAAGATCCTTGTTCGGATTTCTCGGCAGAGCCAGGATCACCGTATCCACCGGGAAACTTTCTTCCTTTCCTTCCGGATCGGTAACCTTAACCAGGCCATTGGTCAGATCCGACACTTTCACACCGGTCAGGCATTTAACCCCGCCTTCTGCCAAAAACTCATTCAACACCATATAACGGAATATCTGCGAGTACGGCGGCCACCCGACCATGGGCCCTTCTTCCAGCAAATAGACCTCTTTCACTTTTTCCGGGTCCGTCACGGCCAGGGCCCTTTCGGCAGGGGCTTTATGATATTTGGTATAGCCTTCCGGTTTGGCCTTTCCTTCCCGGCTCAAGGATACAGCCACCTCGGCCCCGTATTGTCCTCCAATAACGGCCACCTTTTTCCCGACCGCCCTTTTTCCGGATAAAAATTGGTCCAATGTAATGACCCTGTCTTCTTTTACTCCGGGAATTTCAGGAATAATCTCCTTTGAACCGGTGGCCAGGACAACGATATCCGGCTTTTGGGCTTTAATGAGATCCTCCGTAACTTCCGTGTTCAATTCGACCTGAATATTGAGTCGTTGAATCTCTCTGGTCAGCCAGCGAACGATATTCATCAGTTCCCTCGTATAAAGTCTGGGGTAGCTGGAAGCCAGGGGGACATAACCACCGAGTTTACTCCCTTTTTCATAGATAGTGACCTTGTTCCCCCGAAGGGTGGCCACCCTGGCGAACTCCATTCCGGCCGGTCCGCCGCCTACGACCAAGATATTTTTGGGTTCTCTGGTGGGCAGCATATAATCTTCCTGCCAGACCGCCGACCGGTTGTACCCGAAGTTGACCGCACAGCGACTCGGTCTGTTGGTAAAATCATCCTCCAGGCAGGTATTGCAGGCGATGCACTGCCGGATATCATCATATTTCCCGGCTATCGTCTTCTTGGCAAAATAGGCATCGCTTAAAGATCCACGCCCTATGCCGACGATATCGCAGACGCCGTCTTCAATCAATTTGGCCGCCAGGCGGCCGTCATTGATCCGGCTGACACCGATCACCGGCACCTTAACGACTTTTTTGACGGCCGCCGCCAGATGGACCCAGGTCCCCCGGGGTTCGTACATTTCCGGAATAATACAGGTAAAATGCTCAAAAATCCCACAGGTCACATCAAAAGCATCACAACCGGCCTCTTCCATGGCCGGGGCGATGTATTTACAAAAGTCATCGACCGTGTAGCCCCCTTCCATAAATTCATCGGCCGCTACCCGGCAAATGATCGGAATAGTACCGCCGGTGGCCTCTTTCATCCTGGTCAAGGTCTGGCGCATGAATTCAAGGCGGCGGTCCCAACTGCCCCCCCACTTATCCGTTCGGTGGTTGGTGTAGGGGGAAAGGAATTGTTGAACCAATGTTCCATGGGAACAATGGAAATTGAAAAGATCCCACCCGGAGGCCTTGGCCATGGTCATGGTGTTGACCAGTTCCCCCATGACCTCCTGGATCTCTTCTTCGGACATGCCTCTGGGCTTCATGGTCGGCTGAAAGGGAGAAGGCGGCGTGGTGTCCGATGGGGCCAGGCAGACCCTTTTTTCAGGCGGTGTATCCTTGGGCATCTGATTGGGGTCGGCCATTCGCCCGATATGGGTAACCTGGACCATGGCCTTGGCCCCCCCGCCATGAATGGCCTCAACCAGTTCGTAAAGTCCGACAATCTGGTTGATATCAAACAAGCCCAGCATGCGGGGAAAGAGTTTGCTGTTCCAATTGGGGATAGCCCCTTCTGTACAGTATATCCCCCAGCCGCCTTTCGATCTCTGGTAGGCGACCTGGATGAGGCTTTCCGAGGCGACACAGTCCTCCCGGGCAATATTGGAAATCATCGGTGTTGCATACAATCTGTTCTTGACTTCAACCTTTCCAATCATAATCGGATCATAAATCTTTGCCATAACCCCCTCCTTTATTTTTAAAAAGCATCAAAACCGTTACCCCCGCCTGATTCACTTAAGATCCTGCCATCCATCTCCTTCCATCCCAAAGGCGTTCGGCGAAAGTCTCCTCTTAATTTACACCCTCCTTTCGTCAGAATCCAATTGTTTCATAGATTCCTGTAGGGTGGGTGCAGCGAAGCGTAACCCTCCAAATTAAAACAAGGTGGATGAATGAAATACATGAATCTACATTTTCCTTTTCATAGTGGTCAGCTTTCAGCTTTTAGCTCTCAGCAAAACCCTTGTAAGATACCGAATGCCCTGGGGCACCACGAAGCATGAAAATGGGCTTAAGATTATGTAGAACAGGCGCCCTCGCCTGTTATTAGTGGAAACAGCCCCGCAAATCGCGGGGCTGTGCTACAATTTCAAAACCTCAAAATCCTATTTTCCTTATAAACCCTCATGCCTGACGCGGGCACCACGAAGTATGAAAATAGATTTCATAGACCTTAGACCTTGGACCGTATTTTCGTACTAAACCCTCATGCCCCAACCTTCTTTAAATTCCGCAATCCCCAATCCAAAATCAAAAATTTAATGCGCCTTATTTCCCCTTGTAAGTTTTTTCGAAGAACTTGGTCTTGTGAGTGGACCTCTCCAGGGTCATGGGCGGAAGCCACTCAATCTGCGGGGTGAATCTTAATTTGCCCTGCATCTTTCCTTTTATTTCTTCCTCCAGGACCGAAAGCGCTTCTTTATTCAAATTTTCGCCATATTCGATCTTAAGTTTCAGGGGGGGGACGACACGGGGGGGTGGCTCATCCAAAACAATCCTAAACTCACCCGTTACTCTGGGAATAAAACCGGCAATGACCCCGTCGATGGCCGCCGGATAGACAATGACGCCTTTTATTTTCAGCATATCATCGGCCCGGCCGACGATCCGGTATCGGAAGCCGGTGGCCCCGCAGGGACAGGGATCGGTGAATACCTGGCAGATATCTCCCATGACTTCCCGGAACCACAGGAAGCCTTCTCCCTCCAAAGTCGTTTGGGTCGGCATGCCTTTGGCGCCGTTTTCAAAAGGGATCGGTTCATAGGTGTCCGGATCGGTCAATTCAAACAGGATCTTGTCATCCGCCACATGGTGCATCCCCTGATACTCCGGGCAATCACAGGAGAGGCCCAGACCTCCGCCGGAGTCATACAATTTGGCGCCATAGGCGGTCTCCAATTTTTGTCGAATCTCAGGAATACCGGCACCGGGCTCCCCGCCGCAAAAAAGGCTCTTGAATCCCAACTTTTCCACCCCATAGCCCAGAATATCCGGGGCCTTTTCAATTAAATGCTCGGCCAATGAAGGGGTACAGGCCAGGACATTGGCCTTAAAGAGCTTGGCGTATCGGAGCGTTCTCTCCGTTCCCCCTTCGGCCCCGACCGGAAAAATGCAGGCCCCGCTTTTCTCAAAAAACTGGAGATAAGGCACACCGGCCAGAAACATACTGAGTCCGAAGGCATGGATCAGCCGGTCCCCTGGCCCTACGCCCATGCGCCACAACATTCTGGCCAGGGCCTCGGACAGCCATTCAATGTCATTGGCCGTCATCGGGTATGGCGTAGGCTCCCCGGAGGTACCGGAGGTCGCCGCCATGAGGACCAGATTTTCTATGGGCACCCCGATAACCTGATCGACCACCTTGACCATGTCCATTTCGCAGGCCTCGCTCAACTGCCGGCGTTGGGCCTTGTCAAAAACCGGAATCCGCCGGCTGAAATCATCCAGGGTTTTTATATCTTCCGGTTTGACCCCGGCTTTGACCATCCTTTCCCGCCAAAATGGTTTGTGATCATAGAGGCGTTTTACCAGGGTCTTGACCTTGGCCAGTTGGATTTCTCTCATCTGCTCCGTATTGAGTATGGATTCCATCTGCATGTCGCGATATTTCTGCTTTGTCATTGTTCCTGCCCCCGGCTTAAATATTTTGTGACACTTTAGGGTTTTGAAATTTCTGTTTTCACCGCAGAGGCCCAGAGAGCGCAAAGTAAAGATTTTATTGTTTGCCGATGAGAGGCCGGCAAACAATAACCTTGCTGCACTTCGAGTAATTTTTGGCCCCAGGCCAGAGCTGTTTTGATCAATCCTGCCTCTCACGGGATTGATCAAAAAAAATGAATCTCTCTGCGTTCTTTGCGGCTCTGCGGTGAAAACAGTTTTTTAAAAAATTGAAACGTTGCTATTTTTTCAATATATTTATGAAACAACTGGCCGTATCGGTGTGAATGAAACCGCCGCCGTTATGTTGCAAGGCCACTTTGGCCCCCTCGACCTGCCTCGGTCCGGCCTGGCCCCTCAGTTGCCTCACCAATTCGATGATCTGGGATATGCCCGTGGCCCCGATGATATGGCCTTTGGACAACAGGCCCCCACTGGTATTCACGGGAATCTTCCCCCCCAGATCCGAATGCCCCTCTTCTATGAAACGCCCCCCTTCCCCTTTGGAACAAAATCCCAGGTCTTCATAATGAAGGATTTCGGCTGAGCTGAAACAATCATGCACCTCGGCCAGATCCATATCTTCCGGACCCAGGCCGGCCATTTCATAGGCCGCTTTGGCCCCCCGGACATCCGAATCAAAAGAGACCGAGATCAATCTGCCTTCATCCAGATAAGATCCGGAAACCTGCACCGAGGCAGCGACCAGAATCGGGGTTGAGGTGTACTTTTTGGCCGTTTTTTTGGAGGCCAGAATGACCGCAGCGGCACCATCCCCACGGGGACAACATTGGGGAAGGGTCAGGGGATCACAAATGATGCGTTCATTTAATACTTCTTCCAGGGTAACCGCTTTGGTGAGTTGCGCTTCGGGGTTCATGGCCCCGAATTTGCGATTTTTAACAGCCACCAGGGCGATCTGTTCCCTGGTGGTGCCGAACTGACTCATGTGCCTTCGGGCAATCATGGCAAACAGTCCCGGAGCGGAATAGCCCATGTCCCCTTCCCGTTCGGCATGCTGTCTCCCCGTAAATATATTGAGCATCATACTGGAATCGGCCACGGTCATCTGCTCGACCCCAAAGGCAATGGCGATATCACAATATCCGGTTGCGACCTTGTACCAGGCCTCCCGGAAGGCATTCGTACCGGTAGCACATCCATTCTCGACCCGGCTTATAGGTATCCTGGTAATGCCTAATTCCCGCAGCACGTCATGGCCGATCAATAAACCCTGTCCCCACTCCCATTGCATGGCGTTTCCGACATAAGCCAGTTGGATGTCTTTGGGTTTTATATTGGCGTCCCGAATGGCCTTTAAACAGGCCTCCTCTCCCAATTCCCGGAGCGACAAATGGGGGTATTTACCGAATTTTGTTCCCCCGATACCGATGATGGCTACCTCTCTCACGATTGTTCCCCCTCTTCCTTGACGGGCCGGAATTTATACCCGGTGATACCCATCCCCTCCGAATCCTTTTTGATCTCTTCAATGACCATCTCCATGGGCATATCCACCTTCAGGTCTTCGTATTTGCAACCGGTAATCAAGGTATAAAGCTTGATCTGTTCGGGCAGGTCGATAAATCCCATGATGAAGGGCTTCGTAAGGTCGGTGGGCCCCATGACCGACAGGGCATAGGTATACAAGGTTCCCTTTTTACTCAAAGGGACTTCCTCCAATTTCCCATCAAAACATCGGGGACAGACCGTTTTAGGCGGGAAAAAAACCTTATTGCAATCGATACATCGTGTGGCCATTAAAGACCATTCATCACCTTGTTTTTTAAACCATCGTTCTTCGATAAATTTTTCATTATTTATGGTCATTTTATCTCCGGAATATTTTGTAAAATAGTTGATGATTGGGATTGCAGGGAGTATGCCAAGGCCTTCATTCATGTAACCATTTAAAATAATTATTTAATTTTTCAGAAAAACAAGGTCTTAAATTTTAATGACTTCATAAGGTCACACTGAATGCCTTTATTGCGTCACTTTATGCAAATAAGGAAAAACGATGTCTTCTTAAGAAGAAAATGGTAATCGGTTTTAGATCAGGAAGGAAATAATTCGCTCCGCTCTTAAGCCCGCCGAACTCCAACGATAAACCATTCGAGATGTAACTAATTAAAATAACGTAATTAATATTTTTAAAGATAGGTTATTCTTTTTTTAACAACCCTGTCATTTTATCTTCTCCGGCATATTTTAAATAAAAAGAACGATATTTTTAGACTTCATTGCGTCATTTTCTATTGACAATGAATAAAAAATTAAGGAAAATGATACTGTCTAAATCGATACTAAACCTCATGCCCGCTTGATACGGGCACCGACGAATCATGAAAATAGACCAGTCAAAGGCTTATTTAGGCACGGGTCAGGCACAAAGCCTGACACAGGGATTACGCGGATTAACCATTTAATTTCTCAAGAAAAGGGGCTTCCCTTTTCTTGAGACCAGCTTCCGCCGAAGGCGGATGTTGGCCATCCCTCTATCCAGACTTAACGGGATAGAGGGATACCCCATGGCTTTAACCGTGTAATCCGTGAAATCCGTGCCAAAAATCTATTTTCGAACTAAAGGACAAAATCATGGAAAGAAATCCGATTCATCTCCCTGCCGTCCAATGGAATTTCCTCTCCGTACTTCAGGCTTTTAAAGAACCGACACCGCTTCCGATCATCCAGTCCCTGGCCGGCCTTTCGGACAGCCATTTGGGCGATTGCCTGAAAAGTACCGCCAAATTGAATCTGATCGATCAGTCGGAAGGCAACCGGATCACCCTCCAAAAAAAAATTCCCGAATCCATTCAAAAAAGATTAGGCCTGATCAATAATAAAAAAAAGTTCAATGCCCTTCTGGACCGAATCGATGAGTTGAAGCTGAAAAATGAAATTGGGCCGAACATTTTATCTTATTTAATGATGGGGGCCGGCCGTGATAGACAGGCGGGATTCCTCAAAATCAAAACAGCCCACAAGGCCGTGAATGAAGGTCTCATAGACGAAGGTTATCATTTATTGGCGGAAGGTCTGCCCCTCCTAACCCCCTGCTTGCAGCACGACCGATATGCCGTTAACGGTCTCCTCATTCCTTCGGTCCTGCTTTTTTCAGACCTTTGTTTCTATCTCGGAAAAGGGTTTGATGAGGCCTACCAGTACCTGGAAAAGGCCCTGGAGGTTTCAAAATATTTGGGAGACCGGCGTTCGCAAGCCATGATCGAACTGCACATCGGTCGACTCTTTTACTTCGGCAACCGCAGGCTTGAAGCCATGGAACACTTTGCCTCGGGACAGGAAATCGTTGAATCGCTGGCCGATGAGGATATTCGGACCCAGTCCTATGAGTTCATCGGACTTTATTATTTCATGAGAGGGTTGCATAAAGAAGCCGTCGAATACTTGGACAAAGCCATTCGAACTTATGAGAATAATGCCGGCGTGCGCTTGATCGTTCCGGTGGCGCTGTTTCTTTTCGGCTACTCTACGGCCTATCTGGGTGAATTTCACCGGGCCATTGGCATATTGGATTATTTCTGGCGCCGGGCCGTTTCCGAGAAGAACATCGGTCCGGCCTGTTTATACCGCGCCGTCCTGGGAACCGTGTTATTAATGATGGGTAAGAAGCAGGAGGCCTTTTGGCACTTTGAAGGCACCCTGCGGGATGCCATCAATAGTCAAAATGCCTTGGCCCAATATATGACCTATGGCGCCCTGGCCTACTACAATTATCTGAACAAAGATTATAAAGAAGCCCGGGAAATTCTGGCCCATACCTTCAGCGAAGGGGCCCGTTCCGGTATCAGGCAGCAGTTTGCGTCTCCATATATTCTTGAATTAATATACGAATTCGGAATCCTGGGGTTTGATCCCATTCCGGGGTACAGCTTCAGGGAACAATCCGAAAAAATAATGCGGGAACCCAGTGTGCATCTTCGCGGCGTGGCCTTGCGTCTGAAGGCCCAGGAAGCTTCTTTATACGGCGAAAATATCGAAATCATCGAATCCACCCTTAATGACAGTTTACATTATTTACAGCTTTCCGGTGACCCCATTCAATTGGCAAAAACAAAAACGGAAATGGCCAAATTGAGACTGAAAGAAGGTAATGAGCGGGAAGCCCGAAAATTGTCCCAGGAAGCCCGTAAGGGTCTATCCGGGATTTCCGATGATCTCTTTCCAAGCGGCATGCGGTTTCTTTTAGAAGAAACGAACTCCCAAAGAAAAACCCAGGATATCTATCTGGAGTCATTGTTATCTCAGATCGACATGATCATCAAGTCCCCCATCTCGCCCGTGTTTGATGAGACCCTGGATTCCCTGGTGTCTCACCTCACCCGGATTCTCGGGGCGGAACGGTGCGGTCTTTTTTGGTTGAGCAACGGAAAATCAAAAGACGCCGATTTGCGGGCCTCCCGGAATTTACATAAAAATGAGATCACTTCTCCTAATTTCAATTCCGGCCTGAAGCTGATCATGAAAACCTTTCGAACGGGACAGCCGCAAAAAGAAAAATCCGAATATCCCAATTTCAATCTCACCAGTCGCATTGCCTGCCATATGTTGTGCCTGCCGTTGAATATCGAAGCCAAAGTTCGTGGGGTCCTTTATTTCGATAATTCTTATCTGGTAGATTGTTTTGACCGTCTTAATGAGAAACTGTTAATGCTCCTATCGGAAAAGTTGAGCCTCTGGGTCGAGCAGGTAGAGAACGTCTCCAGATTGATGGAACAAAAGATCAGGGTGACGAAGGAAGAATCGGTTCAGCGGGAATTATCGGGAGGAACGGAATTTATTATAAGAAAAAGCCAGGTGATGGCCAAAACCATGGAAAAGGTCGACCGGGTTGCCCGAACGGACAGTCCGGTATTGATCGAGGGGGAAACCGGTGTCGGGAAAGAGCTTATCGCCAGACGAATCCACGATCGGAGTTCCCGCGCCAATAAACCGCTCGTCATATTGGACATGACCACCATTCCCGAAACCCTCCTTGAAAGCGAACTGTTCGGCTATGAAAAAGGGGCTTTTACCGGTGCCAATACCCGGAAAATCGGCAGGGTGGAGCAGGCCCATGAAGGGACGTTATTCATTGACGAAATCGGTGAGGTGCCGAAATCATTACAGGTCAAACTGCTCCGGGTATTGCAGGAAAGGACCTTCACCCGGATTGGGGGCGTTTGTCAACTGGAGTCGGATTTTCGGCTGGTAGCGGCAACCAACCGGAACTTGAGGGAAGAGGTTGCCGCCGGCCGTTTTCGGGAAGACCTTTATTACCGGCTTAATACCATAAATATCAGTTTACCATCCTTGCGCGAATCTCCGGAAGACATCATTTTATTAGCCCATGCCTTCCTGTCCCGTTTCGTCAAGAGATATAATCGCAACAGTCTCAAACTTTCACGAGGCGACGAAGAGAAGTTGATCCAGTACAACTGGCCGGGTAATGTCCGCGAATTGAAGAATATCATTGAGGGGGCAGCTATTCTGTCGAACGGAGACCATCTTGAATTAACCCTGCCCAGTTCTTCAAAATCATCGGCCATGAGCATATTCAGTTCACAGCCGACCCTCGATGATCTCCAGCGTCGTTATATCGGCCATGTCCTGGACCAGACCGGCGGCCGGATTGCCGGTCCAAGGGGAGCGGCAAAAATCCTGGGAATGAGGAGAACCAGTCTGAACACCCGCATGAAGAAACTCGGCATCACCCGGCTGAAGGGATAAAGGTCGGTATCCGTTTCCCGTGACCGTTTTCCGTTGACTCTCTCACCGCCCAGCAACAAATTCCTTTCCCCTTGCTGTAAATTTAATAGTCAACCGTGTTCCCTTTATATTTATACTAAACCCTCATGCCCGAGGCGGGCACCACGAATCATGAAAATGTCTTTCGCCGATCCCCGACCCCTGGCCCCTGATCCCTGAACCCTATTTTCGAACTAAACCCTTATTATCATCGATAAAAATTTCTTTACCCATCCATTCCTTGGCAGTATCAATTTTTGCCAAGTCAATTTAACACCAACGTCCCATATTTCATACTTCAGGAGAAACAATACAGATCTTTCTTTGTGCCAAATTTCCTTTCTCCTTATTCCGAGAGATGTTGTCTAACGAAAATCTAAGGGGCGCGGCGGTATTTTGCCGTGTCCTCTTTGAGCGATTTGTTGGCCTCTTTCTTCAATACGAAAGTCTTGAGCTTTCGATTGAACTCAAAAAGGTCACTGAGCTTTTTAAGTATGCTATCGATTCTTGTCATCTTCAAGCTTCTCTATGTCAGCCGCGTCCTGCTTCGAATCCCTCGTCCTCTTTAGCCAGATCAGGTCTTTCTTATTCGCAACCATCACTCTTCCTTCTTCCGAGTTCGCCTCCAAAGCATCCTCGATTATCCTCTTGACCTCATCATCTTTAGCAATGAGGATATCGATCATCATTTCATCTTCTGGGGCTGCAACCTTCAAAAACCGATGCAATTCGATAGCCACGTTCCTGATTGTCCAAGGTGCTGCCGATTCGAAATACCCCTCATTCTCGAGAATGCCTTTTATTTTCTCGAAATCCTCTGATTCAACAAGGAGGTCGATATCCTGGGTAAAACGTGGGTCTGTATAGAATGCCATGGCAACCCCACCCACAAGGGCATACCTCACTTTCTGTCTTTGCAATTCCAGTACTAACCGTTTGAATTCTTCGAATACATTCATGCTATTTTCCCCATGGGCTAACGACCCTGCTCAGAGACCACACGTTTTTTGCGGTCCTTTGCAGCAGCCTGGTTAGGATTTTCATTAATAACAACAGAATCAATTACCCTGAAATATATTACAATTCTGAACAATCTAAGACTCTGACACAAGGATATCTACCTAATAAGATTGATCGAGCTGCTCGCAAAAGACCACCGTCACCAGAAACTACTATACGACGGGGATTGCTTGCTACATACACCAATTGTAGTAAGTCTGGATAATGAACACGTTTGGGCTGCTCTTTTATAATCGCTCTTTCAAAGGCAGCAAATCCATTGATGTCAAAAAATATTTGCCATATCTCATCCTTTAATATTGATTCAATTGGAGGATTGCCTGGCAGGCATAATGTTTTCCATATGTTTCTGATGTGATATTCAAGATGTGATTTTTGAGACCATACTTGATCAAGAAAAGCTGTTGCAGTATCCCATCTGCATGAATTATTACCACGAAGGAACACCTGTAGTTTTTTTCGAGCTATTTTATGCATACGAATAAAATTCGATTCAAGAGAATCCATTCTTTTTTTTGCAGAGTCCACGTCCTTATCACTTATGATATTTTCATAAACCTTCGTTTCAAGTCCGCTCTCTCCTGACCAAAATGAAGTCTCTCCTCTTGCGATAGTCTCACCAGACTTCTTTATAAGCTCCAGCGGCCATGGAAGGAATGGCCTTCCCTCAGATACATTTTTTATTATTTTTAGCAACCGGTTTCTAGTTTTTTCTTCTGGTGTTTTTACGGCCTCAAGAATATTTATTGAACTCAATCTAATTTGGAGATCACTTATCCGCATATCTTTGCGAACACGCTGCAGGACGCTAGGCTTTTCTAAAAAGCGAAAACAGCAACCATCAATAATAACAACGCCCTGTTGCGAATTATTCATAATGATATTTTATAGAGGAAAGTTTTTTCAATCTCGGCGACGCAGTCGCCGAGAACGCCAGCATAAGCGGGAGTGGCCCGCAAGGGACACGATCCGCTTCATGCAGTGGTTCAAGTAAGCCGCTGTGCGGCAGAACCCTTTCTTCGTAATCCTTCCTAAAAAAATTTCTTCAGAAGTCCATTCGATAAGACGCATACCGTTTAGTCAAGTATGATACTTCAAACCCCCTCCACATTGGAAGGGGAAATCCATCCTTATGAAGAACGGAATTCATCCGCCGTTTCCTTCAGCACGTCCTGCCCACCGGCTTCATGAAAATCCGCTACTACGGCTTCATTCGCCCCAACTGCTCAGTCCCCTTCGAAAAAATCTCTACCCTCATTCAAATGGCCTATGCCTTTTCTTTGGAAATGCCCGACTATCCCGAAAGCCCTCCCAAGGCTCCAACCTGTTCCATCTGCGGCGGCGCCCTCCGATACCTCGGTTCCTTCCTCCCCAAGTGATTACTTCTTTTAACTGATCGGCCCAAAAATAGTGAGGCTGTGCTCCTTATGGACTCTTTCTCGTCCTTTTTCAATCCCGTGAGTCCGGCTCTCACTGCATAAACTACTCCTCAGTTCATCCCGTATCGAACCTTTACCCTATATAAATCCATTTAAAATATCGCCGGGCTTCTTGAACAATGGATTGAAACGACCTTTCTGGATCGTCTCAATCCTTAGTGGTTCGGCCCTGCTGGACAAGCACCTTTCCTACATCATCACCGATGGACCGCGATCCACCCCTCGACTTTCCAGACGTCGAAGGGCGGCAGTTCGACAGCAAGTTCGCCCAAGAACACCGCACGTGCCGCGAAGGCGCTGAGAACCGCGTCGAGCGCATCGGCATTGGCGTTCAGTGTTTCACGCCATGCATCATCGGTCTGAAGCCTTCGATTCTCGATGAGGTCCGTGATGATCTCCGTGCGCTTGTCGTGCCCCCCATCCCCGTTGTACTCGACGAAGGGAAGTCCCCACTGGAGTAGTTGCGCAGCGGGAAAGGCTTCAACGAGCAGGGATTCCTCTTCCGCCATCCACGGCCACACCGGGCGCCCCGTGCCTGCCAACAACTTGAGGCAAGCGCTGGTGAATGGGGCACCGGGGCGCGTGCCAGTCCAGACCGTGGATCTGACGTTGACGCCGCGACCACGCCAGTACGCCTCTGTCACGCGGAGCGGTTTAGAGAAGGCAAATGGAACGTTGGCCGCGATGGTGTCACGGAACATTCTGCCGGTCGGGAAGTCTTGTCGGTCTGCCAAGTCCAATTGATTCACCAAAGCCAGGAGGCCCGAATGATTAGCAGGCGCGGTTCCGAAAAACCACCAGGGGATAGAGAATGGGGCATCGAGCGCAGCGGCGGAAAATCCACCATTCCTGAGCCACGTAGTCAACCTAGCGAACGGTCGGCCCTCGCCGGGCAACTGCTGCACGCGTAGTAAATTCACAAGGTGGAGTGCGCCCTCTCCCTCTTCGACTTCAGCGATCCAGATGTTGCTGTCTCGATCATTCGACCTCCAACGAGCCTGGTTGCCGCTGAAATCGATGCCCATATACCGAGGTCTGTCCCTCTTCATTCGTTCACCCTACATCTTTTGGTGCCGCCCCGAGAGCTGCCGAACACTGTGCTCACCGGCGTGGCGC
>CAZVHO010000103.1:13195-19383 GCA_964627515.1 uncultured Thermodesulfobacteriota bacterium | reverse complement strand
CCGTTCCTTTCCCTTTTGAAACCCCGAATATGGTGCTGGTTCGATGGGCACCGGGAGAAATCCCGGCTCGAGAACCGTCTTTCCGGTCCCCTTTGTACGGCCCCGCTGCCCTACGGTTTCTTGATTCGGGCTTTTCATTATGGCGGGTCCGCTCCCCGGCCCGCCGGCTGCGAATGGCGGCAATCCGCTCGTTCAGGGGGATCTCGAACCGCTCGGCCGGTCTCTTCTCATAATCAAAGCCGGGCACCTTTTCTCGAGGCACCCGCTTGCCAAGGCGCTGTTCGATGGACCGGAAGGTGCTTTCCTCATCGGGAGAGACCAAGGTGCAGGCATCGCCCGCGGCCATGGCCCGGCCGGTCCGGCCGACCCGGTGGACGTAATCTTCGGCAAAAGGGGGGACGTCAAAATTGCAGACCAGACCAAGGGCCTCTACGTCGATCCCCCGGGCGGCGATATCCGTGGCCACCAGGACACGGAACCTGCCTTTCTTGAATCCGGACAAGGCTTCGGTCCTCTGACCCTGACTGCGGTTGCCGTGGATCCGGGCGCACGAAACGCCGTGTCTTTCCAGAAAATCGGCCAACCGGTTGGCCCGGTGCTTGGTCCGGGTAAAGGCCAGTACGCTCTTGGTCTCGCTCTGGTTGAGGAGGGCCAGCAAGAGGGTTGATTTCAGCTCATGAGCAACCGGATAGGCCACGTGGCTGATTTGTGCTGCCGGCGTCGGTTTGGGCCTGATATTGAGGGAAACCGGATTATTGAGCATTTCCCCGGCCAGGACCACGATGGGCGGTGGCAGGGTGGCCGAGAAGAACAGGGTCTGACGTTTGTCCGGAAGTTGTCCCAGGATGCGACGGATATCGGGCAAAAACCCCATGTCGAGCATGCGGTCCGCCTCGTCCAGAATGAGATAGTCAATTCCGTCGAGCCGGGCGTAATCGTTGCGCATATGGTCCAGGAGCCGTCCTGGGGTTGCGACCAGGACGTCTACTCCCTTTCGGAAGGCCTGCACCTGGGGAACAGGAGAGACCCCTCCGTAAACGGCCGCGCCCTTCAGGGGCGTATGCCGGGCCAATTCATAAAAATGCTCGGTAATCTGTACGGCCAGCTCCCGGGTGGGAACAAGAACGAGAACCCGGGTTTTTCCTCGGGGCTGTCCGATCAACCGGTCGAGAACGGGCAAAAGGAAAGCGGCGGTTTTTCCGCTTCCCGTCACGGCCGAGGCCATGACATCGCGGCCTTGAAGAAGAGGCGGAATGGCCAGCTTTTGAATCGGTGTGGGCTGGTCAAAACCCTTTTCCTCGAGGGCTTTCAATAGATGAGGGTTAAGTGCAAAAGATGAAAATGACATAGATCTCCTTTTTCACCGGGCGGGCTTTCCTTGCATGGCAAAGAAACGCCTGATGAATTGATCCGGCTGGTTTATGGTAAATTCGGAGGACGTTAGGATGAATACGGAGGGATTGCCGGTGAAGCCGCCGTTCAGGCTATGAAACTGTCCACAGGTACTTGGGTATTGTGCCCCAGGCAGGGCCTGATGGTTTTGGCTTCCGGAGCTTTTGACAAGGACTTCTTCTTTTTATTAAAGTAATATATACCAGGATCTGATAGATGTCAAGCACTAAAGAAGACTCTATTTGCCGGTATTGATCAGATCATCGATTTCTTTATGATACATTTTGAATAATTCTCTGGTGATGATCATTTTTTGAACATTGGAAGTCCCCTCCAGATATTCCATGCCCCGGGCGTCGGCACTCAACTGATTGATCAAGTCATTTTTAAGATAGCCTCTGCCGCCCATCAGGACCATGGCCCGGGCAGCCACATCCATGACCATTTGGGATGCGAACAGTTTGGCTTGCGAAGAACTCATCCGGTAATAAGGGCTTCCAATCTGTTCCAGGGCGTGTAAACAAAGGCCTCTGGCCGCATTGATTTTGGTGTGCATATCGACAAGCTGGAAACTGATATCCTGACTGCTGGTCAGGGAATGATCAAATTGTTTTCTTCGCAGGGCATATTGATAGAGTTCCCGGAAAATCCGGAAAGCCAACCCGCAGCAGATGCCGGCAATATAAATTCTTCCCTGGTCGATAACATCAAGGGTCAAAAGAAGACCCATTCCTTCTTCTCCGACCCTGTTTTCCAGGGGTACGAGGGCGTCCTGAAAGATGAGCCGTCCGATCGGCAAGGCCTTCAAACCATCTTTTTCCGGGAGTCCCTTTACAAAGAATCCAGGGGTTTGATTCTCGACAATAAACACACTTAACGAACGGGGACCTTTGATCCCTTTGGTATTGACCAGGATGGTATAGATGTCGGCCAAGCCGCTATTAGAGATAAAAATCTTCTCGCCGTTGAATCGATAGTGCTGATTCAAACGTCTGGCCATAAGGCCGATGGCACTGGCATCAGAACCGGCCTTTTCCTCGGTCATGGCAATAGCCCCTAAATGTCCCTGGGCCATCCGGGGAAGGTATTTTTCCTTTTGATCCTCATTTCCCCGAAGAACAAGGTCGATGGCCCGGCCATGGGACACAAAGATAATGCCGATACCCGGAGAAGTGTAGCCCAAGAGTTCCATCAAACAGTAGATGTCTCCTTCGGAGGTCTTTCGTCCCCCATATTCCGGGGGCACCAGGAGCTCGAAAATATGGGCCTCCTGGAAAGCCGAAACGATCTGGTCCCACTCCTTAGTAAATATAGCCTTATTGTCTTCAATCCTGGTCTCTAATAAAGAATAGTTAGGAATGACCATCTCTTTTAGAATAGCGATCAGGTCGCCGACATAGGCCTTTTTCTTCCAACCCGGTTGAAATGAATCAAGAATGCTCAAGAGGTTTTCCATCGAATCGGTCTCCTCCATTTTGGAATAAAACCGGAACCCCTTTGGGGAACCAGGATCAGCCGTTGAGAAGGGTACTCTATCATAAAACCCGGGGAGGGTGCAAAGAAGTTGGGGGGCTGATGGTGTATTTTTAATTTACAAAGATGTCCAAGTTATGATATAGGTCTGCTGTCATTGGATTAAGGGTTTCCAACTGTTAATTGCCGTTCATCATTAACCCAAAGGCAACCATGCAAGATAGAACCCCCCGATATTTCGTCCCCCAACGAGAAATTTTCCCCATTGAGGGGAATGAGTCTATTCCGTATCAAGGCCTTCAAGAAACTCTCCTGTTTGCTTGGGTTCCATATTCGGGGGCAGCAAAAACATGGAAATGATTTTACAAATAATCATTAGCGGGCTGGCTACCGGTGGCGTCTATGGATTGATCGCCCTCGGTTTTGTCCTGATATATAAGGCCACCAGCGTCCTGAATCTGGCCATGGGCGAATTCATGACCATCGGGGCCTTTATCTGCCTGACCGTTTTGACCCAACTCCAGGCCCCTTTTTATGTGGCCGTCCTTTTTACCCTCCTTTTTGCTTTTGTGCTGGGGGTGATCGTGGAAAGGGTGATCTTACGACCCCTTATCGGTGAGCCTATCATTTCGGTCATTATGGTCACCATCGGGTTGGGGGTCGCTTTGCGGGGGCTTATGTATATGATCTGGACCCCGGTTTTTCGAAATTTTCCCGATATCTTCCCCCCCAAGCCTCTTAATCTTAAATTTGCCGTCGTTCCCTCAGGTTTATTGTGGGGATTTATCTTCGCCATCATCGGCACCCTGATTTTTGTATCCATTTTTAAATTTTCCCGGACCGGCATAGCCATGAGGGCCACGGCCAATGACCAGCAAGCCGCTCAGTCCATGGGCATCAGCGTCCGTTGGGTCTTCGCCCTGGCCTGGAGCTTCGGGGCCATGGCCTCGGCCATCGGCGGGATTGTCATCGGTAATCTGTCAGGCATCAGCGTCTATATGGGTGACATAGGGCTCAAAGTCCTGGCAGTTATTATTCTGGGAGGCCTGGACAGCATCGGGGGGGCCATCCTCGGGGGATTGATTATCGGCGTCCTGGAGAATTTGGCCGGATTCTATATCGATCCTTTGGTTGGAGGAGGTATTAAAAGCGTGGCCCCCTTCTTCATTCTGGTTTTGATCCTTATGTTCCGGCCTTACGGATTGTTCGGGAAAAAGATTATTGAGAGGGTCTAAAGGACCGATGCTGGATAAAAGAAGAGACCGATGCTGGATACTGGATAAATCCCGTAAACAACCCCTATCCTACATCAAGGATCCAGCATCCAGTATCCAGTATCAAGGATCTTAACCATGCGCTGCGGCGATTTTAAAGAAAATTACCTTAAGGACGAAGCGATCTTCCAATCGCGGTTCGTTAAGTTTTTTTTAGCCTTATTTTTTTTGTTTCTGCTGATCTTTCCCTTCATGGCCGATGCCTACTTTTTATACCTAGCCAATATGATCGGTTTTGCCGTCATCGGGGCCGTGGGGTTGAATTTGTTGACCGGTTTTACCGGGCAGATTTCCCTGGGCCACTCGGCCTTTATCGGGGTCGGGGCCTATACTTCGGCGATCCTGATCAGCCGCTTCGGCTTTTCCTTTTGGGCCTCTCTCCCCTTTGCCGGATTGGTTTCGGCCCTGGCCGGTTTGATCATCGGCCTGCCTTCCCTCCGGGTCAAAGGCCTGTATCTGTGCGTCGCCACCCTGGCCTCCCAGTTTATCTTTGAATTTGTCTTCGTTCACTGGGAGTCCATGACCAAGGGGATCACCGGCATCCATATCCCGCCGCCCCAGATCGGCGGTTTTAAGTTCGCTACCGAAAAGGATTTTTACTGGATCACCCTCTTTTTTGCCATCCTGGCCGTGGGCTATGCCCGCAATCTGGTTCGTTCCCGCATGGGCCGGGCCTTTATCGCCATCCGGGACCGCGACCTGTCCGCCGAAATTATCGGAATCAATCTCCTGCATTACAAATTGAGCTCTTTTGCCATCAGTTCCTTTTATGCCGGGATCACCGGCGCCCTTTGGATGAGCTTTTTAAAGGTCATAACACCGGAACATTTCCCTTTTATTTTGAGTATACAATTCCTGGCCATGATTATCATCGGGGGCCTGGGCAGTGTCATCGGGTCGATTTTCGGGGCCGTCTTTATGACCATCGTGCCGGAACTCCTGAATTATCTGGCCGGGGTGGTCAAGATGCAGGCCCCGGGGTACGAACAGATCTTTATTCCCTTAAAAGAGGTGGTCTTCGGCGGTTTAATCATTGCCTTCCTGGTTTTCGAACCCCATGGCCTGGCAGAAATCTGGAACCGCATCAAAAGCGTCTTCCGGCTTTGGCCGTTTTCGTATTAAGCTTTCATGCCTCACGGGAGGGCACCAGGCGCATATAAATAGGTTCAAGGTACAGGGTTCAAGGGTTTTCACGCCTGAAACTTGCATCTTGAAACTTGGAACTTTATTTTCATGTTAAGAAAGGAGGGAGCTCTAAATCTTCTGATTAAGGATATACCTAAAAATTTTTTTTAAAGGAGGGTCTGTTCACATGAAAAAAGCATTAATGATTATCCTGACCATTGTAATGGGTTTGAGTCTTTATTCTTTTTGTCCGGCCCAGGCCCAGCAGACTTACACCATTTGTGCCGTCCATCCCTTCACGGGCCGTTTTGCCTTTGCCGGGATCCACGGACAGGATGCCATGAAGGATGCCGTGGATATGGCTAATGAGGCCGGAGGCATCAACGGTAAAAAACTCCTCTATTACTGGAAGGATGGGGAATACAAAGACGACGTGGGGATCGCGGCCTTTAAGAGTCTTCAAAGCCAATACAAACCCCAATTAATGTGGGGGCAGAGTACCGGCATGACCAAGGCCCTGGCCCCGGAAATCAAGGATCGTTATAAGGTCCTGTATTCGGCCTATACCTGTGCCAATGTAGCCGCCAACCCCAAGGAAAACCCTTATCTGTTTATTCCCATGCCCACCTATGATGAGCAATTCGCCGTCCTGTTGAAGTATATCGCCAAACAAAAACCCGGGGCCAACATCGCCTTCTTTTACAGCGATACCGAATTCGGACGGGAACCCATCCCCTTCGGACGGGAATATGCCAAGAAGCTGGGCCTTAAGGTGGTGGCCGAAGAAGTGACCAAGGTCGGCGGGGTGGATGTGACTACCGAGATCCTGGACATGAAAAAGAAAAATGTGGAATTTTGTATTTTCCAGGGGTATGTTACCGATCCCATCCAGAAGGTCATGAAGCAGGCCAAAGATTACGGACT
>CAZVHO010000103.1:0-13095 GCA_964627515.1 uncultured Thermodesulfobacteriota bacterium | reverse complement strand
AATTCCAAGACCGGACGTTTCGACCCGATTACCGACTGGATTATGCTGGATTGATAAAAAAGGTTTAAGGTCCAAGGTTTAAGGTGCAAGGCATGAGGGAAGATATATAATTTGATCCTTGCGCCTTGCACCTTGGACCTTGGACCAATATTTAAACAGATAATGACTCAATAACCCTATGACGCAATCAACTCCCAAAACACTCCCGGCCCTGTTGAAACGCAATGCCGCCCAATATGGGGACACCAAGATAGCCCTGCGCGAGAAGGAATTCGGGATCTGGCAGTCGGTTTCCTGGCGGAAATATTATGATAAAATCAGGCACCTTTCCCTGGGGCTGGTGGCGTTGGGTTATGAAAAAGGGGATAAGCTCTCGGTCATCGGTGACAACCGTCCGGAATGGCTTTATTCCGAACTGGCCATTCAGGCCCTGGGCGGTGCGGTGGTGGGGATATTTCCGGACAGCCATCTGGAACAGGTCCAGTATATCATCGACCATTCCGATTCTGTTTTTGTCATGGTGGAAGATCAGGAACAAACCGACAAGATCCTCAATATGATCGATCAGGTCCATCAGGTCAAAAAGGTAATCGTCGACGACATGAAGGGGATGCGCCATTACGACCATCCGGTGCTGGTCCCCCTTAACAAGGTGTTGGCCATGGGGCAGGAAAAGGACCGGCAGGATCCGACCCTTTTTGAAACCTGGCTTAACCAGGTCCAGGAAGACGATGTGGCCATGATCCTTTATACCTCGGGGACGACCGGCCTGCCCAAGGGGGTTATGCTCACCCATCGTAACCTGATCAGGATGATCGAAAATTTTGACCAGGTTGACCCGGCTTTTTCATCGGACAACCACGTCTCGTTCCTGCCCCTGCCCTGGGTGGGGGAACAGGCCACTTCGGTAGCCTGGAATCTCTATAAGGGAGTAACCATCAATTTCCCGGAAAAGGTGGAGACCGTTTCCCAGGACATCAGGGATATAGGACCTCACCTGTTATTGGCCCCCCCTCGCCACTGGGAGAAGATGTGTTCCGACATTCAGGTCAGGATTCAGGATGCGGCCTGGATCAAACGATGGATCTATAAAGGGTGCATGCCTGCCGGCTACCACCTGGCCGATCTGAAATTACAAAATAAAAAAACCCCTTTTCATTGGAAGGTCCTGAACAGGATTTGTCATTTGCTCCTTTTTAGATCCCTTAAAAACTATCTGGGGTTGACCAATCTGAGAAATGTTTATACCGGCGGGGCACCCATCGGACCGGAGGTCTTCAATTTTTTTATGGCCTTAGGCATCAATATCAAACAACTCTACGGACAGACTGAAGTGACAGGAATTGCCGTGGGTCATCGCAACGACAGCGTCAAATTGAATACCGTTGGCCATCCCATGCCGGGAGTTGAATTAAAGATTTCCGATGCCGGGGAAATCCTGATTAAAGGACTAACGGTTTTCAAGGGTTATTATAAAAATGAAGAGGCCACCCGCAAGACGATCGATGCTGAAGGTTGGGTCCACACCGGTGATGAAGGAATTTTGGATGAAGACGGCCAATTGGTTATGATCGACCGTCAAAAGGATGTCATGCGGTTGGCCGATGGCAGCAAGTTTTCTCCCCAGCTCATCGAAAACAAATTGAAATTCAGCCCCTATATCAACGAAGCCATGGTGGTCGGCAAGGACCGTCCCTACATTGCCGCCCTGATTATCATGGATAGGGGGAACATGGGCAAATGGGCGGAAAACCATAAATTAACCTTTACCACCTTCACCGACCTGTCCCAAAAGCCGGAGGTCTACGATCTTATCGCTTCCGAAATCCAGCGGATCAACCGGTCGCTGCCCAGGATCGCCCGGGTCAGGCGTTTTGTCATGATGTATAAAGAACTGGATGCCGATGATGATGAAATGACCCGAACCAGAAAGCTGCGCCGGGGCTTCGTGGCGGAACGGTATGCCAACCTTATCGAGGCCCTTTACGGGGCCCAGGAAGAATTGCCTGTGGAATCGGAAATCCGTTATCAGGATGGGACCGGTTTTCGTATGAAGACCCTGGTCCGGATCAAAGAGGTAATAGACGAAGGATGACCCGGTCAAAAAAACTTGACAGTCTTGAGGCCTATCAATTAATCGTTGAGGATATTGCCTTGACCTTTGGAGGGATCAAGGCCCTTTCCGGGGTGACAACCGGTGTCAGGCCGGGAGAGATCTTTGCCATTATCGGCCCCAACGGCGCCGGGAAAACCTGTCTACTGAACTGCATCAACCGCTTTTATCAACCGGAAGCCGGGAAGATCGTTTTCGAAGGGCAGGATATTACCAGGATCAAGTCCCATAAAATCGCTGAACTGGGGATTGCCAGGACTTTTCAAAATGTCGAACTCTTCGGCCATATGAACGTCCTGGATAACATTAAATTAGGCCGCCATGTCCATCTGAAATCAGGATTTTTTTCGGGCGGGATATACTATGGAAAAACCCGCCGGGAAGAACTGACTCTGCGAAAGGAAATCGAGGAGACGATCATTGATCTTCTGGAAATCGAGCCGATACGCAAGCAGATCGTTCATACCCTTCCTTACGGGTTGCAGAAGCGGGTCGAATTGGCCCGGGCTTTGGCCATGAAACCCAAGATCTTACTTCTTGATGAGCCGGCCACCGGTATGAACCTGGAAGAAACCGAAGACATGGCCCGGTTTATCCTGGACATCAATGAGGAATGGGGGGTGACCATTATCCTGATCGAACATGATATGGGGATGGTCATGGATATTTGTGATCGGATCTGTGTCCTGGATTTCGGCCAAAAAATTGCCGAGGGCCGGCCGGAAGAAATCAGGCATAATGAAGAGGTTATCAAGGCTTACCTGGGCGAACAGGATCTGGCCTATTCGAGGTTAGGAGCATGAAAGAAAGGTATAAGGTATAAGGTTCAAGGTTTGAGGTTTGAGGATAAATACCCTTTTCCCCTTATACCGTGTACCTTGCACCTTGGACCTTGCACCCCAAATATTTTTTATGGAACCCTTATTAGTCGTCAATAACATTGAAGTCATCTATCATAACACCATTCTGGTCCTGAAGGGGCTTTCCCTCCAGGTCCCGGAAGGCCAGATTGTGACCCTCCTGGGCAGCAATGGGGCCGGTAAGACAACCACCCTGAAGGCCATTTCCGGATTACTCAAGTCCGAAGACGGCGAGGTCACCGACGGCTCTATTACCTATCTGGGACAACGGATCGACCGCCAGTACCCGGAAAAGATCGTCCGGATGGGTATTTTTCAGGTCATGGAAGGCCGGCGGGTTTTTGTGGACCTGACGGTTGAGGAGAATTTAATCGCCGGAGGGCATACCAATAAAAATAACCGCAAGATGAAAAAAGACCTCGAGGTGGTCTATGGCTATTTCCCCCGTCTGAAACAACGGAAGGGCGTCCTGGCCGGTTATATCAGCGGAGGGGAACAGCAGATGCTGGTCATCGGCCGAAGCCTCATGGCCCATCCCAGGTTGATGCTCCTCGATGAGCCTTCCATGGGGCTGGCCCCGTTACTGGTGACCGAGATCTTCGAGATCATTAAACGCATCAATCAGGAAAGAAGCGTAACGATTCTTTTAGTGGAACAGAATGCCCGTTTGGCTTTGAGTATCGCCCACCATGGGTATGTCATGGAAAACGGCCGTATCGTCCTGGACGATACCGTTGAGAAACTCCGGGAAAACGCCGACATCAAAGAATTCTACCTGGGACTGACCGAGGTGGGTAAAAAGAGCTACCGGGATGTGAAACATTACAAACGCCGCAAACGATGGCTGGCTTGAGGGAATATCCGATGGGGTTATAATAGTCTCAGGTACCTGCCGTCCCAGTATTAGATAAAACCACCCTGTTTCTTCCCCCCTTTTTAGCCTGGTACAGGGCCTGATCAGCGGCCTCAACCAAATCCCTTTCTGTATGAATACCGGGAGAGGGGAAAGAGGCTATTCCAAAACTGGCCGTAATATGTAATGCCGGCTCCACCGAAAGGAAGGGCCTGGCGGCTATCTGGGAGCGAATACGTTCACTGATCAGGATGGCCGTCTGGGGTTCGGTTTGTAAAAGGATCAGGGCGAACTCTTCTCCGCCATACCGGGCGGCCAGATCGCTGTCCCGAATCCCTTTTTGGAGGATACCGGCCACATCTTTCAGGATAAGGTCTCCTGCCTGATGCCCATAGGTGTCATTGACTTTTTTAAAAAAATCGATATCGACAATGACGCAGGAAATCACCCCCCCGTATCGGAGCACCCGGTCCATTTCCCTGGTCAGGTGTTCGTGAAAAAACCGGTGGTTAAAGAGGTCGGTCAGTCCATCGCGGTTAACCATTTCCTGAAGTTGCCTGTTTTTTTCCTGAAGGGCTTCATAGAGCTCTTTCATCCGCAAATGGGTATTGACCCGGGCGATGAGTTCCCCGGCATCAAAGGGTTTGGTGACATAGTCTACGGCCCCCAACTCCAATCCCTTGATCTTGTCAGCCGGTTCGGCCTTTGAGGTCAGCATGATCACCGGGATGTCCTGGCCTTGTGCCGTTGTTTTCAGTTTCCGGCAGATTTGGTAGCCGTCCATCCCGGGAAGAATGACATCCAGGAGGATCAGATCAGGCAGGTCCCGCAAGGCCATCTCCAAACCCAGTTCTCCGGAATCAGCGGTCAGGACCTCATGGCCCTTGCCGGTCAGAATGCTTTTCCCGAACTGGGTGATCAAACGGCTATCGTCGATGATCAGGATTTTACTCATAACCGGTCAGGTCCTCGTCTTCTTTATCAACCAGGGGGGTATTTCCTCCAAAGGGGCCACCTCCTGGGCCGCTCCTAATTTTATGGCCGCCTGGGGCATTCCAAAAATGGTGGAAGTGGATTCGTCCTGGGCCAGGGTCTTGGCCCCTTTTTTTCTCATGGCCAGAAGTCCCCGGGCCCCGTCTTCTCCCATCCCGGTCAAAAGGATTCCGATCCCTTTTCCTCCTACCTTTTCAACCATAGAAGAAAAAAGGACATCAACGGAAGGTCGGTGATGGTTTACCGGTGGGTCGTCGCTCAAGGTGAGGAAAAAACCCAACCGATCTTTTTCGATCCGGCCATGGAGGCCTCCGGGTATGACCAGGCCTTGGCTTTTTTTGAGCCGATCTCCATTTCGTCCTTCCTGGACCCTTAATGGAGAGACTTGATCCAGGTGCTCGGCAAAGGAAGCCGTGAACTGTGGAGGCATATGCTGGACAATAATAATGGGGGGCATATCTTCAGGTAACCGGGAGAACAGAAAAGTCAAGGCCTGGGTGCCTCCGGTGGAGGCCCCTATTCCCACTACAAGCCCGGGCACTACCTGGGAAGGGGGGCGGACAGCCTCAACTTCAGGCCCTGGAAATCCGGCGGAGGCCGGGGCGGAACGTGGCATCATGGTCCGGGCCTGGGCCGCTTCTTTGATTTTGGCCAGAAGCCTCTGAGGGAAGGTTTCTCTTTCCTCTTTTAAGCCGGGCCCCGGTTTTGCTATAAAATCTACTGCCCCGAGAGAAAGAGCCTTGATTGTGGTTTGACCATTTTCCTGGGTATAGGCGCTGACCATGACCACCGGCAGGGGATAGGTAGACATGATCTCTTTCAAAAAGGAAATTCCATCTATCCCCGGCATCTCAACGTCTAAGGTGATGACATCGGGTCGCTTCGTTTGCAAAGAGATTTTGGCCTCCTGGGGATCCTGGGCCGTGGTCACCTCCCCGATCATCGGATCAGTGGAGAGTATTTTTTTCAGCCAGGCCCGCATCAGCGGGGAATCATCGACCACCAAAACGTCAATTTTTTTCAAGGTCGACTCCTTTTCCTGAACAGGGAGCCTTTATAGGCATTTTCCTTTGAGATCAGGGCTTCATTGATATCGTGTAGTCGCTTCAGGAGGACCCGTCCTTCGGGAACAAAAAAATAGATTTTCCGTCCCCAATCCCCTCCCAGATCCTCGGCAATCAGGGGGATTTTTTCTAATTCAAAATATTTCCGGATGAATTGGATATTGGCTTCCGGGATATTGCCATCGGATTGGCGGAACTTAAGTATCGATCCACCGCCAAAACATTTTCCTTTGAGGGTTTTGCGGTCTCCCCCTTTTTTGATGATTTCTCCAATCAAAAGTTCCATGGCATAAAGGCCGTATCTGCCGATTTCACTGACCAGGATCTCCTTGGTGGAAATGCAGCCAGGGAGCATAAAATGGTTCATCCCCCCTATTTGATTCTTGGAATCGAATAGGCAGACCGAGACACAAGAACCGAGCACGGTGCCCAGGATCTCCGGTCGATTGGTGGCATAATACTCTCCGGGATTCAAAAAATGGATCGGAAGTTTGTATTTATCACTATACCCGGTCTGCATGAAAATCCTTTTTTAGTCGATCCTTTGGTAAATGGTCTCTCCCAAAGATCGAAAGTCCTCTTCTTTATCAAAAATGTTTTCACTGTGCCCCAGAAAAAGGAGTCCCTCAGGCAAAAGACTTCGCCGGAAAAGCTCCAGACTCTTTTCCCGGGAAGCAGGAAGAAAATAGATCAGGACATTGCGACAAAAAATTCCATTAAAAGGTCCTAAGGAAAGCGGCCCGGGTTTATGAAGATTAAGGTATTGAAAGCTGATCATTTCCTTTAAAGCGGCCCGGGTCTTGATCCAACCGCTCCATTCCTTGACCCCTTTGAGGAAATATTTTTTTAAGGAGTCCGGGGGGATTTGGGCCGCGGCCTTTTCCGGGAAAAGTCCGGTTTGGGCCTTGTTCAAGGCCTCGGAGTCGATATCCGTGGCCAGGATGCGGGGTTCTATCCAGGGATAGCTGTTTTTAAATTCGGACAAGACCATAGCCAGGGTGTAGGCCTCTTCACCGGTTGCACAACCGGCACTCCAGAAAAATATTTTTTTGGGGATTTGCCCGGTCTGAACTAAAGAGGGAAGATAGGTCCGGCTCAGATATTCAAAGTGATGCTTCTCCCTGAAAAAACGGGTCTCATTGGTGGTAATCCGGTTAATCAGCTTGCCTATTTCCTCTTTGTTATAAACAGGGTCTTGCAACAACCCGAGGTATTCATTGAAACGGTGAAACCCCAGTTCTTTAAGCCTGGGGGAAAGCCGGGCCACAAGAAAAACCCTCTTAAAGTCAGAAATTTGAATGCCGGTCTCCAGGCTGATCAGGTCTTTAAGGCCTTTAAATTCATTATCACTTAAAGAAAAATCAAGGTCGGTCATAAAATCATCAACCTGTTTTATCCAGGGCCTCTATTTCCTGTTCATTCAAGAGGCGGTCGGCGTTAAGAAGGATCACTAAGCGGTCCTCGACGGAACCGATACCCTGAATGTAATCCTTTTGTATGGGTGTGGAGAAGGCCGGAGGAGGCTGTATGGATTCTTGGGCCAGATCGACGACATCGCTGGCCCTGTCCACAATAAGACCAACCAATCTCCCCGCCAATTCCAGGATCAAAATGACTGTATGGGCCTCATAAGGACGGGGAGGAAGGGCAAATTTTTCCCGGGGATCAAAGACCGGCAGGATCACCCCCCTTAAGTTCAGAATGCCTTTGATAAACCCTCCCATTCCAGGGACACGGGTCAAGGGGCGAAAGGCGATGATCTCTTTGATCTTCAGTAATTCCAGGGCATATTCTTCCTGATCCAGAAAGAAGGTGATATATTGAAAGCTATTTCCCATCATGTTTTTCTTCCCAAAGATCAGAATTCTTCAAATCCTTCTTCCATATCCAGGTCCTTCGCGGACAGCGGTTCCTTTCCTTGAAGGTTGGGCCTGATGAGATCTTCCTCAAGACGGCGACGGACTGGGGGTTCAACCCCCCGTCGATCGTTTGGTTTTGGAAGGCCCCCTTTTGATAAAGAAGGTGTATGCAATTCAGGTATGGTAACCTCGATTTCCTTTGGGAGGATGAACCCTTCTGTGGATAATTGCAGGGCCTCGGCACTGTTGGCTAACATCTGACTGGAGTGGGCCAAGTCCCCTACCAGGAGGGCATTTTGTTGCACAATATTTTGTAGCTCCAGTAAGGCCTGGTTGATCTCTTCCGAGCCTTTGGATTGTTCCTGTGAAGCCGTGGCTACCTGTGAAATATGTTCGGAAAGTCTCTGGATCAAACGCTGGATCTTCTCCAGGCTGCTGTGGGTTTCTTTTACTAATTGATGGACCGACGAGACCTTATTCAAACTGTCCTGGATGAGATCCTGGATTTCTTTAGCCGCCTCCTGGCTGCGACGGGCCAGACTGCGGACTTCATGGGCAACCACAGCAAATCCACGACCGTGTTCCCCGGCCCGGGCCGCTTCAATGGCGGCATTTAAGGCCAGCAAGTTGGTCTGAAAAGTGATCTCGTTCACCAGAGTCAATATCTCGGAAATCTTTTGGCTGGACTGAATAACCTGGTCCATGGAAGAAGAGGTTTTTTGAAGGACTTGATTTCCCTCCAGGGCCAGATTAACGGCTTCCCGGGTCATTTGATCGGCCCGTTTGGTATTGGTGGCTGTCTGAAGAATGGAAGCGGCCATCTCCTCCATCGTGGCACTGATTTCCTCCATGGTACTGGCCTGTTGCTGGGTCCTCTGGGAAAGATCCTGGTTTCCCCCTGATATTTGGCCGGCCAATTGGGCAACCCCCAGGGCCGCTCCTTTGGTTTGGGCTATCAGTCTTCCCATTTTGTCGAATGTCTCATTGGTCATGACCGAGAGTTGGTCCATGATATCTTCTTTCTCTTCTGAGGGGGCTTTAACGGAAAGATCACCATCGGCCGCTTTTTGTAAAATCGTGGTGAGTATTTCGACCCTTTTTTCCAGATATTTGCGGTCCGCCTCCTCTTTTTGGGCTGTTTCTTTAATCTGGTCCTGGGCTTTTTCAATCTCGGTAATATCTCTAAAGATTTCAAAAGCCCCTAAAATCTTCCCTTGGGAATCTTTCAAAGGGGCAACCGACATCATGATGTGTCTCGTATGGCCATGTTTGGTTTGGATGGTATGCTTGAGCCCGGAGACGGCCTGCCCGTCCTTAAGGGCTTTTTTCAGAACGCAGTTGGTCTGGCAGATATCGGAACCAAAGAGCTCATAACACTTGACCTTTCCTTCTTTCTCTTGGAATTCTTTTTTGGCCAGTTTGGCAGCAATGGGATTAATATAGGTCAAGTTCATCTCCGGATCGACAATTAAGAGTGGATCGGGAATACCGTATTTCAGGCTGTTAGCGTATTCCATCTGATTCCTGAGGTTTTGAACCATAATGTTGAGGTTGGAACCCAAACGGCCGATGGAATCTTCTCCTTGAATAGGTATCTCCACGTTCAAATTCCCCTGGGCGATTTCTCCGGCCCGGTCACTCAGCCGGCGGAGCCTCTGGGTCATTAATTTATAGAGGAGAAAATAAAGGATAAAAATGATGACCACCACCCCGAAAATCCCCAGGTACAGAACCCTTCGAAAGGAGGAGCGAACCTCCTCATAATCTTTCTGGATGTCCTGGGTAATCAATAATCCTCCCAATATTTTCTTTTTTGAATCGTGACACTTGTAGCAGGAAGGATCATTCAGGATCGGTTCAAAGGAGGCGACATGATAATTGTTTTTGATCCTGGTCAGGAACCCTTGATTAAAAAAAGCCCCCTGGCTGAGGGAAGTCTTAAATTTTTGATAAAGGATCGGATCGGAAATCACTTCGGAAAGGGGTTTTTTGAGATTCTCCTGCTGATCCGAATAAACGGTTGTTTCATTGGAATGGAAGATAAAACCGTCGAGGTTCCGGGTGGTGGACCCCAGGGCCTCCAATTGGCTGCGGACGCCTTCCATATCACCATTGGCCATAGGGAGAAGGATGGCGGCCCTGGTAGTTAAGAGCATCTGGTGCCCAAAGTCCGAATACCGGGAAATCAGGGAATGATAATGGATGAAGTTGAAATAAAAAATTAAAGATCCCATGAGCAGGCTGATGGTAATCACCAGAATAACCAGGATCTTAAAACGCAGTGATTTTCCGAATAGTCTTACCTGTTGCAGGTTCATAGATCCCCCACCTCCAATTTAGAATGCGGATTAATACTACAGCGGATTTTTTGGCTGATGCGTCTCCTTATCAGTCATTCCGGCATGGTTTAAGCCGGAATCCAGGGACTTTGATTTCTCATTTTCCTGAAAAACCTGGATTCCCGATAAAGACATTCGGGAATGACGAAAAAAGAGTCGCTGTAGTGTTAAAAATCTTTAAATAAATAGGATTTCAATCTCCAAAGATCATTCGGTCCAGGCCGTAAATATCCAGGATCAGGCAAACACTTCCGTCGCCCAGAATAGCCCCCCCGGCAAACCCCGGAATGGAACGGAAATTGGTCTCCAGGCCTTTAATAACCACCTGTCGGGTTTCCAGGATTTGATCGGCCAGGAGGGCGAACCGCCTCCGGTGACTGTCCAGAATTAAGGCGATTTTTTTGCTATCCTTCCTGGTTTCGTCGGGAATCCCCAATATCTTTTCCAAGCGAACAGCCGGGATATACCGTTCTTCAAAACGGAGCACTTCTTCCCGGGCCTCAATGGTTTTGAGGTCCTGGTCTTTTAAGACCCGGACCTTCAGGACCGAAGGCAAAGGCACAATATAAGGTTCTCCTCCCACGTCAATCCGTAGACCTTCCATAACCGCCAGAGTCAAAGGGATACTGAAGGTGATGGTCGTCCCCTGACCGGGTGCCGAAGAAATTTCAATCTGGCCGCCTATGCGGGAAATCTGGTCCCGGACGACATCCAGCCCGACCCCCCGGCCGGAAAGATCGGTGACCTCCCGGGCCGTTGAAAAACCAGGAAGCAGGATAAGACGCTGCAGTTCAGCCGAAGCAGGTCTGCTCCCCGGAGGGAGGAGTTTTTTTTCCACCGCCTTCTGGTAGATCGCTTCCTCGTCCAGCCCCCGGCCGTCGTCCTCAATTTGGATACAAATTTTCCCCTCTCTTTGAAAGGCCTTGATGGCCAGGAGACCCAGGGGGGCCTTATTGCTTTTTCTTCGTTCCTCCGGCGTCTCGATTCCATGACCGATGACATTTCGGATACAGTGTTTCAGCGGATCGGTTATTTGCTCGATCAGATCCTTGTCCAGTTCGGTCTCCGTCCCATGAATCTCGCATTTTATTTCTTTTCCTTCCTCGATGGCCAGATCCCGTGCCATCCTTTGGAGTCTCTGGAAGGTCCCTTCCAAAGGAAACATCCGAACCCGCATGACCTGTTCCCGAATTTCTTTTAAATTTTGAGCCACCCGGTCCATTTCTTCCCACAAAATTCGGGAAGCATAGAGACCTTTTTCTTCCAATTCATGAGAAACTCTGGATTGATTCACCGATAACTCTTCCACTAAATTGGCCAGGTGATCCAATTTCTGGGTGTCGACCCGAATGGTGGATTTTCGGAGCAGTGTACGGCTTTTTTCCTGGCCGGCCATAATCCGGGAAAGGGTCTCCGGTGCCACTTTCCCCTTTTCTAAAAAGACCTGCCCGATTTTTTTTTGATCCTGCAAGGCTTCCTGTAAGTCTTCCGGATTAATGATCCCTTCCTCGAGAAGTATGTCCCCGATCCGTTTATCTGCCAATGAACGATCAATCCCCTCCGGAAATTGCCGGGTGACATCCTGAATGGCCACCTGATTCCCTTCGATAACAAAACAAAAGACCTCCTCAATGGAAGCAAGGGGTTCCTCGGTGCGAAAAATGATTTTCCAGGAAAGATAAAGGGTAAAGGGATTAATCTCCCCAAGCCCGGGGACCCGGGAACAATCAGTATGGACCTGGACCATTTCTCCCAGATATTGGAGTTCCTTCAGGAGCATCAAGGGGTCTTGGCCTGAAAAGAATAAATCCTCATGAAAGGAGAGGGAGATCCTGTAGAAATGCTCCCTCTTCTCAATGGCCGGGGGAACAGGACTTGCGACCGGAGCGGGTTCTTCAGCAACTTGGAGTCCCATGAAACGGGCCAGTTGTTCTTTTTGGGCCGAAAGTTCGGCCGGGGAGATGGCCTCTTCTCCCCGGGAAACCTTTTCGACCATAGTGCGCAGCAACCCCTGTCCGGTCAGGAGGTGAGATATAAGGGATCGGGAAGTGGGAAGCTGGCCGCTGCGCAGTCTTTCGAGGAGGTTCTCCAGGAGATGGGCATACTCTGAAATTGAATCAAAGCCGACCATGGCGGCACTGCTTTTCATGGTATGGAAGGCCCGAAAAACTTCCTGGACCAGGGCCGGATCTTCAGGTGCCTCTTCCAGAGCCAGCAGGTTTTTCTCGATTCTCTGGAGAAGGTCTTCGGCCTCTGAAAAATAAATCTCTAAGAGTTCGTTACTTTCCAAAGATAATTACCTGATAAATTTTTTTATGACCCAGAGCAATTGTTCGGGGCGAAAGGGTTTAAGCAGCCAACCGGCGGCCCCGGCGGCTTTGGCCTGATCTTTCAAACTTCTCCCGGTTTCGGTACTCAATACTAAAATGGGGACGAATCGAAAAGAAGTGGCCTTGACTTCCTGGATAAAACGAATCCCATCCATAACCGGCATATTGATATCGGTAATGATGAGGGAGATGGATTTTCCTTCGTCCTTCAACCTCTTGAGTATCTCCAAAGCCTCCTGGCCGTTTTCGGCCTCGGTGATCTGATAGCCGGCATTTTCCAGACAGAAGGTCAGGGAGGTCCGCAGGGTAGGAGAATCATCCACCACCAGGATATGCCTATCCATTTTTTAGCCTCGCAGTTTTAAAAAAGTGGTTAATCCTAAAAGGTCGGCCGATTCCAGGATGGCAGAAGGGACTTCCTGAAGGACCAAAGGGCGATTTCCCAGGGACTTCTTTAAGGCCACTATAAGCTGAAAGGCTGCAGTGTCCAGGTAGGTCAAGTCCTTACAGGTTATAGCGACTTCCCCCTGTTCCTCCAAGGCCGACAGAAGCAGTTCCTGGAGCCGTTCCAGATTATGGAGGGTATATTCTCCATGAAGGACGATATTGAGGGGCATGGTCAAATTGTTTTTTGAGCCCTGTTTTTTTAAGTTCGAAGATTTGAAAAATTCTATAAAATTTTTA
>CAZVHO010000102.1:0-19588 GCA_964627515.1 uncultured Thermodesulfobacteriota bacterium | reverse complement strand
TTTTCTTCCTGACAAACGATTGATTTATAACGATTCTGGAACAAATGTCCCTGCCGTTTATGACGCCGATTAAAATTGACCACGTATCCGGTCAACAATTTCCGCATGCTCGAGGCTAAAGGTCTATTTTGGGTTTTACAGAGGAGATGGAAATGATTAGGAAGGAGAGCCCAGGCATAAATTTTCATGGCCTGCTTACTGGCAAGGTCAGCCAGCCGGGAAACAAAATCTTCGCGATCTTCATCGCTGAAGAATATTTTCCGCTTTTCGATCCCCCGTCCCATGACATGGTGCAAAACTCCCGGGGCGTCTAATCTGGCTAATCTGGACATAGCTTTTTACTAACTGATTGTTCTTAAATTGTAAAGCAATTTCTGCACGAACGTCCCCCTTTACTACGAGGAGGATAGGGTAGTCGGTCTGATTTCGGAAAAAGATTTCCTGATCGGCCTGAGTCAGGGAACTCTTCCCAATATCATGAGTGTCGTCGCCCAATTTCTCCAGGTCAAAAAATGTCCGGCCTTATCCATAGGGGGGCGAATAGCAAAAGATATCATGACTTCTCCCCCCATTACCATCGGATTGGAGACAAGTCTCAAAGAAATTTCTGAAATTTTTTCCTCCCGGACCATAAACCGGGCCCCGGTCGTCGACTCGAAGGGCCGTCTCTTGGGGATTGTTACCCGGGGAGATATCGTTAAGGCGGAACGGGGGGGGGCCGAAATCATGCTGAAATCATTTATCCATAAAATGAAGGGCACTACCCAGAGTCCCCCCCGGGTCAGGGCTTCAGAAATTTTCTGGTCCTGGATAGGGGCCTGTCTGGGCATAGGGATTGTAGGTTACCTCAACAGCCGTTTTTTTGAAACAACGGAGCTGAGCCTGATCATCGGTTCTTTTGGAGCCTCGGCCGTGCTGATTTACGGAGCTATCAAAAGTCCCCTGGCCCAGCCCCGCAACCTTATCGGGGGACATTTAATCTCCGCTTTGGTCGGTGTACTGTCTTTTAAACTTCTCTTTCCTCATCTCTGGCTGGCCTCGGCCCTGGCTGTGTCCACCAGTATAGCCCTGATGCACGTCACTAAAACCCTGCATCCGCCCGGTGGGGCCACGGCCCTTATTGCCGTCATCGGCGGTCCGAAAATAACCAACTTAGGGTTTTTGTATGCCCTGATTCCGGTTGGGGCCGGAGTAGCCTGTATGCTTATTGTGGCTTTGTTGATTAACAATATTCCTTCACAAAGAAAATACCCCGAATTTTGGTTTTAAATGCCAAAATCATATTGAAGGGTTGAGCAATCGGAGTTCATTAATCAAACCGGCTAAACAAATCAGCCCAACCAGATAAACCTAATCCACAAAATAGACCAGATCAACCAGACAGACGAAAATCAATTTAACACCAACGGCGCATGACCACCTGGATAATCATCCGGTTATTCCTGTCGTTGGTACGGATCATGGCGATCCCATGCCTCGCTTCAGTTTCCGGGCGGCGACCTCCTTTCCCGGGCTTTCCCATGGCGGATTGCATCAACTCTGGCCAGTAATTCATGAAGTTTTCTGTCTTTAGAGGCCGCCTTGGGAAGGGATTTTTAAAGGGGAAAATTTCGCGGCCGGTGGACCAAGAAGGTCGAAAAAATCCCTTGACTTTAATCCCCGGCCCTTTTAATGTTCTTGAAAATCTGATTAAATTTTGGATTCAATATTTCGGACCGTCACTGACCGAAAACCGTTAAGAGGATCATGAAATCGAAGAACGACGAGGCCTACAAGGCTATCAAGGATCTCATTTTCACCAGTCAGCTTTTCCCGGGACAGAAGATCATATACCGGGACCTGGAAGAAAAACTGAAGATGAGCAAGACCCCGATTATCAATGCCCTGATGATGCTGGAACGGGATGATTTGGTGGTTTCCAAAAAGAACCGGGGGTTTTATATCCGGGTGGTCAATCGCGAGGAAGCGGAGAAGATTTACGACCTGCGCCAGACCTTGGAAGCCATATCCATAGAGAATGCCATTAAAAATTACACCAAACAGGATTTGGCGGTTCTGAAAAGATGGATCGATGAGTACGAAAAATACGACGCGATGGTCTACGATCAGAAGCGATGGACTCTCGATTCGGCAATCCATCTGCAGATTTGCGCCATGGGCAAGAATCCCTTCTTTGTCAGGATGATGGAACAGTTTTATGAGAACATCTATTTCATGTTAAAGGTCATGTTTCTACAACCGGCCGTGGAAAAATTCAAGAAGGATCATCAAGGACTTTTCAAGGCCATTCAAAGCCGCGACACCGGGAAGGCCAAGAGCCTGGTCCGGGAACACTTCGAGGTTTCCCGTAGTCTTCTTATTGATAAGAATTTTTTTGGCTGGAAAGAAAATAAGAAGAAATAATATAAAAGAACTTGACAGGTGAAAAATTTGATACTATTTTGGATCAGATTTTGGATCAATTAATGTAATTTCTTATAAACGGAAAGCTGTTGAAGCAACCGGAAAGCCAATCCCTGGCAGGGGCACGTTCTGAAAAAACCAAGAATAACAAGGAACCTGATTCTTCAAAAAAAGGAGGCACCCATGTCAAATTACCAAAACCATTCCGTCTGGGACCGATTTCTTCCGATCATGAACCGTCGCGATTTTATCCTGACCACCCTGGCTACCGGAGTCATGGCCCTGTTACCCCGCACGGTAAGCAGTCAATCCGGGCAACCCTACCGGATCGGTGTGCTGCTGCCGACTACCGGATCGGGAGCTAATTACTCGGAGCGGCCGATTAAAGGGTTGCCCCTGATCGCCGCGGAGATCAACAAAAGGGGGGGACTGTCGGGAAAGCATCCCATCGAGCTTTATTTCCGGGACACCCAGACCAAACCCGACGTAGGCGCCCGGGAGGCCCGGTCCCTGATCCTCAACGAAAAAGTAAAAACCATTATAGGCACCTGGAGCAGCGCCGTGGCCATGGCCGTGCAGGAAGTGATCCATGAGCACAAAGTCCTTCATCTGGCCGCAACCAGCAACAGCTCAAAAATCGTCCATGAAAACTATACCCCCTATTCCTTTCTGTTCGGACCGGACAGCCGGATGCAGTCTAATGCCACCGTCGTGGCTATCGCCAAGATGATTAAAGCCAAGGGCTGGAAGACCTATGTCACCCTGGGCCTGGATTATGAATGGGGGCGGGACGCCCAAAAGGTCTTTGTAACCAGCCTGGGTCAGACTTCGCCGGAGACTAAGCTCACCAAGGAATTCTGGGCCAAGCTGGGTGAGACGGATTTCACCTCCTACATCTCGGCCATTATGGGCCTGAAACCTGACTTCATGTTCGGGGCCATCGCCGGTAAAGATAATGAGACCTTTCTCCAGCAGGCCAAGGCCTCCGGACTCTTCAAACGGATCGTCTATCCCGGGGTTTTCCTGCCGGTCACGGAGTTGATGCAGCAGCGTAAGACCCTTCCCAGAGGAATCGTCGGGCTGGCCCGATGCCCTTTCTTTGCCCATATGGATAACCCCATGATGCAGCAGTATGTCAAACTCTACCAGGACAAATTCGGAAAGGCGGATTATCCCGACGATTTTGCCTGTATGTACTTTGACGCCCTGAACGCCCTGGACCAGGCGGCCGCCAAGGCCAAATCGATCGATACCGAAACCCTCCGAAAGGCCTTGACCGGAGCCACCATCAATACCTGCCGGGGAAGATTGGCCATCAGGGACTGCAACAACCAGTTGGATGCCCCTTCCTACGTGGGAGAGGTGGTCGATGTCCCTCAATATCCCTTCCCCATATTTGACCCGAAGACGCTACTGGTAATCAAGGGTGATGAGGTTTGGCTGCCTTCCTGCGAGGAGGTGCGCAAACTCCAGAAAAAGAGGGCTTAATATGAAAATAGCGTTCAGGGATCGGGGGTCAGGGGTCGGCGAAAAACCCCCCTTCGACATTCATGATTCGATATTCGATATTCGTATTTTCAGGTTTCGTGGCGCCCAACAGAACAGGTCTCAGTCATGCCGGATATCGGTTCTCTCTTAATTCAACTCTTCAGTGGCCTCTCCCGGGCCATGATGCTTTTTCTTTTGTCATCCGGGTTGTCGCTGATCTTTGGCGTGATGAACATCCTTAATTTTGCCCATGCCACCCTGTGGCTGGTTTCGGCCTACCTGACCTATTCGTTCTTCCAGTTTTTTTCCTCCTTTTGGGGAACCGAGCCCTGGGTCCTGATACCGGCCATCACTCTGGCCACGGGGATCATGTTCGTCTTTGGGATGGTCATCGAGCGCTTTCTGATCCGGCGGATGTACCCGCGGGAACTGCCTGAGCAGCTTCTTCTGACCTTTGCCCTGATCCTCATCCTGGGCGATTTGATCAAACTCATTTGGGGGGTGGAGAACCGGCGGATCATCCTGCCCATCGAACCCATGGAGGTGATGGGGTCCTTCGTAAACCCTTACTTCTTTGTGATCATTGCCTCGGGCTGCCTCATTGCCCTGGGGCTATGGTGGTTTTTGCACCGCACGAAATACGGCAAAATAGTCCGGGCCGCCGTCTATAACCGCGACATGGTCAGTGCCCTGGGAATACGGATCCCGGCCATTTATGCCGGGGTCTTCGGCCTGGGGGTGGGACTGGCCTCGTTGACCGCCGGTGTGTTTCTGCCCATCATGCCTTTGAGCCTCGGGATCGACATGGATCTGATTATCCAGTGTTTTGCCGTCGTGGTTATCGGCGGCTTCGGGAGTATTCTGGGGACTTTTATAGCCTCTCTCATCGTCGGGGTTCTCTATTCTTTTTCTATCCTGCTCTGGCCCAACGGGGCCCTGGCGGTTATTTTTATCATCCTGGTGACCGTCCTGATCTGGCGACCCTGGGGGCTTTTCGGAACGGAGATGCGTTATTGATGAATGGTTTCCTGGACAATCCTATGGAAGGGGCCTCCTGGCTGGCTCGCCTCTATCACCGTAAGGGGCTTTCCGGTCCGGTGGCCCTCATCCTCCTTATGGCCTTTCTCCTGATCCCTTTGCTGCCCGGTGATTTTCCCACTGTTGTCGCCACCGAAATCCTTTTGATGGGCCTTTTCGCCTTAAGCTTTAACCTGATCTATGGTTATATGGGGCAGATCTCTTTCGGCCATGCCGCTTTTTTCGGCTTGGGGTCCTATGGGGCGGCCCTGCTTTTTCGATATTTCCAGATGTCTGGCGGGGTGATCGGCTATGGCCAGTTTTTTCTTTCCCTGTTGATGGCCTTACCGGTAACGGCCCTCGGTTCCCTGGTGGTCGGATTCTTTTGTATCCGCTTGACCGGCATTTATTTTGCCATGTTAAGCCTGGCCTTCGGAGAATTGCTCTTTTATGTGGTCTTCTCCTGGTACAGCTTTACCAAGGGAGACGACGGCATTCAGGGCCTCATGCCCCCGCCCTTTTTCAGGGACCCGACCCATTATTACTACTTCACCCTGCTCATCGTCACCCTGGCCGTGCTCCTTTTGTGGCGCATTACGGAATCGCCCTTTGGCTATTCGCTGCGCATGCTCCGGGACAACCAGAAACGGGCCTCCTTTCTGGGGATCGATGTGCGCAAGGTCATGCTGGTTAATTTCGTCATCGCCGGCATCTTTGCCGGTCTGGCCGGGGCTTTATGGGGTCCCTTTCAGAGAAGCGTTTCGCCGCACCTGCTTGGCAGTATGGAATCGGGCAAGGCGGTCTTCATGTCCCTGATCGGAGGGGCTGCCTTTGTGGTCGGTCCTTTGGTGGGATCCATCATCTATACGGGCCTCAATGCCTATGTGACCCGCTTCACCGTCTACTGGCCCTTGACCATGGGGCTCATTATCTTAGTGATCGTCCTTTTCATCCCCGGTGGGATTCTCTCCGTGATTGAAACCCGCTTAACCAAAACCAAGGCCGCCGGGGAGAATGGGCCCTCTTCCGGAGGAGAGGGGGCGGACCAGGACAGGAGCGGGGGATGAGTCCGAATATCCTGGAAGTATGCGGTTTGAACAAACGCTTTGGCGGCCTGTGGGCCACCAGGGATTTGTCTTTTGTCCTGGAAGAAGGGGAACAATCGGCCATCATCGGGCCCAATGGGGCCGGGAAAAGTACCTTTTTCAACCTTCTTTCCGGGTATCATCCGGTCGACTCCGGAGAAATCATCTTTAACGGCCGCGACATTACCAATCAATTGCCCCATCACATTGCCCGGGCCGGGATTTCCAGGGCCTTCCAGGTGAGCAACATATTCTCCAAACTCACCGTCCTGGAAAATATCCGATCGGCGGTCCAGTCCCGGATGGGCAGGACCTTTGACCTGTTCTCGAAAGCCGATCGGATCGGCCGGGAGGAAACGGAAAGGATCCTTTCCTTGTGCCTGCTGACCTCGAAACGAAAAATCCCGGCCGGAGAGCTTTCGCAGGGGGATAAAAAGAAATTGGAATTGGCCCTGGCTTTGGCCGGAAAACCGAAGCTCTTGCTTTTGGATGAGCCCACAGCGGGCATGTCTCTCGAGGAAACCCGGGAGACCATGTCCCTGGTTGACCGGCTCAACCAGGAGTTTCACTTATCGATTCTCTTTACCGAGCACGACATGAACGTGGTCTTTAGTCATGCCTATCGCATCACCCTGTTGCATCGGGGAGAGGTCATCGTCACCGGCCGGCCCGAAGAGGTCCGGAGAAATGAAAAGGTCCAACGAATCTATTTAGGTGAGCAAGCCGGATGACCCAACTGATCATCAAAGATATCCACACCTATTACGGAACAAGCCATATCCTTCATGGGGTATCCTTCGTCGTTCACCAGGGGGAATGTGTCTGCCTTTTGGGACGAAACGGGGTAGGCAAGACGACGACCCTGAAAACCATTATCGGCCTGGCTCAGGCCCGCCAAGGTTCCATCGTTTATCAGGGGAAGGATCTCGTCGGCTGGCCCCCCTACGATATTGCCCGCCTGGGGATCGGCTATGTGCCGGACGAGCGGTTGATCTTCCCGGATCTCACCGTTCGGGAAAACCTGGAGATCGCCGCCAAACCCGCGGTCTCAGACCGAATCGCCCCCTGGACGATCGAAGGGATCTACGATTTCTTTCCGGCCTTGAGGCCTCTTGACCGCCATCGGGGCGGTTATCTCAGCGGAGGCGAGCAGCAGATGCTCACTTGCGGAAGGACGCTCATGGGCAATCCCACTTTGATGCTCCTCGACGAACCGGTGGAAGGACTGGCCCCGATCGTGGTCCAGGAGATTACCCATAAGCTCAAACACCTGAAGACTCTGGGGCTCGGCATCCTCTTTGCGGAGCAGAACATCCATTTCGCCACGGAGCTCTCCGACCGGGCCTATGTGATGGAAGGCGGCAGGATCCGTTTTGAAGGGACTATGGACGATTTGGAACGGGAACCGACTATTAAGCAAAAATACCTCATGATCTGACCGCAACGGATCAATAAGGAGTTGACTATGGAACGATTTCTGGCCTCTGTTATCCAGGCAGGACCAATACCATTTGATTGCCTAAGGTCGCTGGACAAGGCCCGGGACCTCATCGGGCAGGCCGGCCGGGCAGGGGCCGCTTTGGTCGTTTTTCCCGAGGCCTTTATTTCGGGTTATCCCAAGGGGCTTGATTTCGGAGCCAGGGTCGGGGTGCGGAGTCCCGAAGGCCGGGCGGATTTCCAACGGTATTTCGACAGCGCCATAGAGGTTCCCGGACCGGCCACACAATTTCTTGGCCAGTCAGCCCGGGACCATCATCTGTATCTGGTGATTGGGGTGATCGAACGGGAGATCGGGACCCTGTATTGTACGGCCCTATTCTTCGCCCCTGACGGCACCCTCATGGGAAAGCATCGCAAAGTGATGCCGACGGCCATGGAACGCCTCATCTGGGGGTTCGGTGACGGTTCCACCTTACCCGTGTTCAATACGCCCATCGGAAAGCTGGGGAGTGTGCTCTGCTGGGAAAATTATATGCCTTTGCTGCGCATGGCCATGTATTCCAAGGGGATCCAGCTCTATTGTGCCCCCACGGTCGATGACCGGGATTCGGCAACCCCGACGGTGCGCCATATCGGGGTGGAAGGCCGTTGTTTTGTGTTCAGTGCCTGCCAATACATCAAGCGGGGCGCCTATCCAAAGGTTTATGCTGCGATTCAAGGCGATGATCCCGAGACCGTCCTTATCCGGGGGGGAAGTTGCATCGTCAACCCCTTTGGGGAGTTCCTGGCCGGGCCCGATTATGAGGGGGAGGGGGTTCTCACAGCCGAAATCGATCTCTCCGAGATCGCCCGTGGTAAATACGACCTGGATGTCGTCGGCCATTACGCCAGGCCTGACATCTTCAGGCTCCATATTAACGAGCAGGCCAATCCCCCTGTGGTCTGGAAGATCTCTGATGTCACTGAACCTTGCAAGGACGAAGGGAAAACCCCCTCGACTTGATCCGTGCCCTTTTATTTCTGACGGCCGAATCGGATGTGTAGCTTTCTCATTCGGTTTCGAAGGGTACTGGGATTCATACCGAGCAGTTCGGCTGCACTCCCCTTCCCCTCCACTTTTCGGCCGCAGATCTTGAGCACTTCTTCGATATGCCGGGCCATGGCCTCGTCAAGGGTAAGCGGTTGCCCCTTCTTTATAACCGTGGAGGGTGTTACCTCCCGCGGAGTCTCGGTCTGGTTATCTTCGAAAGTCAGGGCCTCTCCTTTCCGGAGGATCATGGCACGCTCAACCATATTTTCGAGTTCCCTGACATTTCCAGGCCAGGCATATTCCATCAGCCGGTCCATGGCCCCCGGACCGGGAACCAGAAGCTTCTTGACAGCCAGCTCGGTCACCGGTTTCCATCTTCACCGGTCTTCGGAGTGGCCCCCTGCCCAACAGCGATCTTTACCTTTGGTCTGCTTCTCTGGTCAGAAAGAAGGCCCTCCGTTTCGCTGCTGCTCATAACGCTTATCTGGGCCGTGGTGGGAAGCAGCGCCGTGGTCTTTCTGGGGGTCCTGGAAAATATCGGGTTGATAACCTCCGGACTGCTCAGTGCTTCCATCATTTTTTTGCGGGGCAGGAAGGTCAATGGCAGGGAAGCGAAAAAGATTCGCCTTGTCCCTGCCGGCTCCCGCTAACGGGAGAGGGGGGTAAAAAAACGTGTCGTTTGACTGAACCCTTATCGGGGGTGGGGGCAGATTTACCCCCACGAAGTCTGTTTTTATTTATGCCGGAAACCGGGTATTCCTATGGCGGAGATGGCTCGACAGGTTGAGGTTGGGGCTAAAAGGAATGGCTATGGGCATTACGGGGAGACCTGAATGAAATAGGATATCCCCCTTTATGATCCGAAATACACATCTCGGGTTTGCGTAAGAGCCTGTTTTGGGGGCCGAAAGGACCGGTTTAAGCCCCTTATAGACCCATCTTTTCGAGAATATAATTTCAATTTAACCGCTTCGGACGGTCCGACCCCATTTTGAATTTTGAGCTAAGGTTTAACTCGCTTTTTATTTTTTCGGAAAGCCAATGACGGATTAAGGTCTGATAAGGCATGGATTTGGTAACCGCCATTTTTCGTATCATTTGTACCTGAAGGGGGTCTATTTTGATGGTTAAATTCTTAAGCCTCCTTGCCCGCTTCCCGGAAAGTATCTCCTTCTGGAGTTGATCGTCCAAACTGAAATGAACCGGTTCTTCTAAAAGCTCGTTTAGAATATCGGTTTGATCATAATATTCTACCCAGTCTTTGGTCGTTGCTTTTCTTTTAGCCATTTTTATCTCACATGCTTTTTATAATACTGAATTTCAACCCTTTTCATATCCCACCCGGTAATGATCCGAATCCGGCCCTTGCTTTTTAATTCAAAAACAAGGGTTAAATATCTACCGGAAACGGTTGAACCAAAAGCCACATAATGTCCTTTTTTGGTACGCCGATAAAAAGGCTGATTTAGAAAAACTTCCTCGGCTTCTTCCGGCTCAATCCCGTGTCCGAGTTCAAGATGCAAGACATTTCCTTCATCCCATTCAAAATTCGTTATCCTCACCGGCACCCCCAAGAAAGAGTCATATAAAGTATGACTCTTTCTTCCAATATGTCAAGCGTTTTCTTGAAATTTGTCCCCCTTTACATTTTTGATAAGAATTGCCAAGACTTCCTTTCCTCCACTTTTTCCCTTGACCCTCTTCCCCTTTCCCTTTTATAATCCTTTCATTAAATTAAAATAATTTAATAAAACAAATAAGAGATGCCTACGGTTCTAAGAGTCGGTCCTTATAGATTCTTTTTTTATGCTGGTATGGCCTGATCCGGAAGACGACACCCGTGGTTACGAATTTTCCCCCCTTTATAAATCCGTTTCCAAAGCGGCCTTGAAGACAGAAAACTTTATGAATTACTGACCATAGTTGACTCAATCCGCAACGGGAGTGCCCGCGAAAGAGAGAGCGCCGACAGGGAACTCAAACGGCGCCTGGGATCGCCATGATCCGTACCAATGATAGGAATATCCTGATGATTATTGAGATAGCTGAACGCCTTGGGGACCTTAGAGAGAAACTTGATCGAGAAAAAAAGAGTCCGATCTCTGGGGCCTGGTCGACCCGATTTTCACTTTGTGGTTGAAAAGTCAATTCGAGGAGAAGGTGTAGTTTATACTGAAAGGCCGGCTCGCGGCTGGTGTTCCTCTTAGAAGCCTCTATTCAGAGGCAAAATGGTCACTTTAAGCCTCTTTTTACCCCTCACCCTTTATACAATTCATCAAAAATTCAACCCCCTGGCGTGGTCCGATCCAATGCCGTTAACTTAAGGGAATAATATATTATTTACAATATGTTATATCGTGTCGCCTCTCAAGCATTTTGAAATGAGTTTTGAGTGAGATCGGGCTCAATTCCGCTATTTATAAGGGAATTCCAAGCGGCCCACAACGCTTACGAAACCCAGGGTTCAGAAAAATGATAAAAAAATTGGTTTCAGCTTTTACTGGAATTACTCCAAGAGGCCGAATTCATTTTAAAAAACTCTTAAGTTAACAGCATTAGGTCCGACCCAATACTGCTATAAAAAAATAGGGTTCAAGGGTTTTAAATTCCACGCCTTTCACTTGAATCCTTGACCCCTTTGGCGCGTGATGGAAGATGGATAACGTTCAGGGTAATTAGCGGCGCCAAGAACCTTGCCCGATAGGCCGCCGCCCTTCCCGCCGTCTGGCCGACCCTATTGTCAGAGCATTTTTTGCATCCATACCGTATCGAATTCCCGGCCCTTTTTCTTTCCGACCTTTATGAACCGACCGCATTCTATGAACCCATTCTTTTGATGGAATTTAATACTGTCGGGGTTGAGGGAAGATATATTGGCTAAGAGGCACGTAATACCTTTTTCAACCGCACCCCTTACAAGAGAACCGAGCAACAGCTTCCCCAGCCCTTTTCCCGTATGGTCTGGATGTAAAAAATAGGTCCCTTCGGCGGTATGAGAAAAGGTCGGCATTGGGTTATGTTTACGCAGCATTCCAAAACCGACGACCTTGCCGTTCTGATCTTTTATAGTTCCTGTCGGGAACCCATTCGATAGTTGTAAAAACATATCAAATGACTGATATGGGAGTTTATCTTCCGGGTAGGCCGCAAAGGAATTTTCTACATAATGGTTGAATATATCTATTATCGATTCGCGATCTTCAGTTGATATCGGACTGATTGAATATTCCATATGAGATTCTTTCAAACTTAAGCTGAAGAATTTCAGCTATCCGCTTTGCCATTGCCGGAGAGAGCCTGCGCTTGCCTCTTTCGTAGTCACTGATCATGTTTTGGCGAACCCCGAGCTTGTCGGCGAGTTGTGCCTGCGACAGATTGGCTTTTAGGCGTGCTGCGGAAAGAAGGTTACCGATTCTGTTGGACTGCATTTCTTTCCAAAAATCAGTCTCTTCGATGGCTATGCTCTCAGAATTTTCGGACGAGAGTATATTCACTTCATATTTTTTCCTTATCCAATCAATGAGATCATTAACATCCTCACCTTGAATGGATATCTCAATACGGGGCTTTTTCACGAGAGCCAACATAACCCCGTCGCCTTTATTAATGTTTTCGCTCATCTTCTTGTGATTGCCACTTTTAGCCCAAAACCGATAAATATACACCCGCAGAGTTTTTCCAATACGAATCTCGCCGCACCACTATTGCGAAGGGCCGAAGCTGTCCAAGAGGATGCCCGAATGAGCAGACTGAGATAGGCTGCGCTAATGAACTGAAATGTGAGAGTCATAGAGGCATAGGTAAAGAAGGAATCATTTTGGGAAGACCCGATGAACAGAGGAAAGAACGCCATGAAGAAGAAAACGGCCTTGGGGTTGAGAAGGGTTATGGAGATCGCCTGCCTAAAAGAATGGTCGCAATCCTGCATTCGAAATGACTCCGTTCTTGACTTTCCAAGGACCAGTCTGAGACCGAGAAACAGCAGGTACCCGGCCCCTGCCAACCTCAGGGCATGAAACAAAGAAGGATGCGCACGGAAAAGAGCTGATACGCCGAGTACGGACAGGATAATCAGGCATGTGTCGCCAACCATGATTCCCAGCATAGCTCTTTGCGCCGCTTTCAACCCGGAGGTCCCGGCAGTTCTTGCCACGAACAACGACCCCGGGCCGGGCGAAAGAACGACAGCGATAGAGGCTATGACAAAGCTGATCCAGTCAATATTGATCATCTATCAGTCCTTTAAGCGAATGTTCCGGCTGACCCGGCGGGCACTGTTGCCCGGTCGGTGTCGAGCCGTTGGTTGGGATATTCGTATTGGGGGTTGAACAAATAATAACGATACAGGATCTTAAACCGCCGAAGAAGGAGGCCGATTCGTCTACGCAGCAGCCCGCGCCGCGATTAATTCTTCGATCTCCTGGCCGAACTCTGAAAAATTCAAAATGGTAAACCCGTTGATCTCACCGGTTTCGGGGTCGAAGCGGATCAGCAAGTCCTCTCCCGAGTCGAGTGTCTCACTCGCCCGGGGCTCCCCAAAAGACACATAAAGGACATCTGTTTCTTTATCATAAGATGAGTTTACGCTCTTTCCCTGTGGAAATTTTATTTTTCCCATAAGAAAATTACCTTCCTCATACGGTAGCTTAGCTTCGTATCAGGATAAACAAACCAAGGGGTGAAGTCAATGAAAAGAATAGATTCCAACCTCGTTTTATCCTGCCCAATTCCCTTCTCGTAGTATCCCATTTAGATCCTTCACCCTTATATGCCGGATACGATTAGGAAGGAAGTGTCGGTTAGACTCGTGGCATCGATGCTCGCTTAGAAGCCTCATTTTGGGGGGTAAAAAGTAGGCTTTAAGGCCCTTTTAACCCCCCTCTTTTATTCATTTGAATGTGAATTCAATCTTATGGCTTGGTCCGACCCGGATTTCGGCGGTACAGACCCCACCCTTTTGACTGACCCCTTTGATCGGGTAAGGATACGATGGGTGGCCCCATATGTCTTTCCAATCAACCTCCCGGTAAAAGCCGGGGGGCTTTCTGCTGCCGGGGTGACGTTAAGCGACATGTAATTCCATATGCTTTATCCAATCTCTTATGGATGCGGTTTTGATGAAGGGCTTTACCTCTTCTTCTGTCATGGTCGGATTTTTATATCTGATTCCGAAAAATTCACACATGGCAGAGAAGAGATAAGTATTATCCACATATCTGCCCAAACCAAGCTCTTTTGATTTATAACCATAAGAAAGCAGAATCTGATCTTCTCCTGTGTGGTGGGTGGAGGTAAATCCCACATTCCCTCTCCTGAGGAGGGTTTTGCCATCCCAGAAAATCTCTGAAATTTTCTCGTATTGGCTATGGGCCAATACCTTCCCCATCGTGGCTCCCGGTTGAATAGTATAATCTCCGTAATAATTAATGTATTCCGGCTGCATGGACCGGCAGATCATGGAGGCCTCTTCCTCTGAAATCTTATAAGTGGTAAAGTGTTCGAAAAGATCCTTGATCTCTGCCGGAGAGGAATTCCTTTTCATCTTTCTTTTCATGAATTCGAAAGAGGCTTTCATCGGCTGATATTTCTTCAATGCTTCTGTTGAATCATTATACTCAGGCCCTGTCCCGTTAATGCCAAAGCCTGCACAACCATGATCAGAAGTGATGATCACAAGGGTTTTTGGATTCATTTTGAGGAATTCATCAATGACCGCTAAGGTCAGATCCAGTTCATAAGTATCCAGAATAGCCGCCCATGCATCGTTGTAATGATTGGCATGGTCTATCCTTCCTGCTTCAACCTGTAATATGAAACCCTTTGGGTTTCTGGATAATTTCTGGAGGGCAACCCTTGTCATCTCTGGAAGGGCCGGCTTTTTCTTTGCCAATTCAGGTTGATTCATCCTGTCCACATAAAGTTCCAAGTGTGAGGAACTAAACGTCCCCAAAAGGGGCTTTTGAGATGAGACGATGTCCGAAGAAAGGAGATGGTCCCTTTCCTTGACGACGTCATAACCGGCATCGGAGAAGCTTTTGTAAAGGTTCTTACGATCTTTTCTGCTCGAGGGGTCAAATTGCTTGCTTCCACCCCCAAGTATGACATCCGGTTTTAAATTCAGATATTCTAGGGCAATGTCATCCTCTTTATCCCTGTTCGTCTGATGGGATACCCATGCCGCAGGGGTTGCATGGGTCACCCTTGTAGTGGTGACCAGGCCACAGGCATAGCCCTGCTCTTTGAGAAGCTCCATGATGGTCCGGAGAGGCCGGCCATCAGGCAAGGAGGCGAGCATCTTGTTGATGGTCTTAGAACCCGTTGACCATGCCACGGATGCGGGCGCGGAATCTGTGACAATACTGGAGAGGCTTCGTGTGGACATATATCCGAACGTGGAGTGAATGTCTTGCATTTTTGAGTAGAAATTCGAATTTTTGTCTCCATAAAGCCTGGTCCTGACTTCATGCATCCCTCTGATCACGCCGAGGGGCATCCCATCCCCCACTAAAAATATGAGCCCCTGTCCACCGGAAGCGGGAAACCCTGCGGCACTCCCTCCCAAACCGTAACCGGGAAGCAATGCGAACAGCGTCCCTGCTCCCATCATCTTCAACATGTCTCGTCGGCTTACACCCGATAAATCCTTCGTTTCCTTTGTCCCCATCCTTTTCATCGTCACACCTCCTTTAGGTCGAACACTTAGGGTTTCTGCAATCACATATTCGTTCTTATCCCTGATCCACCCGGTCTCGTTTTATTACCCGGCTTATCATAGCATAATGAAAACCGAGGCATTCGGCAATGTCCTTCTCCGTATGGTCATAACGAACCCTATCAGACAAAATGCATTATTGCAAGACATCACCCCTTCCCCCACAGGGTTTTCTTCTTGAATGAGCCAGTATAGCTGAATCACGGTTCAAGCCTCTTATGCAGAATCGAGAAGGTGCTGGGGTCAGGGTAATGCTGGAAAAGGGGGACAAAAAGGGGGACAAAAGGGGGACGTTCGTGCAGAGTGTGCTTAGAGGGAACCTATCCGCTCAAGCATAACGTTCCTTTAAATCAGACAACCTCCCTCCCGATGAAACCGCCCGAGTAACGCACGAATTCGTTACTCCAAGATACCGGGCGATCTCCGCCCCGGAAAATCCCCAAAGTTGCACCCCGGCTTGGGACAACTCCCCGCGTGCTTTTACCACTGCCGGCCTCCGACTTCCCGACCGTATCTCCTCCAAAGTCACTTGGTTAAGGTCACAAACTTTTTGCGCCAAAACTGACAAATCCTTTATGGGACGCAGAAGTCGTAAATTCTCTTTAGCAAAATCATCCATCTCGGATAAAACCCCTTGGACGAAATCCCCGTCTCCCAGTATTCTCGCGTCGGCTTCTTGTTTCTCCCCCTGCCCCCTCAAGGCCAAAACCGCTGACCATCCCCCTAAGCTTCTTATGAGTCCACCTCCAACCAGCTCGGGCCTCCGTCCAAGAGAAATGCCTTCCCGGATAAACTCCAAATACTTCTTTATCCCTTTCCGGCCCTCTCCAAAAAAGGACAAGACATATTCCGTATCCTGCCATTCTCTTTTCGTTTTCCCAATCAAAGCGATATGCCCTGACCAGGGAGATCGATTCAGCTCTTGCAGATCCTTCACTAAACCCGCCCGCAGTAAATTCAAGTGAATATAGCGAACCAGCTCCCTTAAATAATTTTCTTCCTGACAAACGATTGATTTATAACGATTCTGGAACAAATGTCCCTGCCTTTTATGACGCCGATTAAAATTGACCACGTATCCGGTCAACAATTTCCGCATGCTCGAGGCTAAAGGTCTATTTTGGGTTTTACAGAGGAGATGGAAATGATTAGGAAGGAGAGCCCAGGCATAAATTTTCATGGCCTGATTACTGGCAAGGTCAGCCAGCCGGGAAACGAAATCTTCGCGATCTTCATCGCTTAAGAATATCTTCCGCTTTTCGATCCCCCGTCCCATGACATGGTGCAAACCCCCCGGGGCGTCTAATCTGGCTAATCTGGGCATAACCTTTTACTATCTGATTGATCTCAATTTGTCAAGCAATTTCTGCACGAACGTCCCCTTTTACTTTTATTGTGTTACTTTTATTGTGTATTGTGCGAAAGCCGTGCCGGAAGCCTTTGGATTATCCCCCTCAATTTTTTTGCTGGTGTAGAGAAAATATTCATTTTCCTTGTCTATAGCAGATAAAGCTTGGAGCTGTTTTAAAAGATAAACAGGAATTCCTGTCATCGGAGAAAGAAGGGGGGTGACTCTAATCCCTATTTTCATAAATTTTGCGCCTGAAAACCACGGAATTTAGGGAGAAGGTCACAACCTCCTTGGATAAATGTCAAAATAATATTTTACAGCCAACCAAGAAGCAAAGATAAAATACTTCGGGCTTCGTTGGTAAAAAAACATTCCTTTTCTTGCAGTAATTTTTGGATGTCTCCTAAAGTTATCCAGAAATAATTTTCTCCTACATCAAAAACTTTGCCCGCATCTACAATTTGAAATTGGTTTATGTCCCGAAAAAATCTGCTCCCTTCTTCGCTTTGCCAGCATTCTGCGATTATTTTTTGGGCAGAATAAGAAAGAATAGTTGTTTTTTTGTCCTGGCTGCCCGGTTCTACAACTATAGTGGGTGTCAATTCTCCCTGAAAAAGCCCTGGTTCTTTTGTGGCTTTCCATAAAAAATGCAAAATATTTTGGGATTGTGCACACAAAAGTATAATTTTTCCCGCATGAAAACTATCGATGATAGGCTGATCCCAATGGGAGATTTCTCGCCCTCGAATGTAAGAACAAATTTGCCTTACGCGAAATAATTTTTTATTTTGGGAGGAAATTCCTTCTTCATTCAAAACCCAATTTTTTAAATCTTCCAATTTTTTAATTTGGAGATTTTGTTCTTGCATGGATTGCAGATATAATTTTATGCTGTCTAATCGCACAGAGGAAGAAAAAGATTGGTAGGATTTTTGAAGTTGCAAGCTAAAATCATCCTGAAATCGGGAAAAAGGCTCCCTCCCTACTAACAAATGCCAGGGTGTGCTCACTAAAACGGAGCGAGCATCGGTATTTACCCTGTAATTTTTTTTAAGTAAATCCAAAACTGTTTCTACGCGTTCCCATCTATGAGAAGACAAAACGGGAATAACTTCATCGCAAACAATCGTTACATTTCTATTTCTTTTTTTAAAAAATCTACTTCCTTGCTCACTGCGAAGCGAATCGCAAATTTTTTTTCCCTGGGGTGTGGAAAAATATTCAGCATAAGGAGGTAATTTACCGCCATGAACGCATTTTATGTTGCTTTCTGTTGCTTGGCAAGTAGGGGCTATTTGTATACCTCCCACATTTCCTGGTTCTATTTTGCCTTGGATGAGGATCTCTTGCTTTTGTTCCTGCTGGTTTTGTCGCAAAATAAAACCCATAGTACCAATTTCGCTTTGTTCTATCAATGGTTGCTCACACACCTGGTTAGATGTAGTCCATCGTACTCCAATGATTTTGAAAAAATAACCCGAAACATGTTGAATTGCACCATCTACTAGTTTCCACGAGGAAGAGTTTTTTAAATTAGTGCTTTGAACTTTAAAACCAGACTGCTTTAATAACTTTGTAAGCCATGTTGAGATATCACACATCATCTTTTCCCAAAAGGATTTTTAAGTCTCCTCGTTTTTGAAAATAGGTTTGTATAATTTTTACTCCGTATAAGTGAACAAGCTTCTCGCGTTGGGAGTCATTTTTTAAAATCGAGGAGATAATTTTATTTCCAAGTAAAATATGAAAGGGAGAGAGTTGCCATGCATACATAGCCAATCCCCCCAAAATTCCAACAGGAGATTTATTTTTAGGGTCTAAAACATCGGAAAATATTTCGGGAACTTTGGGAAAAACAGGCCAGCCTATGTATCGCTCCAAAACTTCCATAAGCTCCATCTCCGAACGCCGTTGGGAAAAATAAGAAGGGGCACTCAAATTTTTTTTAGGGACAATTCTCATAGCTGTCAAAGGTTCATCGAGAATATAAAATTCTCCCACGGCTGCCAAACGAATCCATAAATCAAAATCACTCAGTTGAACCAAGGTAGGGTTCAACCTCATTTCAATTTTTTGGAAAGATTTTTTTCTAATCACTGAAGAAGGAAAACATAGGCAATTTCCCTTGTCAAAAAAATGTCTCAACCATAAAACTGAGTTTCTATTTTTTTTGGTAAAAATTCCATTGGCCCAGGTATCTTTTAAAAATTCCCCCTTTTCTCCGATAATTTCGACATCTGTAAAACAAGCGACAAGCTTTTGATTTTTTTCTAAAATTTCCAGTTGCTTTTTTAATTTGTTTTCTCGCCAAACATCGTCCGAATTTTGGAAGGCAATATATTTCCCTTGAGCAATAGACAAAGCAAGGTTTCGGGGATGGTATTGCCTGTTTTCTTTTAAACAAATCAATTCGATTCTTTTATTTTTTATTCTCAGAACTTTGTCCGCAGTTCCATCCTTAGAACCGTCATCCACTACAATCAATTGTAAAGAGTCAATGCCTTGTTGCAAAACACTGAGCACCGCTTCTTCTACATAATCCTCATGGTTGTAAGAAGCCAGAATAACGGAAACTAAAGGGCGAGAAAAAATGAAACGAATTTTGAAATGAGTTTTATCTGGCTTTTCTTGATTTTGGAATTTCCTATAAATTTTTTGGGAAAGGAATGAACTTATTTTTTCCCCCAATATTTTTTTGAGTATTTTTTTTATCCAAGAAATAAATTTTGTATGCAAGAATAAATTTTTCCTTAAAATTTTTGAAAAATGAATTCGGGGGAAAATTTTTTCCCCAAAAAGCAATGAAAATATTAAAAAAACGACTTAAAAGACACAGCCTGAAGTCTTATTAGCAACGGTCTAACATTACCCCTTAATCATCGATTTGGCATGTCCCCTAATTCTTAAGTCGCGGGGGACGTCGTCGTCGAGGGGGACGTTCGTGCAGAGTGTGCATAGAGGGAACCCATCCGCTCAACCATAACGTTCCATTAAATCTGACAACTTCCCCCCCGATGAAACCGCCCGAGTAACGCACGAATTCGTTACTCCAAGATACCGGG
>CAZVHO010000101.1:12843-19668 GCA_964627515.1 uncultured Thermodesulfobacteriota bacterium | reverse complement strand
TGGTCGATGAGCAGCTTCGAATCGAAAGGGAATTAGAGCAGTACGAATACTTAAGAGGGCGGCAGGATACCCGGAGGTATTATTATGGGGAATAATAGCTCAGCCATCCAGAAAAGATATTGGCCCCTGGTTATTGGACAGTCTGAGACTGGAAATAAGCTCTGGGTTTGAAGGGTACTAATGTGTCATCTTATCTGGGGTGTTTATACAAATCGTCATGGTCGAGGATACGCAGGAGCAATAGCGGGGCCGACCAATCCGGATTCCCAGCCTGTAATAATTTTTGTGGATCAAAAGAAAGGCGAAGGCGACGATCTATCCTTGCCGACCAGGCCGTGGGGTCGTTGATAATCCGTTCCAAATGAAGCCCGGGGTGCAATGGGTTTGTCTCCAGTAGGTTAAGCGATTTCGCCAACTTTTTCCTTAGCAGCGGATTGGCCCGTAGCCCCTCGACGTCCTCAAGAAATTTCCGGCTCGGGATCAACTTCGGCATGTTTCATTTCCTTGGTCAGCCAGGTGGGTATTGATGTCGTCCCGCTCTGACGGGCTTCGGCAAGCTTTTGCAGTCCCTGTTTCCCAAGTCGAATACCCTGGTAAATGGCAATAGGCTGCAACAACATCGCCCCTCCATCCATCACTTGCAAATCAAGATAGGTGCCGCTTTCCAAGCCAAGTTCCTTTCGTATCGTGCTCGGCAGGTTGATGCTTCCCCGTTTGTCTAAAGCAATGAGCATGTTAATTCCCTCCTAGTAATTAGTTTCGTTTTATGATAATGTCATTATGACAATTTGTCAATAAAAAATCTTAAGGTTTTTTAGGGAATTAGAACGGTACGAATACTTAAGAGGGCGGCGGGATGCCCGGCGGTATTATTATGAGGAGTGAGAATTTTAAAGGATCTTGATCCTCATTCAAAGCGCTTTCTGAGTTCCCGCTTGGCTGTTTGCCAATCCTCAATGCCCTCTTGACCGGCAGCCACTCTGGCCTCGGTTTCCTGTAGAATGTCCTCATGCCACGGGGGAGACTCGATCTGATTATCATCCTTCAAGAGGTCAGCCCATATGGCTTCCAGCGCCCGGAGTTTCTCCTCCCTGGACATCTGTGATATCTGAAGAGTGTTTATCATGTTGCCTTACTATACCTCCTCCACTTGTATTTGTTCAATGTTTTGTGATGAAAGGAGTATAACATAACGCAAAATGGGGTCAAGGGCAAAGGCCATGGCTTTTTAATTTCAAAACAGACGGTTCATTTTTGAGACCAGGTTTCATTTGAGGCTAACTGTTCAGCGAAACGGGTGAAAGGAAGGATTTCGATCCCGTCTTTGGTCTGCAAACTCGGACCGGCAGGATAAACGACAATACGTCGCTGCAAACCCTTGAGGGGGGCCACGGCCCGAAGCCATGAGCTTTTCCCGGTGCCCCGGGCCCCAAGAGAAAAAAACGGAGTTTTGGAACTTTAAGAGTCCTGTGGACCATATTGGATACGATGTCGTCATTTTTCCCTTGACAAGCGCCCCTTCTTTTTTAATATATAAAAATATACCAACCGTTCTGTTTTATTTATGGACAAGACCGTTATGGGAACCAAAGGAACCAAAACCCGCCAGCAGATCATCAAAGAGACCCTTCAGCTTTTTTCCGTCAAAGGCTATTTCAATACTTCCATCAACGACATCCTCGATGCCACCCATCTGACCAAAGGGGGGCTTTACGGCCATTTTCGGAGCAAGGAAGAGATCTGGTATGCCGTTTATGAGGAGGCGGCCAGGATCTGGAAAAGCATTGTTTTAAAAGACATCAAAACCATTTCCGATCCCCTTAAGAGAATAGAAAAGGCGACAGAAAATGCCCTGAGGGACTATCTGGGGGCTGATGTCTTTGAAGGGGGCTGTTTTTTTGCCAATATGCTGGTGGAGCTTTCCGGCCAGTCCGTCTCCATGAATAAACAAGTTCTCCGAGGCTATATAGGGTTTGCCAGACTGATACGGAACTGGCTGAAGGAGGCGGAACAGAAAGGACTGTTGAAAAAAGGGCTGGATTTTAAAGAAATCGCCAATTTTATCGTGATCTCCATTAACGGAGCCGTTACCCTCTATTCCTCCAATAGAGATCCGAATATTTGGAAACAGACCATCAGCCAACTGCATTTTTTTATTAACCAGTTGAAAAAATAAAAGGAGGGAAGGAAAGCCAAAAATGGATTAAGACTTGTTTGAGAAATGTTCGCTTCCCTTAGGGGGGCGAAGGAGAGGCCCCGACTCGGGTGGAAAGGGGTCCCGAGACGGCGTAATGACCAATGAAAAAAAACGCTAAGGAGGATCAGGAATGATAACGTTTAAAAAAGGAAACTTACGGGTTCCCAAATGGAATCGAAGGGTCTTTATGGTGGCCGGAGGCACCAGCGCTTATAGGAAGTTCTTTCCGGAATATAGACTGGAAGAGCTGGTTATGATGGCTTTTAAGCAGATGTTGGAGGACAATAACCTGAAAATGGACCCCTTGGAAGTTAAGGGTCTGATCAACTACGCCGCCTATGGACATTTTGCCGACCATTTCCAGGACCAATTGCTTTGCGAGGCCAAGATCCACGATTATTTAGGGTTGGACCCCCTTTATAATGTGGGGATCAAGACCGGAGGGGCCACCGGCGGCACGACCATTCTCAATGCCGCTATGGCCGTGGCCTCAGGGTATGCCGATGTGGCCCTGGCCGCCGGTTGGGAACGGATGGATGAAGTCGATACCCGGACCGGAAATTTTTATATCGCCACGGCGGCCTGCAAGGATTTCGAAACCCGGTTGGGTCGTGTTTATTCTTCCTATTATGCACCCATGGCCAACCGGTTTGCCTGGGCCTTCAACGTCTCGGAGACTACCCGGGCTAAAATCGCCGTTAAAAACCGCCTCTACGCCTGTTCTTCCCCCTATGCCCAACAACCGGGAAAGCACACGGTCGAAGAGGTCCTGGCCAGCCCCATGTCGGCTTATCCTTTGCGCTTCCTGGAATGTTGCGCCATGAGTGTCGGATCGGCCTGTGCACTGCTTTGTGACGAGAAAACCGCCTATAAGTTGAGTGATAACCCCTGTGAAGTTTTTATTTGCGGCGGTACCCATACCCTGCGGGTGGCGGATCGACGTCCCATGGATATCCCCTTACTGCCCAATGAAACTCCCGGGATGTATAAAGAATTGGTGAAAGAGGGGAGCCGGTGGCCGGGGTTTGAAAGTTTTCTGGCCGCCCGTTTCGCCGCCTATCTGACTTACCGTATGGCCGGAATCCATGATCCCCTGGAAGAGTTAGACCTGGTGGAATTGCATGACGCCTTTACCATCAGCGATCTTCAAACTTATGGGGATATCGGACTTAGACCTTACGGACAGGAACAGGATTATATCGAATCCGGAGACGCCTATTACGGCGGGAAATGTCCTTCCAATCTATCGGGTGGCTTACTCGGGACCATGCATGCCGTGGGGGCTACCGGGATTTTTCAGGGTGTTCAATGCCTCTGGCAGTTGCAGCAAAAATACGACCAATTTCATGGGGATCCCAAAATCTGGAAAAAATGGGGTAAAACCAAGCCCAGGGACTGGAAAAGTCTGCAGATTCCCGAAAAGAGCAAACAGGCTCTATGGGTTTCCCATGCCGGGGTCGGTTCTCACGTGACCGTCGGTATTCTCAAAAAGAGTTGATAAAGGAGGAATCTGAAAATGGCAAAAAAAACACAACAGACCAAATTCATCGGTCAGGTGACCAAAATACGACAGACGGAGCCGCAGACGGTCATCGAATGGCCCCGAACCTTAACGCACATCCACACCTATGGGATGCTCTCTCCATTTTTCCAGGGCCTTTCAGAAGGAAAATTAAAGGCTACTTTTTGTCCGAACAAAAAGTGCCCGGAAGACCGTCTTTGGATCCCACCTCGAGCCCATTGCCCTGATTGCCATACGGAGATGAAGTGGAGAACCCTTCGGAATCCGGTAATTGGAAAAGTCTATGCTTTTACCGAAGTCGTTTATGCCGGTACCGGGATCGAACTTTCCACCCCCTATTGGCAGATCGATGTCCAGCTCCCCGGCTTGGCCACTGTCCCCAAAAGTTATCTTTTGTATGGCAAACCCTATATAGGGATGAAGGTCATGGCGGAGTTCCGGACTGAAAAACCTTCCAACACGATATTGGATTATTATTGGGTGCCGGTGGAATAAATCTACATAAGGCTTTCAGCAGTTTATGGTCGGTATTCCCCGGGAAAGAATGGATCTTTCCCGGGGAGTAGGATTGAAAGAATGATCCGGTGCCGTTCATAATTTTTTCCTAAATCGAGCCTCTATTTTATCTGAATTGAATGGCTAAAACTCCTTGGTGTTGATATAATATGACATCAATAATGGGTGGGTAAATCCTCTTTCCGCTGTTTCTCCGGGAACCTACTGAAAGGAGTTCTCATGCTATTAGATCAAGAATATGGGAAAAAAGACGTCCTTCTGTTACGGTGGATTCTTGTAATCGTCGTTGGAAATATCCTCTTGTTCAGTTATCCCCCAAAGGGATCCTTATCCATTCAACCTTTTTTCATTTCCTTTTACGTCCTGACCAATATCCTGTGTTCCTTGTGTCCTTCCGGTTGGTTTCAGAATCAAAAATTCATTTTTTCCATCTTGTTATTGGATGTCCTTTTGACTACCTTAGCCCTTTCCATTGCGGTCCATAGTGATTCCCAGTTTTTCCTGGTGTTTTTTCTGATCCTTCTGGTGGCCGCCGCCTCCCGCCGGGCGAGATTGATCTATTCCGCCTTCGGTCTCATTCTGGTCGTCTATGGAATTTCTTTGTATATTAAGTCTCCGGAGAAATTCTGGCATACGGATACGCTGCTTAGGTTCCCTTTTATCTTTGTGGTTACTTTCTTTTTCCATGGCATGGTGGAATCCTATAACCGACTTTTTAAGGAAAAAGAGATTTTGAAAGAAGACTATCGCGAGTTGGAGGTCCTGACGGAGGTGGCCCAATCTATCGGGCAAGATCGGAATCTACCCAAATTCCTGCTTACTCTGACCCAGACCCTGACCAGTAAACTCGAACTCGAGCGTTGTACGGCGGTTTATATAGACCGGAAAGAAGAAATCGGTTATATGATTTCTTCGGATGACGAACCGGAAAAAGATATTCTGACCATCGATTTTAAAAGGTATCCGGGTTTGAAAGACTCAGTAAAAATGGAAAACCCCCCCGGGGAATCAGAAAATTTGTCCACCCTGGGGGCGCCTCTTTCCAGGCATATTTTGAAAACGCTCCCCATGGTTTTTCGGAACAAGGATCTGGGGACCTTATATATCAGAGCCAATACCCCGGAGCGACAATTAACCCATCGGGAGGAATTTTTCCTCAGCCGGCTGGCCCATATAACCGCTATGGCCATTTATAATATGGAATTAGATCGGATGGCCAAGCCGAAGTCTTGAACCGAAGGGCTATTCCATAAGGAAATAACCAGGAATTAATGAGACCGGACGATTTATTATATATTTATGAATTGGAAGGGACCCTCTTCGAACCGGAAAAATTTTTTAGGGAGACTTTTTTAGCCCATTGGCGGGAAGGGGAGTCCACTTTTTTGTTTTTTTCCAAACCCCAAGAAGAATCCCTTAAGACATTTCTAAAAAAAAATCCCCATCTGACCTGGGTCCGATCCCACTCAATGAGCTACAAGGACTGGCAGGGGAAGGCCACGTCGGATTATCTGGCGGTCGGGAATTTCCTTTTTATCCCTCCCTGGGTTACCCCTTCTGAAAACAGGGAGGGCCTGAATATCCGTTTGGATCCCGGGGTGGTCTTCGGGTCCGGTCATCATCCAACGACCCGGGATTCCCTTTTAGCCCTTTTGTGGGTTTATAACCAGGGGAAGCCGGAAACGGTCCTGGATTTAGGGACGGGGACGGGCATTTTATCTTTAGCCGCGATTTCCTTGGGGGCTAAAGAGATCCTGGCCATTGACTGGAATCCGGCTTGTGTGGAAACAGCAAAAAAGAATGTGGCCTTAAACAGCCTGGAAGCAAACATCAAAGTCCAAGAAGGTCGGGCCGAAGAGTATATTCAGCAACCGGCAGAGCTTCTTATGGCCAACCTGCACCTGGCCGTTATCCGTGAAGTCATTAAAAACAAAGCCTTTTTTGAAAAAAAATGGGTAATTCTGTCCGGAATGATGCGGAGTGAATACCTGGAAGTTAAAAATGATTTAAAGGTTTCCGGATTTGAAATACTCAAGGAATGGGATTCGGAATTTACCTGGTTTACTCTGGCGGGGAAGAATAAGGGGTTTCCATGAAGATAGAACCGACTTCGGAACGGTTGAAAATTTTAGCACAGGAATATTCCCAGGGGTTTATCGCGGACCTGGGGATAAAGGCCATCCATTATAAAAGGGGGTATCTCGAATCACAATTGATCGTCCAGCCCCGTCACCGGCAACAGGATCAATATATCCATGCCGGGGTTTTAGCCACCATGGCCGATCATACCGCGGGCTATGCAGCATTCAGTCTGGTGGCTGAAGACTTCCGTATATTAACCATAGAGTTTAAGATCAATTTCTTCCGGCCGGCCTATGGTCAATGTTTAGTATGTAAATCCAATATCTTGCGTGAAGGCGGGCAGGTCCTGGTCGGAGAATCCGAGGTCTATGATCAACGGTCGGAAGGGGATGTATTGACGGCCAAGGCCCTGGTTACTTTGATGGCAGTCCATCAGGATAGGATAAAAACGGTGACGGGTGACGGGTGACGGGATTGCGGATTGCGGATTGCGGGTTGCGGGTTGCGG
>CAZVHO010000101.1:6562-12743 GCA_964627515.1 uncultured Thermodesulfobacteriota bacterium | reverse complement strand
TTGCGGATTGCGGATTGCGGATTTATAAAATTATCGGATATAAATCAGAAAAAGCAAGGATTTTATGCAAAAAATAGATGCTTTAAACACCGAACCCCGAACACTAAATTCTGAACGTTCCGACCCCGAACGCCGAACTCCCTCCGAGCCGGAGGCCCTTACGGGCCGGAGGCCGAACTCCCAACTTTTCCCCTCCGCAATCCGCAATCCGCAATCCGCACTACAGTTCACCCCCGCCGAATTAATGGTCTCCGTAGCGGCCAGGGAAATAAGCGATGGGGATGTGGTTTTTGTCGGCATGCGTCTTCCTTTATTGGCTTTTATCCTGGCCAAAAAAACCCATGCTCCGGGGGCCATTGGGTTGTTTGAAAACGGGGTCTTGCGGGAAGCCCCGGCTTCCAGCGCCATCGTTACCATGGGAGACCCGCCCAATATCCATCTGGCGACCATGTGCTGTGACATGCTGACGGTTATGGGTTTTCTTCAGAAAGGGAAAGTTGATGTGGGATTCATAGGAGGGGCTGAAGTGGATCGTTTTGGAAATCTGAATACCACCAGGATTTCGCTGCCCAGGGGTTTTGTCCGCCTTCCCGGGAGCGGAGGGGGAGGGGATATCGCCTCCCTCTCCAGGAAATTGCTGATCATTATGCCCCATGAAAAAAGACGCTTTGTGGAAAAAGTCGGCTACATCACCTCATCCGGTTATGGTCTGGGGGGGGACTGGAGAAAAGACCAGGGCTTAGTTCGTGGAGGACCGGCGGCCATCATCACTACTCTGGGCGTTTTGCGGTTTCATCCGGAAACTAAAGAGGCTTTTCTTGCTCAGGTCCACCCGGGAATATCAACGGATCAGGTGAAGGACGAAACAGGCTGGGATCTGAAGATCTTACCCGACCTGACCACCACGCCCTTGCCGACGGCCCAGGACCTCTACATAATCCGCCAATACGATCCTCGGGGTTTCTGGACGGGGCAGAAGAAAGATCTTTAAATTTTTTACTTGACAAACGAGGTTGGAAATTTATAATCATTTTATAGTTAAAATATAGTTAATTTATAGCCGTATCCATCCCGGAAAAATTAGGAAACGTTTATGATCGCCCGGAAAAAAGAAAGCAGTTTGAGAGAGAATATGTCCAGATCAGAAGAGAATAATAAACCTCTCAAGGCTAAATTCGAAGTTTTTGGGGAGGAAATGATTGAAAAAGAGGTCAAGCAAAGCGGGAACAGCGGACGCGTCTACCTGCCTCCTGAATGGGTCGGGAAACATGTCAAGATCATAAGGATCGACTGATGAAGAAAAATAAGACCTTGAAACCGATTAAGATAAGAAAATTGCTGATAAAGGATCTTCCCCAGGTTATCGGGATTCAGGAAACCATTACCAAATCTAAGGTCAGCCCGAAAAGAAAAGCCATTTTACAGGAACATATTCAGAAAGACGGTAATATCAGTCTGGTGGCCCTGGTTGAAGGAAAGGTTATAGGCTTTGTCATCAGCGAGATTATGACCAATAGTTTTGGTATCGATCAGGGGGGATGGATAGAAAATTTGGGCGTCCATCCGAAACACATGGGAGAAGGTATCGGACAAGCCCTGGCCAATCAACTCTTTGAGGCCTATAAGAAGAAGAAAATATTTGAAATTTATACGGCTGTCCGTTGGGATGCGGTGGACATCCTTTCCTTTTTTAAATCCATCGGGTTTGATCGGAGTAATTTTATTAATTTGTTCAAAAAATTGGACCCAAAAGCCTAACCGGGGATGCTTCTCCCTGTCAGCGGGGGGGAGATAGGGTTAAATGACTGGCCACAATGTTTCCACTTGACATTTCCCAAATTAATAGCTATTATATAATCACAATACAGATACATTATAGTTGGTAGCAGGGTGAAGGCCATTGGGGGTTGAGTGACGGCCACCCGTAGAATAATCAAAAAGTATGCCACGGATTCAGGTAATCTATGAAGGGGTAAAAAAATGAGGTACGCAGAGACAGGATATAATTTAGAAATTGATCTGTCCCGGGGAAACATTGAAAGGGTTGAAACCGACCCGAGAGACACCGAGCTTTATCTGGGGGGCTTAGGGACTAATGCCAAGATATTATGGGACAGGGTCCCTCCTGAGGTCGAACCCTTTTCACCGGATAATCTGTTAATATTCAGCGCCGGTCTTTTATGCGGCACCCCGGCCACCGGTTGTAACCGTACCATTGTTTCGACCATTTCCCCCCAGACTCGGTTAATGGCCTATTCCATGATGGGAGGGTTTTGGGCCCCGGAATTGAAGTATGCCGGTTATGACAAAGTGATCCTTCGCGGCAAGTCCCCCAATCTGGTGTATTTGTGGATCAACAATGACAAAGTAGAAATACGGGATGCTTCTCATTTGCAGGGCAAAGGCGCTGTTGAAACTCAGGAACTGATTCGACAGGAGTTGAAGGAGCCGAAAGCCCAGGTGGCGGCCATCGGTCTGGCCGGTGAAAACAGGGTCTATTTCGCCTCCATTGAGCAGGGCCGGTCCAGTGCCAGCCGAGGCGGAATAGGCGCCGTTATGGGAGACAAAGGGGTTAAGGCGATCGCCGTTCGTGGAACCAGGGACGTCAATATTGCCCGACCGGCTGAATACATGGAGCTTTGCAACGAAGTCCTGAAATATATAAAATGGCGAAATGAAAATCCGGTTCCGGGGGTCATGCCCATTTTAGCCGGTCTGGGTTCGCCGCAAGAGATGAAAGTCCATGATGAAAAGTGGCACACCGAGAATTTCATGTGGGGAAATTCCCGTCTCCGCAGAAAGGATTTTTGGAACGAGGAAATCGCCAAGGCGTGGGCGGAGACCCTGGACAGTATGCGGAGGCGACTGATCAGTTGCTATAACTGTCCGATGACCTGCGGGGCCACCATCTCCCCCCCGGGCCTTCCAACCTACATGATGAAATGCTTCTCGAAACTGACCTATACCATGGCGGCCATGTCGGACCTGGAGTTTGGCTTGGGTATCGCTCAAAGTGCTACGGAGTATGGGGTGGACGCATTCTCAGCCCCGCAAGTGATGGCTTTTGCCCTTGAACTTTACGAAAACGGCATATTAACGGACGATGATTTTCCGGGCATGCCCTCCGATAACGAGGGGAGATTTTACTGGTTACTGGACCGCATTGTCCGGCGGGAAGGGATCGGTGATGTCCTGGCCAACGGGACCTATTGGGCCGCCAGACATATTGGTAAGGGCGCAGAAGCCTATGCCCATAATACCATCAAAAAACATGAGCAACTGCCTCTCAAGCTGTCCATGCTGAACCCCATTTATTTTCTGATGTACAGTACCGGCGAGAAGATCAACATTACCCAAATTGAAGGGCAATTTCCCCAGGCGCCTTTCCTGACGATGGAGGAGAGAGAAACCTTTGTCAAGGATTGGTTCCAGGTTCCCGATGAAAGGTTTAAACAATATTTCCTGGATTGGGAACCACGGGGTGAAAAATCCATGCCCTTCTACCCCACGGTTGATATGTGTTGCGACATTGTCGACTGGCAGGAACGGATGCACTACATTGATGACGCCCTCGGGATGTGCGCCGGCTTGTCAGCCTTTCCCCTGAAGCCTCCCTATCACATACACAACTACCCGAAATTTATCTCATCCGGCGCCGGGATCGATATGGATGAAGCCAAACTGACGGAAGCGACCAAAAGGTACCGGACTTTGGTCAGGGCCATTAATATCAGAAGAGGCCTGCGGAGAGCGGACGAGAAGCCTCCCGAAGACCATTGGAAAAAAAGATTCCCCGAACTGGAAAAACAGCTCCTGGATACCTATTACCAATTCAAGGGATGGAATAGTCAGGGTATTCCCACGAAAGAGTCCTTGCAGGAATTGGGTTTGGATTACGTATTCCAAGACCTCGAAAAAAGAGGGATCTATTCAGATGTTGGAGATACACCTTCCAAGGAGACCTCGGTGGAGAAAGAGAAGGAGGTGTAACCGTCATGGGTGAGAAAAAGAAGAAGATCGTCAAAACGATAAAAGTGGATGTGGATAAATGCAACGGTTGCCGGGCCTGTGAAGTGGCCTGTTCCGCCTTTCACGCGGCGCCCAAATACAGCAGCAACAATCCGGCCAGGTCTCGTATCCGGGTGATTCGTGAACCCTTAAAAGACATTTATGTTCCGGTCTACGCCGGTGAAAATGCCAGAGCCGAATGTATGGGCCGGGACAAATATGTAATTGACGGAAAGGAATACGAAGAGTGCGCCTTCTGCCGGGCGGCCTGCCCTTCCCGGGACCTTTTCAAAGAACCCGATTCCGGTCTCCCTTTAAAATGCGATATGTGCGAAAGCGATCCGGAACTGGAAAAGCCCCTGTGCGTCCAGTGGTGCCTGGTGGATGCCCTGACTTACGAAGAAAGGGAAGAGGAAGCCGAAGAAGAGGCGAAGCCGGGGGACGTGGAGGTCGGAGTGGAGTCATTGGTGGACCAATACGGATTGGAGAAGGTCATCGATACCGTTACCCGACTGTCTCTGTCCAAGAAGGGCTAAAATTCCTGAATTCAGAATTCAGGAGTCAGAATTCAGAATGAGAACCATTAAAAGATATTTCGTTTTATATTAAGGACAAGGAAGACCGTGGAGACTGTAGCCCCCTACAAAGAGATTATCGAGGTCATTAAGGCCAACGGTGGAGACGCCTTTAAAAAATGCTATCAATGCGGATTATGCGATACGGTTTGCCCGTGGAACCTGGTTACTACCTTTAGTATGCGCAAGATCGTCCGCGAGGCCACCTTTGGTTTGACGGAAATAGAAAGTGAAGATATCTGGCGTTGTACGACCTGCGGCCGATGCCCGCAGCGCTGTCCCCGGGATGTCCAACAGATCAAATCCGGGATAGCCTTACGCCGGATTGCCACGGAATATGGGGTCTTTCCGACTTCGGTCAAGCCGGTCCGCACAGCCAGCGCCAGCCTGGTCGGTGAAGGCAACCCCTTGAGTGAAGAGCGAAAAAACAGGGCCAAGTGGGCGGAGGGTTTGTCCGTCAAAACCTTCACCGAGGGGATGGAAATTCTCTATTTCCCCGGCTGCTACTTAAGCTATGACCCGAGATTAAAAAAGGTGGCCAGGGCCACGGCCGGTATTCTCAACAAGGCCGGGGTAGATTACGGGATACTGGGCCCCGAGGAGAATTGCTGCGGAGAAAGCATTCGCAAGACGGGCGAAGAGGAATTATTCAGGCGCCTGGCCCGGGAAAACATCAAAACCTTTATCGATCATGGGGTGAAGAAAATCCTGGTTTCCTCCCCTCATTGCTACCATACCTTCAAAAACGAGTATCCTGATTTTATGGTGCACTTTGAAATCGTTCATCTTTCCCAGTATTTATTCGAACTGATTCAGGAGGGAAGGCTTAAGCTGAACCAGACGTATGGGAAGAAAGTCACCTATCATGACCCCTGTTATCTTGGCCGCCATAACGGCATATTTGATGAGCCCCGGGAGGTCTTAAAGAAGGTCCCCGGTTTGGAACTGACGGAGATGCCGGATTCGCGCAAAGATAGTCTCTGTTGCGGAGGGGGAGGCGGCCGGATCTGGATGGAAACGCAAAAGGGTGAACGTTTTTCCGAACTCCGGCTGGAACAGGCCGTCGGGGTCGGGGCTGAGGTGCTGGTGACGGCCTGTCCCTATTGCATTACCATGTTTGAGGACAGCCGGTTAACCCTGGATCTGGCCGAACGCCTTGAAGTAAAAGACATAACGGAAATTATCCAGGAAGTGATTTAATGGAGCTTTCAGCAGTCAGCGGTCAGCGTGACTCCAAGATGATTAAGGGTTGCTGAAAGCTAAAAGCTGAAGGCTGATAGCTAATCGTTAAGACCTAATTAAGGACATAGAGAAGTGGAAAAAGAACAGACGGAACAGCTTAGTAAAAGTCTCGCAGATAATAATATCGGCGATGTCATGATTGTCGGTGGAGGGATCAGCGGTATTCAAGCCTCTCTGGATCTGGCTACTGCCGGCTTTAAAGTGTACCTGGTTGAGAAATCTCCGAGCATCGGGGGCCATATGGCCCAGTTGGACAAGACCTTTCCGACCAATGACTGCTCCATGTGAATCCTCTCGCCTAAACTGGTCGAGGTCGGCCGGCATCCGAATATAGAGGTCCTGACCTATACTGAAGT
>CAZVHO010000101.1:0-6462 GCA_964627515.1 uncultured Thermodesulfobacteriota bacterium | reverse complement strand
GACTATCACTACGGGGAGTTTCAGAACGTGGTGACCAGTATGGACTTTGAACGGCTGTTATCCTCTACCGGGGCCTATGGTGGTGAGATACGGCGGACTTCCGATTTGAAGCATCCCCGGAAAGTCGCCTGGATTCAGTGCGTCGGTTCCAGACAAATCAATCCTCCGGGCGGTAACAGCTATTGTTCGGCCGTATGCTGCACTTATACCCAGAAGCAGGTCATTCTGACCAAAGATCATCACCCGGAAGCCGAGTGTACCGTATTCCATAACGATATCCGTTCCCACGGCAAGGATTTCGAACGATATTACCAAAGGGCCGAGAAACTTCCCGGGGTTCGATTTATCAGAAGCTACGTATCCATAGGAAAAGAGGATCCGGAAACCAGGAATGTCACCATCCGGTATTCCACCCCCGACGACGGCGTAAAAGAGGAAGAATTCGATATGGTGGTATTGTCCGTTGGATTGAATCCGCCGGCGGATGTACTTAACCTGGCCAGGCAATTCGGCATTGAGCTCAATCACCACCATTTCTGCAATCTCAATCCGGTCAACCCTATGGAGACCAACCAGCCCGGGATCTTTGTCAGCGGCGCCTTCCAGGGGCCGGTCGATATTCCCGAGTCGGTTTTCAGCGCCAGCGGGGCCGGCTCCCAATGCGCGGAGTTTCTGGACTACCGGCGGGGAAAGCTGACCCGGGAAAGGATCTATCCGCCGGAAAGGGATGTCTCCCAGGAGGAGCCCAGGATAGGCGTCTTTGTCTGTCATTGCGGGGCGAATATCTCGGCCATAGTGAATGTTCCTGAAACCGTTGAGTATTGCAAGACCTTACCCAATGTGGTCTATGCTCAGAACCAGGTATTTTCCTGTGCCACGAATTCGGCCAAGGAAATAACGGACGTGACCAAGGAAAAGGGGCTCAATCGCGTGATTGTGGCCGCCTGCAGCCCCCGAACCCTGGAGCCCTTATTCCGGGACACCCTTCGGGAGGCGGGCATCAATCCCTATTATTTTGAAATGGCCAATATCCGGGAACACAATTCCTGGGTCCACTCGAAAGAAAAGGAAGATGCCACCCAGAAGGCCAAGGATATCATCCGCATGTCGGTTGCCCGGGCCTGCCACCTGGAGCCCCTGCAGGAATTTGACCTGCCGGTGAACAAGAATGCGCTGGTGGTCGGCGGCGGGGTAGCCGGGATGACCTGTGCGCTGTCCATAGCCAACCAGGGACACGAGGTCTACCTGGTGGAAAAGGAACCCGACCTGGGGGGGATAACCCGAAAAATCCATTATACTCTGGAAGGGCTTGATGTTCATGCCTATTTGGGTGACCTGGTGCGCCAGGTGTATCAGCACCCCTTAATCCATGTTTATACCGGGGCGACTATCTTAGAGGCCGGCGGTTATATCGGGAATTTCGTCACCCGGGTGAAGTCCGACAGAGGGGCCACCGAGATAAAGCATGGTGCCGCCGTCATTGCCATAGGGGCCGAGGTATATAAACCCACCGAATACCTTTATGGAGCCGATGACCGGGTCATGACCCACCTGGAGTTGGAGGAGAAAATCGCTCAGGGAGATGAAAAGGTCATCAACGCCCAGAGCCTGGTGATGATCCAATGTGTGGGCTGCCGGAACGAAGACCGGAATTACTGCAGCCGGATATGTTGCAGCGAGTCGGTCAAGAACGCCTTGAAACTGAAAGAACTCAACCCCCAGATGGATATCACCATCCTCTTTCGGGATATAAGGACCTATGGATTCAAAGAGGATTACTACCGGGAAGCGTCCGACAAAGATGTCAAGTTTATCCGCTATGAGCCACAGGATTCCCCTCAGGTCGAAGCCGGTGAGGCGGAGGACGGTCGGCCGGTTTTAAAGGTTACCGCGACCGATTTTATTTTAGGGAAGAAGCTTGAACTGGATGCGGATATCCTGGCCTTGGCGGCCGCGGTGATTCCCTCGGCCGCCACCAGGGAAGTGGCCGGATTTTTCAAGGTCACCTTGAGCCCCGATGGCTTCTTCAAAGAAGCCCATGTCAAATTAAGACCGGTGGAGTTTGCCACAGACGGGGTTTTTCTGTGCGGGATCGCTCACTATCCAAAATTGATGGCCGAAACGATTAACCAGTCTTATGGAGCCGCCGGCCGGGTTTTGACGCTTCTCTCCCATGATACCGTGGGGGCCTCCGGTTCGGTCTGCGAGGTGGCTGAGGATAAGTGTATTTCCTGCGGGGCCTGCATCACCGCCTGTACCTATGGCGCCATCGAATTTTATGAGACGCCCAACGGGAGAAAGGCCAGGGTCAACCCCGTCCTCTGTAAAGGAGATGGTCTCTGCAACACCAAGTGTGCGACCAGTGCTATTTCACTCAAGCACTTTACCGATGAAGAGATCATGGGTCAAATTGATGCGGCGGCTTGAGATCGGCACTTTTCATCTTGAAATGTTGTTTTCGTGTTAAGTCCTCGTGCTCCATGGGGCATCACGGAAACAGAAAAATAGGTTTTTCCAAACCTTGAACCTTGAACCCTGAACCTTGAACCTTGAACCGTGTTAAAGGGGTGTGAAGGAATGAGTACGGGACTTAAGTTTAAACCGAGAATAATAGGGTTCGTCTGTCATTGGTGAGCCTACGGCGCTGCTGACCTGGCTGGAGTTTCCAGACTGCAATATACAACGGAAATGCGGCTGATCCGTGTCATGTGTTCCGGCAGGATCGACCCGGCCTTTGTACTCCGGGCCTTTTCCAAGGGAGCGGATGGCGTTTTTATCGGCGCCTGCCATTTAGGCGAATGTAATTATATGACCCATGGGAATTACCATACTTTAAATATGGTGCTTCTGTTGAAAAAGATACTGGAGCACATAGGGCTCAATCCGGAAAGGTTGCGGATGGCCTTTATGTCCGGGGCCGAAGCCAACCTTTTTGTCGAACAGGTTAATGATTTCGTTAAGAAGGTAAAGGCCTTAGGACCACTGGGCCGGGGTGAAGGCCTGGATGAAAAGGGACTGAAGCTTAAGCTTTCGACGGTTACCGATCTCATCCCCTACATCAGGCTGGTGGAACGGGAGAGACTGAGGGCACCCGTTATGTCGGAAGAAGCGTACTATAAATTTTACGCCGGTGACGAGCTCAATCGGCTGTTTAATGAAACCATTGTCGAAAAACTGGCCATCAGCCAGATTATTTCGCTTTTGCGGGAAGGCCCCCTGACCACGAGAGAGATCGCCAAAGGTTTAGGCCTCACCCCGTCGGAAGTTTCAAAACACCTGAGTACTTCGTCAAGGCATCGACTGGTGCGGTACGACGAAAGCCAGAAGCGCTATGCTGTCGCCTGAGGATTAAGAACAGGCGGGAGGGAAAGAAGGAGATCAGGACATAAGGATATGGATAACGCAAGAATCGATCAGATCATCGATAAACATGACGGCGAGGCCAGTTCGCTCATTCAGGTGCTGCTGGAGATTCAGGCTGAAAATCATTGGCTTCCCAGGGAGGCCCTGGAGAGGGTGGCCGAAAGACTTAAGGTTCCCATGACCCGGATCCAGCATATCGCCACCTTCTATAAAGCCTTCAGCCTGGTCCCTAAAGGACGTCATGAAATTCACATTTGTATGGGAACGGCCTGTCATGTCCGTGGCGCCCAGCGGGTACTCGGCACGGTGCAGGACCTGACCGGCATTAAACCGGGCGAGACGGACCTGGATTTGAAGTTCAGCCTGGAAACCGTTAACTGCCTGGGCTGTTGCGCCCTGGGGCCGGTGATGGAAATTGACGGGAAGACCCACGGCAAGATGGCGCCGGTCCAGACGGCCGACGTCTTAAGAAATTACGAGTAGGGAAAGATTATGGCGCGGATAAATTCACCAGCCGAATTGGAAACATTCAGGAAGGGCATCCTGTCGCAAAGAGACCCCAATAAACCTTGTATTACCCTCTGTTCCGGATCGGCCTGCCATGCCTCCGGTAGTAAAGAAGTCGCTGCCCGCATCGAAGAGGAGATTGAAAAACAGGGCTTGAGTGCCGAGGTGGACGTCCGGAAGACCGGGTGCCATGGCTTCTGTGAGCGGGGTCCCATAATAGTCATTCACCCGGAGGAAATTTGCTACTTTCAAATAAAGCCCGAGGATATTCCTGAAATTGTCTCGCAGACCATTAAGGAGAAAAAGGTTATAGAACGCCTGCTCTATACCGACCCGAGCACCAAGGAAAAGATCATTCACGAATCGGAAATCCCCTTTTACAAGAACCAGGAGCGGCTGGTTTTCGGTTCCAACGGAAATATCGATCCCAAGAACATTGAGGACTATCTGGCCATCGGCGGCTATTCCGCCTTGGCCAAGGCCCTTTTCCAGATGAATGCCGAGCAGGTGTTGGAAGAGGTCAAAAAATCCAACCTGCGGGGGCGGGGAGGCGGCGGCTTTCCCGCAGGGAGAAAGTGGGAAGGAACCCGCAAGGCCCCCGGCGAAATCAAGTATGTGATCGTCAATGCCGACGAAGGCGACCCCGGCGCTTATATGGACCGGGCGCTCCTGGAAGGAAACCCGCATGCTGTCCTCGAGGGATTGACCATCGGGGCCTATGCCGTGGGCTCCCACGAGGGCTATATTTATGTCCGACAGGAATATCCCCTGGCGGTAGAGAATGTGAACATGGCCATCCGGCAGGCCGAGGAGCATGGCTTTCTCGGGAAAAATATCCTGGGCTCGGGCTTTGATTTCATGGTTAAAGTGCACCAGGGCGCCGGGGCTTTTGTCTGTGGTGAATCGACGGCCCTGATGACGGCCCTGGAAGGCCGGGCCGGAGAGCCCAGACCGAAGTATATCCGCTCCAATATCGTGGGCCTTTGGGGCAGACCCAGCGTCTTGAATAATGTGGAGACCTGGGCCAATGTGCCGCTGATCATCAATAAGGGGGCGGACTGGTTCAGGCAGTTCGGTACGGAAAGCAGCAAGGGTACGAAGATTTTCTCCCTGGTCGGCAAGATAACCAATACCGGACTGGTGGAAGTACCCATGGGTACGCCGCTCCGGGATATTATCTTCAAGATCGGCGGGGGCATCCCGGGCGGCAAAAAATTCAAAGCCGTCCAGACCGGGGGACCCTCGGGAGGCTGTATCCCCGAAGAACTGTTGGATTTGCAGGTGGGTTTTGATGAACTGACCAAGGCCGGTTCCATGATGGGCTCCGGTGGGATGATTGTATTGGATGAAGATACCTGCATGGTGGATGTGGCCAGGTACTTCCTGGACTTCCTGACCGATGAATCGTGCGGTAAATGCGTCCCCTGCCGTGAGGGCATGAGGCAGATGCTTAAGATTCTCACCAATATCACCAAGGGAAAAGGGAAAGAGGGCGACATCGCGCTTTTAGAGGAGCTGTCCGAGACAGCCAAAGAAGCGGCCCTTTGTGCTTTAGGCAAGAGCGCCCCTAACCCCTTTCTGAGCACCCTAAAGTACTTCAGAGACGAGTATGAGGCTCACGTCAAGGAAAAGAGATGTCCGGCCCTTTCCTGTAAAGAACTGATCGCCTTTCATATCGACCCGGCTAAGTGCCAGGCCTGTATGATTTGCTTTAAGAAATGTCCTGCCGGGGCGATTGAAGGTGGCAAAAACCGGATCCATGTGATCGACCAGGAGAAGTGCACCAAGTGTGGAACCTGCTTTGAAGTTTGCCCCCCTCGCTTTCGTTCGGTTAAAAAGATTTCCGGTGAGCCTGTGCCGCCTCCTATCCCCGAAGAAGCGAGAGCGATAGTCAGGGAGAGTAAACAAAAATGAGTGAGATCCTTTTACAGATCGATGGAAAAGAAGTCAAGGCCAAGGAAGGGATGACTATCCTGGAGGCTGCACGAAGTGCGGGAATAGCGGTCCCGACCCTTTGTTACCACGAGAAATTAGAACCTTACGGGGGATGCCGTCTTTGTATCGTCGAATTAGAAGGACGCGGCGGACCCAGAATCGTGGTCTCCTGCGTTTACCCGGTAGAAAAGAATTTGGTCGTCAGGACCAAGTCTGAAAAGATCGATAGAATCCGCAAAATGATTTTAGAGCTCTTGCTGGCCCATGCCCCGGATGCCTTCGAATTGCAGGATCTGGCTCAAGAGTATGGTGCCGACAAAAACCGGTTTGAAAAAGAGGCCTCTTTCTGCATTCATTGCGGCCTATGCGTACGATACTGTGCCGAGATTAAAAAAAAGAACGCCGTGGGGTTTGTTGACCGGGGGATCAGGAAAGAAATCAGTTTTATTCCCGAGATCGCCTCCAAGGAGTGCTGGAACTGCAAAGAATGTTTCCCCCTTTGCCCTACGGAGGCCCTGCAAGCCGCCTACGTCTTAGTCGAAGCGCTCGGTTCGCACTCACCTGAATCCAAGAAATAGCGTTATTCCGCCTGCAGCAAAGCATCGAAGATAGGCCCACTGACAACAGCCACCCAGGATGAAGAAAGATCCTGGGTGG
>CAZVHO010000100.1:0-19782 GCA_964627515.1 uncultured Thermodesulfobacteriota bacterium | reverse complement strand
AAAAGCTGACGGTAATCGCCTGGCTTTGGGCGCGGACGGTAAAGAGCCCGAACCCTGCATTCGCCAACGTGGACGTGCCGCTCGCCTCCACCTTCATGCTCTCAACCAAGGCCGGGAAGGAGGTATACATCGAGCCGTTGATCAAGAACGGCGGATACCGCTTTACCGTGAAGATTGGGAAGCCGAAAGATCCGGAGGATGTAAAAAATGGCACTAAATTGGGGCGAGGGGCGAACTTCCGATGTTTGATGTCAGGAACCCCTGTCTCGGGCAATTACATCAAAGCCGAAGGTCAGACCGGGCGCATGGGTACTCGGATGATGGCTATTGTCGCCGAAGGGAATCGTGGGCGGGTCTATCTGCCACCAACAGACGAAATGGAAGTTGTCGCTCATTATGCAAAGCCTGAATGGAAACCTCAGAACGAACTCATCGGAAAATGCCGAGATCAACTTCCTTTATACGGAATGAATAACTATGCCGAAATCTTTACTTCTCGCCAACTCTTAGCACTAACCACCTTTTCCGGTCTGGTGCAGGAAGCACGAGAGCGGGTGAAACGGGACGCTCTCGCCTTTGGCAAGTACAAAAATGTCGGGAAACTCGTCATCAATGACAATAATGCTATCAGTTACGCCGATGCGGTGGTTGTGTATCTCGGGTTAGCGATTGATAAAGTTGCTGACTATAACAGTTCACTCGTCCTGTGGAGCCCGACACGAGACCAAGCGAAAACTACTTTTTCACGTCAGGCACTCCCGATGACCTGGGATTTCGCAGAAACAAACGTTTTTGCCGACGCGGCTGGTGACCTCGGAGTCAGTCTGGATGGCATTTCTCGAACTTTGGACCAGTTTGGGCCTGGTATTACAGGGCACGGAATTGATTGTGATTCCCAAACCCAATCGATATCGCTGGACAAAGTTATTTCTACCGATCCACCGTATTACGATAACATCTGCTACGCTGATCTATCGGATTTTTTTTACGTATGGTTACGCCGAACGCTTAAGCCGGTGTTCCCCAATCTGTTCGCTATGCTTGTGGTCCCCAAGGCTGAGGAACTGGTTGCCACGACCCATCGCCACGGCAGCAAAGAAAAGGCTGAAATATTTTTCTTGGAAGGGATGACTCTGGCAATGCACCGCCTCGCCGAGCAGGCGCATCCTGCCTTCCCTGTAACTATCTATTATGCTTTTAAACAGTCGGAGACCGAAAGCCATGGAGACGGCAATACCTCCAGTACCGGATGGGATACCTTTCTGGAAGCTGTAATTCGAGCCGGCTTTGCTATTAATGGCACTTGGCCGATACGGACTGAGCGCGGGGCCCGGTCAATCGGCATCGGCACCAACGCCCTCGCCTCCAGCATCGTTCTCGTATGCCGCAAGCGAACACCTAATGCCCCTACCGCAACACGGCGCGAGTTTGTTACCACGCTCAAGTCCGACTTGCCCTTGGCCCTCGCTCACCTGCAGCGCGGGAACATAGCGCCAGTGGATTTAGCGCAGGCAGCCATCGGCCCAGGCATGGCAATCTATACCCGCTATGCCAAAGTACTCGACGCAGAGGGCAAGCCGGTGTCGGTGCGGGATGCACTCGCTATGATCAACCAGATTCTTGATGAAGTTTTGGCGGAGCAGGAGGGGGACTTTGACGCCGACACTCGATGGGCATTGGCCTGGTTTGAACAATTTGGTTTCTCGGAAGGAGAGTTCGGGGTAGGGGAGACCCTTTCCAAGGCCAAGAACACCAGCGTTGGAGGAATTGTTGAAGCGGGGTTGGTTTATTCCAAAGGGGGTAAGGTTCGACTGTTGAAACCTGATGAACTGCCGGAGGATTGGGACCCATCCAGGGATAAACGCCTGACCGTCTGGGAGATGGTCCACCAATTTATTCGGGCACTGAGCAAAGGTGAACAAACGGCTTCGGAATTGATTGCCAAACTCGGGACAAAGGCCGAAATCGCACGTGAGCTGGCCTACCGTCTGTATACGATCTGTGAACGAAAAAAACGAGCACAAGAAGCACTGACTTACAACGCTTTGGTCCAAAGTTGGCCGGAAATTATCCGGTTGTCAGGAGAAATTGGGAAAGAACCCATGAAACAGGAGGAATTATTCTGATGTTGACCCAACTTATTTTGAAAAATTTTAAGTCCTGGAAAGATACTGGCAGGATGAGGATGGCGCCAATCACGGCGTTATTTGGGACAAACAGTTCAGGGAAAACCAGCCTGCTTCAGATGCTCCTGCTGCTCAAGCAAACCACTGACTCCTCGGACCGGAAACAGGTTCTGAATTTGGGAGACGAACGCAGCCTGGTGGAATTGGGGACTTTTCAGGATTTGTTGCTCGGCCACGACCCGGGAAAAACGCTGGATTGGGAACTGGAATGGACATTGCCTGAGCCCCTTGAGATTAAAGACCCTACCAAAAAAAAGGATTTCCTTTTCTCTGGTACATCCCTGGTTCATTCTGCCAGCATTCTTTGGAAAAAAAACGGGGATCAGGATGTGGGAAGGGCATTGATGAACCGGATGAGTTATCGTTTTTGCGATCATGAGTTCAGCATGAAGCCGGCAAAGGGGGGCCGAGAGGGGGAATATGATCTGTTCGTTACCCCTGAGGATGTTTTTAGGTTTGTACGTATGCAAGGACGCGTTTGGAAGCTACCTCCTCCGGTAAAATGCTATGGCTTTCCGGACCAGGTCAGGGGCTATTATCAAAATGCCGGGTTTTTATCTGATTTTGAATTGCAATTTGAAGAGCTGTTTTCCCGCATGTACTACCTTGGTCCCTTGCGAGACTATCCGAGAAGACAATACACCTGGGCAGCCACACAACCCGCTGACATGGGACGGCGAGGCGAGAAAGCAGTGGATGCTATACTGGCATCACGTGATATCGGCCAGAAAATATCCCTTGGGAAAGGGCGCTCCAGATTAACGTTAGAGGAGCGGGTCGCCAAATGGCTTAAGGACCTTGGTCTAATTGAAAGTTTCACGGTAAGGCCGATTACATCAGGCGGTAAATTGTTTCAGGTTTGGGTGCGTCATGCCAAAGCAACGGAGGTGTTGATAACCGATGTAGGTTTTGGAATTTCTCAAATTTTACCGGTAATCGTCCTTTGCTATTATGCACCAGAAGGGTCGACTATTCTGCTTGAGCAACCTGAAATTCACCTGCACCCTGCGGTGCAAGCAGGCTTAGCCGATGTCTTAATTGACGCCGTGCGTACTCGGAAGATACAGATTATCCTTGAAAGCCATAGCGAACATTTATTGCGCCGCTTACAACGGAGGATTGCGGAAGAGAAGATAAAACCCAAAGATACAGCTTTATATTTTTGTACGGTTGGAAGAGATGTGTCTCGGTTAATTCCCCTCGAATTGGATCTGTTTGGTACTATTACCAATTGGCCGGAGGGTTTCTTCGGAGATGAATTTAAGGAAATAGCCTCTACCCAGGAAGCGATTATTAACCGCAAACGGCGGGGGCTATTATGAACAAATGGGTTGTGATCGACACCAATGTGGGTGTCGTGGCCAACGGAAAACATGAACCCGCCGAGCTTCGCTGTGTAGCTGCCTGTGTGAAAGCGTTACAATCGGCCCGTAAACAAATTGTAGTCGTTGATGAGGACTTTCATATTTTTGATGAATACCGGCGTTATCTTTCCCCTTCCGGACAACCATCTGCAGGAGATGCCTTTTTTAAATGGCTTTGGGATAACCAGGGAAATCCCCGCTATTGCCTGAAGGTAAAAATTACAGCGATACCTGAAGAAAATTTAAATTTCGAAGAATTTCCAAATGACCCTGATCTGGCCAATTTTGATGCCAGCGATCGTAAGTTTGTTGCCGTGGTCTTGGCCAGCAATCATAACCCATCCATATTAAATGCATCTGATACCGACTGGTGGCATTATCGTGAAGCACTTGAGCGTAATGATATTAAGGTGACTTTTCTTTGTCCGGAACTCATGAGGAAGTGAATAAAATTGGAGCAAAATTAAGATGGCCATAACGAATTATGAACGTGTCGGCAAGGTGCTTAATCTTTTGAAGGACGGGCTCCGTCCCTTTGTGGAACGGGAGCTTAAGGCCCAATACCAGATAAGCTGGTTCCAGGAGGTAAAGGCCTCCCTTTCCCCTCAGCAATTGAGTTTTGCCGGTACGGAGTCAGATCCCTTTGGAGACGTTGCCACTGTCCTGGCCGTGGTCTGGAATCAATGGAACACGGTCTTCAAGAAGACGCTTGGTCAGGCGGAAAGGACATTAGTCAGCGAGCTTAGAGATATCAGAAATAAGTGGGCACACCAGAACCCTTTCAGTACCGATGACGCCTACCGGGCTTTGGATAGCGCCGCTCGCCTGCTTACGGCTGTCTCTGCACCCGAGGCTGAAGACGTGGAAAAGATGAAAATGGAACTCCTCCGCGTCCGGTTTGATGAGCAGGTGAGGACTGAAAAGCGAAAATCGGCCGGCACGGCCATTGAGAGTGCAGCAACAGGATATCTTAAGCCTTGGCGGGAGGTCGTGACCCCCCATATTGATGTAGCCAGCGGACGTTATCAACAGGCGGAATTTGCTGCCGACCTGTGGCAGGTTCACCTGGGAGAAGGTACGGCTGAATATAAAGACCCAGTGGAATTTTTTCGACGTACCTATTTAACCGACAGCCTGAAGCGTCTTTTGGTAGGTGCGGTACAGCGTTTGTGTGGCCGGGGCGGTGATCCGGTTGTGCAACTTCAGACCAATTTTGGTGGAGGCAAAACCCATTCTATGCTGGCCCTGTATCATCTGTTTTCGGGGATCCCGCCACTCGAACTTCTGGGTATTGACGCCATATTGCAGGAGGCCGATGAACGTTCACTACCTGCGATTAAGCGAGTTATACTGGTTGGAAATCGGATTTCCCCCGGTAACCCGGTCAAAAAACCTGACGGGACGGTGATCCGGACCTTGTGGGGCGAAATTGCCTGGCAGCTTGGAGGTAAAAAGGCCTTCTCCCGGATGACCGCCGACGACCAGAAGGCCACCAGCCCCGGTGACCTTATTCGAGAACTTTTCAAGGAATACGGCCCCTGTCTTATCCTTATTGATGAGTGGGTTGCCTATGCCCGGCAACTTCATGACCAGAGTGATCTACCGGCCGGGAGCTTCGAAACCCAGTTTACCTTCGCCCAGGCTTTGACCGAGTCAGCCAAGTTGGTAAAAAACTGTTTGATGGTCATCAGCCTCCCAGCCTCGGATACAGCAGTCTCCCCCCACAGTCAGGCTGATGATGTTGAGGTTGGTGGCCAGCGGGGGCGCGAGGCCTTGGACCGGCTACGAAATGTGGTCGGCCGGGTTGAATCCTCCTGGCGTCCGGCCAGCGCCGAAGAGGGTTTTGAAATAGTGCGCCGCCGACTGTTCGAAACCTTAGCTGATCCTGACCAATTTAAAGATCGCGATGTGGTGGCCAGGGCTTTTGCCGACCTCTATCGGACGCAGCACCAGGAATTTCCTATTGAATGCGGCGACGCCGAATACGAAAAACGGATCAAGGCTGCCTATCCCATCCATCCGGAGGTTTTCGATCGGCTTTATATCGATTGGTCTACCCTGGTGAAGTTTCAGAGGACCAGAGGGGTCTTGCGGTTGATGGCAGCAGTAATCCATAGCCTCTGGGAAAAAGGAGACCGAAACCCCCTTATCCTGCCGGCCAACATCCCGATAGATGACCCACGGGTCCAATTCGAATTGACTCGATACCTTTCCGACAACTGGTTGCCGATCCTTGAAAGGGACGTGGACGGCCCGAACTCGTTGCCTCTCCGCATCGATAGCGAGGTGCCGAATCTCGGGAAGTACCATGCCTGCCGCCGGGTAGCCCGAACTATTTATCTGGGCTCGGCCCCCACCCCCACAGCCGCAAATAGAGGACTGGAAGACAGACGGGTGAAGCTTGGCTGTGTAATGCCGGGTGAATCGCCGGCAATTTTCGGGGATGCCCTTCGGAGGCTGGCGGCAGCGGCCACCTTCCTTTATCAGGATGGGCCGCGATACTGGTATTCGACACAGCCTACGGTTACCAAGCTGGCCGAAGACCGGGCAGAGCAGATGAAACGGGACCCGGATAAGGTAGTACAGGAACTGGACCGGCGGCTTCGAAACGATCTGCAAAGAAAAGGGGACTTTGATCGGGTCCATCCCCTTCCCGGAACCAGTGCTGATGTGCCGGATGACCTGGATGCCCGCCTGGTGGTATTGGGCGTTGATTACCCTTACAGCAAAGAAGCTGGCAACCCTGCCGAAACGGCTGCGAAGGCCATTTTCGAAACCCGAGGTAGTCAGCCCAGGCTCTTCCGAAACACGCTGGTTTTTCTGGCCGCGGACAAAACACGTTTGCAGGACCTCGACGAGGCCGTACGGAAGTACCTGGCCTGGGAATCTATATTAAATGAAAAGGAAACCCTTGATTTATCCCCGCATCAGGTCAAACAGGCCGAGACTCAGAAAACTGCCGCCGACAGTTCGGTAACGGCACGACTGCCGGAAACTTATCAGTGGCTGATAGTTCCCTCTCAAGCCAATCCGCAGTCCCCGACGGTGTGGCAGGCTATTAAGCTCTCGGGCCAGGAGGCGCTTGCGGTTAGGGCCAGTAAGAAACTTCGTAGCGACGAACTGCTGATAATGGGTTTCGCCTCATCACTTCTGCGTCTGGAACTGGACCGCGTGCCGTTATGGCGCGGAGACCATGTGTCGGTTCGCCAATTAATCGAAGATTTCACCCGCTATTTGTATCTGCCAAGGTTAAAGGACTCCCAGGTATTGCTTGATTCGATCCGTGATGGGTTTGGACTTCTGACCTGGGAACAGGATTCTTTCGCTTATGCTGAGAGCTATGACGAAGCAGGAATGCGCTACCGGGGCTTACGTGTCGGCCAACTTGTTTTTGTTAAGGAGGATGACACCGGGCTGTTAGTTCGACCGGAGGTGGCCCGCCGGCAAATCAAAGCTGAAACCGTGCAACCAGGTGAAAAGCCCGGGGAGGATACTACACCCACAAATCAGCCAGAATCGGGCTCTACAACTCCAAAACCCGAACCCACCGGTCCAGTTGAACCACCTCGTCCAAAACGATTTCACGGTTCGGTGACGTTAGATCCCGCCCGTGTCGGCCGCGATGCCAGCCGGATCGCTGATGAAGTTATCACTCACTTGGTTGGATTAGTTGGATCTTCTGTTCAGGTAACCCTTGAAATCGAGGCGGACATCCCTGCTGGGGCTCCGGATACCGTGGTCCGTACAGTGACTGAAAACAGCCGAACCCTCAAATTTACGACCCATGGATTTGAGAAGGAATAATTATTGGGGGGGCCTTATCTCAGAATTTTTCTTCAAAAGTATGGCCTACATCATGGACACCTTCCCCATCGTCAAACGCAAGGACGAAGCCGCCTATGGCACATACCGTACCAAGGACACCATCCTATCCATCTACGAGGAAATGGCCGAAGCGATGAGGACCGGAAAATCCTACCAAACCCGCCTCGCCCCACCCCCCGGACCCCCGGCCGACGAACATAGCAACTTCTTTCCTCTCCCCGAATGGAAACCCGGCGGACCGAAACCGCCAAACTGGCCGACACACATCCATCCGCCGAAAGGGATAACAGATGCCACATAAAGTTGATAAAGGGCAAGGGTTTCTATTTCCCACAGATCCACGGGACCTGGCAGAGTCGATTGGTTTGAACTGGTGAGCTGCCAAAAAACTTTATGATGATAAATGGCTGAGCTTCGACCCGGAGACAGAGCTAATAGATAACGACAGTAAGGAAATTGAGTTCGTATTTCTCGGATCGCTTGTAGCTGCAGGCTGTGACCCACGCATGCTCAAACGACTCTGACAAACCTGGAGAAGCCCTATTGTTATGACCTGTCAAGGATTTACTATAACTGGTCAACCCGATGTTGGGAGGACTTGACATACTATGGTTCACCCAGCCAAATCGCAGGAAGGATTATCTCAAAATACAAAAAGGGTCAGACCATCCAAACGGATTCAATTTGCAATGAAATGTTTATAAAATGGGGTTTAAAAAGGCATTAAACCTATCTTTTTACCCCCCAAAAGAAGCTTTTAAGATGAACACCGATATAGGGGCTTTGGGGTCACCTTTTTGTTTTCTATAGGCCCCACCTAAAAGCGGGCACTATGAATTGTATCCCCGTCCTTCAGCAATTTGAATCGATCGGGCTGATCCTCCACCCTGGGAAAAAGGTAGTTTATCTTCTCCGGGACTCCGCCCTTGCAGTAAAGAAGGTTGGATCCACCCAACCCCTTTGTTGAAGGGGCAGAGGACCATGAAAGAAAAAGTATCTGGAGATGCTTTTAAAGGCCGCGTCTGAAATATCGGTGACCTTTGGACTGGCCTATAAGAAGGAGCTGCCGGTAGATATCAAACGGCTCAATGACAACATTATCTTCAAGAGAAGATTCACGGCAGCGTTTTTCCCATCCTTATCTCATCCATCTATCAAAAAAGAGAGTTGAAATAAACATTGACATATTCATATTATTATCTTATGTACTTATAAATAAATAGTAGAATATGATAAGATAATCTTATCAGGAGGAGCTATGAGTTCATCAAGTACAGAAATAAAAAAACTTCACAAAAGGCTCACTCAAGCTCGTGAATATGCAGGATTTTCAATAACTGAAGCAACAAGAAAGCTCGATTTTAAACATTACCAGATTCTATCCTCCATTGAAAAAGGGACCAGGGACGTCAGCGCTGGCGAACTCATTTCCATGGCACGTCTATATGGCAGGCCTCTCGATTATTTTTTCGAAGCCGAAGTCCAGCCCGACCCTGTACCACTCTGGCGTAGGGCGGTAGGTAGTGATGTACAGAAGGAACAGCGGCAATTCCTTAAATTTTTTAAAAATTACAGTTGCTTGGAAAAACTGCTCGGCTTAAAGCGCCATTGGAAAGAAATCCTCACCAAACTTGATAAGGAAGACTTCGCCCATAATGGATTCGAAACGGCATCTAAACTTAGTTCCGACATCCATAAGCTCCTTGATCTGGGATCTCGCCCTGCCTGTAATTTATTGAACATTCTTGAAAATACTTTTCGCTTTAAAATCATCCACTTGGATTTTGAAGAAAGCCTTTCAGCCGCCAGCATAGTAGACCCGGACCTTGGCGTTGGCATCCTTATCAGTTCTCGACACGCGCCCTGGCGACGGAATTTTGATCTTGCCCATGAGTTATTCCACGTGGTGACTTGGAATGTCTTTTCGCATACTGAAATTGGCGATGGCACGAAGAAAACCAAACCGGAGCAATTTGCCGATAGCTTCGCGTCAAACCTGCTTCTCCCCCAGGAACACCTCCTCATCTCATTAAAAGAAATCACTGCCGAAAAGGAGCTTAAGCTTATAGATGTTATTGAACTGGCAAAGGAATTTGGCGTCTCAACGGAAGCTGTTTTATGGAGGCTCGTAATTCTGAAAAGGCTTAATAATAGTTTGGTCAATAAAGTCCTCATGGATCCCGAATTCCGGAATTTGGACCGTATTAAGCGCCAGGGATTATATGAGGAATATCAGCCATCGAAATTCCCGCAGCGTTATATATCTCTTGCCTGTCGTTGCTTAATGGAGGGAAAAATCTCACGGGGTCTGTTTGCCGAATATATGGAAATCGACCGCTCCGAAGTGGATAATTTTCTGTCTGACAGGGGTTATGCAGGGAAAAATTATGAAAAAATTGGTGCTGCTTGACGCCGATGTAATCATTGATCTCCATGCCCTTGGTTTATTTGAGAGAATCCTCAATGGCTACGAAGTGCAGGTGACAAAAACTGTTCTTGGTGAAGCGAGGGAGTTCAAAAGCGGAGGGAAGAGAACCAAGATTGACATCCGGGATCGAATTAGGGTCATTGAAGGAATTGGCGTGGATCATTTAAAAGCAATACAGCGCGAAGCCAGGGACGCCCGCCTCGGTATTGACCCGGGCGAACTGGAATCAATCGCTTACTTGACCATAAACGAAGAAATCATATTCTGCACCTGTGATAAGGCCGCCATAAAGCTCATTTCTTTCGTGAATTTGGAAGAAAGATCGATCAGCATCGAAAAGGCTCTTAGAAATATAGGATATACTGTTAAAAACCTCTATCCAAGGCATTGGGAAAAAACATTTAAAGGATCCGTTCAAGATGGAAAGAGTTTGAGGATTCAGTTAAAGAAACTCACCGGGGGTTAATTAACCGGGGAATCCCCTGTTGGAAACCCTGAAGGAGAAGACCGAATAAATGAGATATGGTTAAAGGCTGGAAGGGTCCGGTGGACTGGGAGGCCTTCCGGAAAGCCGAAGATAAAATATTTTGACTGGCCTTTTGTATGGATATAATGTAGTAATTATAAAAAAGGTTGCCTTAAAAAAAAAGGGGTTCGCTAATGTTTTTAGGGGTATTTTTAGGGGTATGACACAAATGGCTTATTAATAAATATTTATTGTATCAATACGTTACGCCTTCAGTTCAATGGCCAGCACCAAATTAACAGTCCAACACAATCCCAAGAAGTACAAAAACCCGCTTAAATAGCGGGTTTTTTATTGCCTAATCGCTTTATAGTGTCCGATAAAATCCATTGCCATCCGAATCAAAAGAAAACATTGTAGACAATCAATCGATCTTTTTTTTGTTTTTTGGTTTTTTACAATGTTTTCTGTTATAATGATCAAAAATTGGTCATAAAAAATTAAGCGGGGATCAAATGACTACAACGGAAAAGGAAAAACCGGCCGAAGGGAGAATATGAATGGAAACCGCTTTAGGCTTTGATACCTTGGCTTTTGCCAAAAAGATGAAAGAAGCCGGCTTTACGGAAAAGCAGGCCGAGGCCCAGGCTGAAGCTTTGGGCGAAATCATCGGCGCCAACCTGGCCACTAAAAAAGATATTGAACAACTCCGGAAAGAGATAGCCGAAACCAAGGTGGAAATCATCAAATGGGTGGCTGGTATGCTGGTGGCCCAGGCCGCCATTATTGCCGCCCTGGTCAAACTGTTATAATTCAGGCCCATTTTTTGAGGGAATGGAAAAAAAATCTCTCTATCTGACATCCAGCCAGATTGAAAAAAAATTCTTGGAAGCCGGGCTCGGCCTTAAAGAAACCCTGGCCTTGATAGAAATGACCTGGGAGGATACCCCTCAGGGATCGATCCTGGTACCTTCCAGCCGTTTATTCAACAACCTGGATCGATTGACCCACTCTACGGTCGGAGGAAGCCGGATTAAACGGTTTAGACCCGACGGCCCCCGTCAGCCCTTTCAAGTCTTCGAGGTCTTCACCCAGGAAAAAGAGGTTTTGGCCTATTTAAATATGCTTTATTTACGCAAACCCCTGCCCTGTTACTATCTGGTCTACGTAGAGGTCGCCCCTTCCTTTCGCGGAAAAGGGTTGGGAAACCGAATCTTAGGGGCCTTCCGTGATCTTGTGGAAGAAAAAGGGGCCATCGGCCTTTTGGACAATATCATTCCGCCGGGAGCCAACCGCTTCGTCTGACGATTGCCGATCTCCTGGAACTGGGTTTCGACCCCACCCGGTTGCGGGAACTAATCCTCGGGGAACAGGTCTATATGTTTGAAAGGGTATCCCCTCTCCTGCTTAAGGATACCGGGAAAAGGAAGACCTTGCTGGAAAAAACTGAAAGAAAAACACAAGGGACCAGGATTCAGCAGGCCCAAATTAAAATTAACCCTCCCCTTCTCTGGATCCAGGACCGGGGAAACGGCTATATCTTACGTAAGAAATTGGCCGGGATTCACTGGGAGGAGGCCCTCTATCAACTCAAGCAAAATCCCGGTCTTCGGTTTCTTAATCAAAATCTCTTCCTGGATCAGAAGCTTTCTAAAACCGTCAGAGAAATTAAAGAATGGCTCACGGCCCATATTCGGCTTCCCGAACGGGAGGCCCTGCAAAACCTGGCCTATTTTATCCCATGGAATCTGGAGAAAAACAGTCCGGTACTATCCATTGACCCCTCCAATGTCCCTTATTTTGAATCCATCTGGGTGGCCTGATTCACCCCCCCTGATCCTTCTTTTTTCCGCTTTTTTCTTGACAAGGAGGAGGCCCCATGAATACTCTCATCCGGAAAGAAGATAACAGGAGATTCGATATTGAAAAGCCGGTTAAACCCCTGCCTCTGGTTGTTCGGAGTTTTGATCTGGTCCCACTTGGCCTTCTCGGCTCCACCCGCCCCTTCGATCCATTTACCGGCAACGGATTTTGATTTTGGGGAAGTGAAAGAAGGGGCGGTGTTTTCCCACGATTTTCTTGTGGCCAACAAGGGATTGGGCGTCCTGGAGATCAGGGATGTCCGGCCTGGTTGAGGTTGCTCCGTGGCCTATTTCGATCGGGTCATCCCCCCTGGAGGGGAGGGAAAAATAACTTTAACCCTAAATTTAAAGGGCTATCACGGTCAGGTCTGGAAATCGGCGACCATCATCAGCAACGACTTTCAAAAACCCAATATCACCCTAAATCTGCATGGCAAGATCGGCCCTGATGGGGAATAAATGCATATAGTCGCCCTGACCCATCTCTTTTATCCCGCCCGGGGAGGAACGGAGTCCGCCCTCCTGGAATGCGGCAAAGGGCTGGTAAAAAAAGGACATCGGGTAACGGTGATCACCTCCAATCAAACCTGCCTGGAGGATTTTAAAAACCCCCGGAACAATCCCTCTCTGCCAAGGGAAGAAATCCGGGAGGGCATACGGATTATCCGTTTGCCTCTTTCTCGAAAGCAGCGGTTAATCCTGGCCAAATCAGGGGCCCTGGCCTTACGGAGCCGCCTTATCGGAGGAGACCGCCTCTGGTTCATGACCCAGGTCCCCTATCTGCCCCGGATGATCCGAATAGCCCGGGACCTCAATCCCGACCTCCTCTATGCCGTCCCCTTTCCTACCGCCACCATCTACTATGCCTGGCGGGCCGCGCGAAAATTGGGGTGCCCCTGGGTCATTCAACCTCATCTCCATTTTCAGGATCTAAACGCCTCGCTCCTCAAGATCCTTGGCTGGCTCTTTCCCAAGGCCTCCGCCATAATGACCAATACCCGGGCCGAAAAAGAATTTCTGACCAGGCAAGGGATAAAAGAAGAAAAGGTCCATCCCTTGGGCCAGGGGATAGACCTCTCGCTTTTAGAGGGAGGCGATGGCCGCCGGTTCCGATCCACCCACGGCCTGACGGATCAGCCCTTGATCCTTTTCCTGGGGCGTAAGGTCGAAAACAAGGGGATCGACATTCTCCTGGATGCCATGCCTCTGATCTGGAAGGAAAAGGGCCAAACGGTCCTGATTCTGGCCGGTCAATCCAGCTCTTATTTCCAAGCCTTATACAAAAGCCACCCCTTATCCCAGGATCATCGCATCCTCTCTTTGGATGACTTCCCGGAAGAGGAAAAGACCGACCTCCTGACCGCTTGCGACTTCCTGATCCTGCCTTCTAAGGTTGAAAGCTTTGGGGTGGTTTTTCTGGAGGCCTGGGCCAAAGGAAAACCGGTGATCGGGGCCCGCATACCGGCCGTCAGCGATATGATCGATGACGGAGAAGACGGCTTCCTGGTTCCCTATGGGGATAAGCTAAGTTTGGCCGCTGCGGCAATAAAACTATTAAAAGACCCCGACCTCCGAAGGGCCATGGGAGAAAAAGGAAGGGGCAAAGTTCATCATCAATTTGAAATCGGCAGGATTACGGATAAGATGGAGGCTTTATTTCTAAGCCTCATAAAATCATGACGGTTACTGCTTCAACTGTTTCAGTGGTTATTTGTACCTTTAACCGGGAAGAGTCCTTGATCCATGTCCTCAAGCTGTTAAGAGATCAGACCATCCAGCCCAAAGAAACCCTGGTCATTGATCAAAGCCGGACCCATAAACCGGAGACCTATGCCTATTTAAAGAAACACCGAGACCAGGTACGCCTCTTGCCTCTCTCTTACCCGTCGACAACAGCCGCCCGCAATCTGGCCCGTAAAGAAGTGCAGGGGGATATCGTCCTTTTCTTAGACGACGATGTCCTTTTTCATCCCACCCTCATACAATACCATCTCGAAAACTACCAGGATCGAAGTCTGGGAGCCGTCAGCGGGAAAGTCCTTTATGATGGTTGTACCGAGAACGATTTACCCTGGGCGGCCCGAATCACCCGCAGCGGAAAATATCTCCGGAATTTTACCACCAACCAACGATGCCCGGTTCCGACCTTGTACGGGTGCAATATGTCGATCAGAAACAGGGTCCTTCAAAAGGTCGGCGAATTCGATCTGAATTATTGGGGCAACTTTTTATGGGAAGAAGTGGACTATGCCCTGCAGATCAGGAAGCACGGCTTTGAGATCGTCTATGATCCGAGGCCCGCGGTCTTTCATGTTATGGAAAAAAAGGGGGGAAGCAGAAATCCTCCGGCCCGGCAATATCTGGAAAGTACGGTCTTCAACGATTGGTATTTCTTTTTTAAATACATCTCCAAAGGGTTTTGGCCCTTTCTGCTGTTCCGCCAAAAAAGGGTTTGGCTCCAATACGGCGCGGCTAACCGGGGGAATATCATCTCCCTGATCAGGCAGATTATTCGGGCCTTTCATCAGGCAAATCCCTGATCCGAATAATTTTCGAGAAGTACTAAAAAACCCTTGACTTGCCCAAAATAGGGATTTATAATATTTAAATATTAAATCCGTTATCGACCCAGTATGGTGTGGATGACGGTCGAAGTTGGTGATCAAATTCGACGGCCTAAGGCATCGGAGAATTTATCCTTTGATGCCTTTTTTGGTTTGTCGTATCCCAACTTGAGAAATACTTCAAGAGGAGGGATACGACTATGCCAGAAGGACGTGTGAAGTGGTTCAACGAAAACAAAGGTTTTGGCTTTATTGAAGTTGATGGTCAGGATAAGGATGTATTTATTCACCATTCAGCGATCAGTATGCAGGGTTTCAGGACCTTGCAAGAAGGCCAGCGGGTAAGCTTTGACATCGAGCAGGGTAAAAAAGGCCCGGCTGCTGTCAATGTAAAGGCCCTGTAGCCTTTCGTTAAACAACAAAAAAGCAAAAAGGGGGATGGAAATTTTCATCCCCCTTTTTCTTTTTAAACCCTCGGGCCGGTTTCAACCCCGGGGAGCCAAGGGGTTAAAACCGATTACCGTCTCGATTGACGGTTCGCGGTCACAAGTGATATCATTCAATCTTCTATTGATCAGTTTTCTGGCGATCTATTTCCTTGAGCTTATTTTTTCTCTCTGGCTGGAGCGGATAAACCGCCGACATTTAAAAACCCAGGGCGCCTCTGTGCCCATACTTTTTGAAGGGTTTATTGACAGGCAAAAGCTTTCCCGGATCGTGACCTACACCCAGGAGAACAGCCGGTTCGGCTCCTTTCAGCAGATTTTTTCGGACCTCATCCTCCTGGTCATCCTCCTGTCGGGTTTTCTCCCCTTGGTGGATGCGCTTGCCCGGCATTGGGGACTTTCCTTTATCCTCTCCGGTCTTTTTTTCTGGCTGGTCCCGGGATGTATTACCTCCTTATTGGACCTTCCCTTTGATTATTATCACACCTTCCGGATCGAAGGAAAATATGGCTTTAACAAAGCCACCCTCAAGACCTGGGTAACGGATCAACTCAAAGGTGCGGCTCTGTCGCTGGTCTTGTTTGCCGTAATCTTATCCCTTATCCTCTGGATGATCCGTCTTTCTCCGAACCACTGGTGGCTCTGGGGGTTTCTCATCCTTACCCTTTTTCAACTGCTGATGGCCGTACTCTATCCCGTTTTGATCGCCCCGATCTTCAATAAATTTGAACCCCTCCAGGATCAGGAGCTGGCCGACAAGATTTCCCGACTGATGCAGGAGGCCGGGATCCACATCAAGGGACTGTTCCAGATGGATGCCGGCAAGCGCAGCCGCCACACCAACGCCTACTTTACCGGTTTGGGCAAGACCAAGCGGATCGTCCTCTTTGACACCCTGATCCAGAGCCATCCCCAGGAGGAGATCCTGGCCGTGCTGGCCCATGAAGTGGGTCATTTTAAGGGCCGGCACATCTGGAAACAATTCTTTCTTTTTGCATGGTCCATGCTGGCGGCCTTTTATCTTTTTTATCTTTTGATGGACTGGCCGCTGCTCTACCTGACCTTCGGGTTTCAAGATTCCCCAGCCTATGTGGGGCTGTTTTTGATAGGCATTTTAGGCCAGAAAGCCGGGTTTTTCCTTTCCCCTTTATATATGGCCCTTTCCCGGCGATTCGAACGCCAGGCCGACCGGTTCGCCCTTAAGCTGCTCAAGTCCCCCTCAACCCTGGTGACGGTTTTAAAAAGGCTGGCGGCCGACAACTTGAGCAATCTTTTCCCCCATCCCCTCTATGTCCGCTTCCATTATTCCCATCCGCCTTTGATGGAACGGATCAATTCCTTAGAAGCATGAAAATGGTTTTCGCCGAACGCCGAACACCGAACACCAAACAGTATTTTCCTGCTGAAAGTTCAGGCGGCACCGTGCCCCTCGCGGCCTTATTCGCCGGGGCCGTGGCCATCTCCTTTGCCCCCATCTTTGTCCGTCTCAGTCCAGTGGGGCCCAGTGCCACGGCCTTCTGGCGCATTTTGCTGGCCTTGCCGCCCTTGTGGATCTGGATGGTGATCAAAAGGGAAGGACCGGATCCGAAACGTTCCCCTTCTTCCTTTTCCGACTATTTTCATTTAAGTCTGGCCGGCCTTTTTTTTGCCGGGGACCTGTCCATCTGGCATTGGTCCATCAAACTGACTTCGGTGGCCAACGCCACCCTGCTGGTCAATTTCGCCCCGGTCTTTGTCACTTTGGGGGGTTGGTTGATTTTTCGTCAAAAGGTGCGGCTGATTTTTCTTCTCGGCATGGGCCTGGCCTTACTGGGCATGACTCTGATTGCCGGACATAGTTTTCAGGTCGGTCTCCATTATTTTTTGGGGGACGCATTGAGTTTCACGGCTGCCCTTTTTTACGCCGGCTATCTCCTGTCCGTCAAGTCGCTCCGGGAACGCTTTTCCACAGCCACCCTGATGGCCTGGAGCGGACTGGTGACGGCCGCCGCTTTGCTTCCGATCACCCTGCTATCCGGTGAAAGTTTATCTATCCCCAACCTTCAGGGATGGATCATCCTGATCGGTCTGGCCCTGATCTCCCAGGTGGCCGGACAGAGCCTGATCGCCTTTGCCCTGGCCCATCTCCAGGCCTCCTTCTCCTCAGTGGCCTTGCTGGTCCAGCCGGTAACCGCGGCACTGCTCGCCTGGCTCTTATTAAATGAATCCATAGGAGCCTGGCAGGTTTTTGGAGGGATACTGGTACTGTTCGGAATCGTGGCGGCTAAACGGGGGAGTACGACGTAGCGTCGAGTCTTATTTTTTAAAGTCGCGTTTTCCTCTTTCGACCCTCTCCATACCTCATCTCAAATCTCCGTCTCATTGCCGTCCGCCCCTTCTTTTCTTCTTGATTCGGTTTTTTCCCTGTTTTATACTCCGGTGGGAATGCTCTGAAAAATTAACGGATTTATGCGGAGAGAGGAGTAAGTCCATTGCGGAGTAAAGCCATTCTTTTTGTAGCGTTGCTGTTCCTGGCAGCGGCTATCGGCCTATTGTCCTGTTCCCGGGGCGAGTATTCCGGGAAGGTGGAAACCATAACGATTGCGACTGTGCCCACTGAGATTAATGCGCTGCTCTACATTGCGGAAGCTCAGGATTTCTTCGCCCGTAATGGCCTTCAGGTTACCATCAAAGAAGACTATGATTCCGGAGCGACTGCAACCGCCGGGATGTTAAATGGTGAAGCGGACGTTGCTACAGCGTCTGAGTTCGTGACCGTGAGGCAGATACTTAATAGAAAAGATCTCATCAACTTTGGAACCATAACCAAGTACGAGAACACTTTCATCGTCTGGCGTACCGATAGTGGCATCAAGACCCTTCAGGACCTCAAGAGGAAAAAGATTGGCGTTACCCTAAAAACGATTTCAGAATTCTACTTGGGAAGAACGTTCGGCTTGAATGGCCTGAACCTTGAGCAGGTGACACTCGTTGACGTTAGGGCGGCAGATGCTGAAAGGGCTATTGCTCATGGGGAGGTTGACGCTGTCGTCACCTGGGAACCCTGGGTAACAAGAATAGATCAACACATGGGTAAGGAAGTAATCATAAGGGCATTACAGAGCAGCCAGCAGGCCTACTGGAATTTAGTCAGTACCGGCAGTTGGACAAAGGACCGTTCCGATAGCGTAAAACGGCTTATCCAATCGATTACTCAGGCGGAAGGCTATCTCGCTCGTCACCAAGATGAGGCCAAAACTATTGTAAGGAAACGGTTGAAATTTGATGATGCGTTTATGGAGAGGGTCTGGCAACGTTACCAGTTTTCGCTTTCTCTTGACCAGTCCCTCATCGCCGCAATGGAAGATGAGGCCCGGTGGATGATGCGCAACAACCTTACCCTTGAAAATAAAATGCCTGATTTTAGGAATTATATCTACGTGGATGGTCTGAAGGCCATAAAACCGGAAGCGATCATCATCCGCTGAGCATAATGCGGAATAGAACCATAGAAATCGGTCGTCCGGATTTATTCGGAGTGAGGATAAGTCAAATGCGGAGTAAAGCCATTCTTTTGGATGATAAACCAAAATCTGACCGGAGAAAAGCAGATTCCCGATTTTGTGGACTTTCTCCATACCGATGGCCTCAAGGCAATAAAGCCTGAATCAGTGAATATTATACGTTAAAGAAAGACACGAGAAACCTGAAAGTGCGTAAAAAACTGGTTATCCGGGCCCTTTGGCCGGTCAGATTATGATTAAATCCATTCAAATTATTATCCAACCCCTTGTTTTTTCTCCTTGACTCTTTTTTCCTCCTTATTTTATACTCCGTCAGTTACTATGCAAATAGCGTTCGTCGTTTAATATTCGGTATTCGGCGAAATTCATTTTCATGCTTCGCGGATCCCCGCTGGAAGCCGGCATGAGGGGTTAATATGAAAACTGAATTGGCGGATGATCTTGTTTACTTAGGGCTACTGGACAAGGCCAGGGAGATCTATGAGGAGCTGGGAGAGCAGGCGGCCTTATCCTATATCAAGTACAGCCATCGCCTCCTCAGCAAGGTCTACCATCCCGATTTGAACCCTTCAAACGGAGAAAAGGCACTGAGGGCCCAGCAAAGACTGAATCAGATCAGTGAACGGATAAACCAGTTAACGGATAAAGATCTTGTCGATGTGCTTATCGAAAAAAAACTTCCTGCCTGGAGAAAGGAAGAACCGGAAAAGAAGGACAAAATAAAGATCCTGGTCGTGGAAGACGAATTCGGCCTTCATGAAATCTTCCGGGAAATCTTCCGCATGGAAGGTTACGATGTGCGGATCGCCACCAACGGTCTTAACGGCTTTGAGCTCTACAATAAGTTCAACCCGGACCTGGTCTTCACGGACATTATCATGCCTGAAATGGACGGCTTGGAGTTGGTCGGTAAAATCAGGGAAATCGATCCTCGGATCAAGGTAATTTATATGAGCGGTTTCTTTGGAATGAAAAATGTAAAGGAAAGGATCCGGGAGGAGATTGAAAAATACGGCTATCTTACCCTTTCAAAGCCCTTCAAGCTCAGTTATATGCTGGAAGTCGTCAAAGATTATCTGGCCCAATAAGAACCCATAAATAAAGTTGCACGATGCAAGTTTCAAGTATGAAAAACCTT
>CAZVHO010000099.1:0-20104 GCA_964627515.1 uncultured Thermodesulfobacteriota bacterium | reverse complement strand
TATGTCCATATTAGAGATCAAAGAGTTGTCCATCAGCTTCGGCGGCATCATGGCCTTGAGTGGTATCGGCCTCCAGGTCCCGGAAGAAAAGATTATCGCCGTGATTGGGCCCAATGGATCCGGAAAAACCACCTTGTTTAATTGCCTTACCGGGATCTATCGCCCGAATCATGGGGAAATCCTTTTTAAGGGGGAGAATATCCGCAAGCTTTCCCCGGATGCCATTGCCAGCCGGGGAATCGCCCGGACCTTTCAGAACCTCCGGCTGTTTATGAATATGAACGTCCTGGATAATCTTCTGGTCGGGCGCCATCTCCATTTTAAGAAAAACCCCTTTTCCCCTTTGCTGAGAATCCGTAACGAAGAGCTCCGTCACCGGGAAACGGTCGAAGAGATTATCGACTTTCTGGATCTTCAGGCCTATCGTAAATCCAGGGTGGCCGATTGCCCTTACGGGGTCCAGAAGCGGATAGAAATGGGGCGGGCCCTGGCCCTGGAACCCAAAATCCTTTTGTTGGACGAACCGATCTCCGGCTTGACCTCTGAGGAAAAAGAAGAGTCGGCCTACCGGATCAATGAGATCCGGGGCAGGTTCCGAATGACCATCCTTTTAGTCGAGCATGATTTAAGAATTGCCTCCAAACTGGCCGACCTGATGGTCGCCTTCTATTATGGCCGGAAAATTGCTCAAGGGACACCTGAAGAGGTGCAGCGCAACCCTGAAGTCATTCGAGCCTACCTGGGGGATGATTAATGTCTTTTTTAAAAATCGCCAATATCGAGACCCTTTATTTTGACCGTATCTACGCCCTGCATGGCCTTTCCCTGGATGTAGCGGAGGGAGAAATCTTTGCCGTCCTGGGGCCCAATGGGGCCGGAAAAACGACACTTCTCAGGACCATCGCCGGGTTACTCAAGGATCAGCCCAAGAAAGGGGTCATCGAATTCAACGGCCGCCGGATCCACCGTCTGCCCCCGGAGCGGATTTCTTCTTCCGGGATTGTTTACGTCCCTGAGGATCGCGGTCTCTTTCGGGAATTGACCGTCCGGGAAAACCTGGAGCTGGGCTGTTGGGGCCGCCGGGATAAAGGGATCAAGGATGATCTGGATTTTATTTACGCGCTTTTTCCGATCCTGAAAGAACGGACCGGCCAGCAGGCCGAAACCCTGTCCGGAGGGGAACAGCAGATGCTGGCTATTTCCCGGGCCATGCTGCGCAAACCCAAGCTTTTGATGCTCGACGAGCCCTCTCTGGGTCTGGCCCCATTGGTGGCCCGTCTGGTCTTCGAGGCCCTGCAAAAGATCAGCAAGCTCGGGACTACCATCCTGCTGGTAGAGCAGAATGCCAAATTAGCCCTCAAGATCGCCAACTACGGCTATATCCTGGAGGCCGGCCGGATCGTACTGAAAGGATCATCCAAGGAATTGATGGAAAACGAAGATGTTCAGGAATTGTATTTGGGCTTGGGCAAAGAAACGACCTCTTCAAAAGGTTGGCGACTCTACAAGAAAAGAAGGAGATGGTAATGCACCAGGGAGTAGAACATTTTCCCGCCCTGTTTTTCAGCCAGGTTGAGCGGTATGGAGATAGGGTGGCCCTGCGGCACAAGGATTACGGGATCTGGAAGCGCATTTCCTGGAAAGAATATGGTCGAATGGTCCGACAGGTGGCCGCCGGCTTGATCGCCTTAGGGGTTGAACGAGGGGACCGGGTCTCCATCCTGGGTGAAAACCGGCCGGAATGGCTGATCTGCCACCTGGCCGTCATGTCCGGCGGCGGGGTGACCTGCGGCGTCTATCCGACCTCGGCTGCGGATCAGGTGGCCTATGTGGTCAACCATTCCGAATCGAAGGTCCTGTTTGTTGAAAATGAAGAGCAGGTGGACAAGATCCTCCAGATTCTCCCTGATCTGCCCTCTGTTAAACAGGTCATCATCTGGGACCCCAAGGGGCTGTGGGGATTTTCTCAGGAGAAGATCATCTTCTTCGATCAATTTCTAAAAGAGGCCGCCTCCCATCTGGATCATAATCCCCGCTGCGTAGAAGACCGTTTGGCCGAGATTCAGGCTGATGACACCGCCATGATTATCTATACCTCGGGAACCACCGGCCGACCTAAGGGGGCCATGATCAGCCACCGGAACATCCTGGGCCTGACCGAATCCTATGACGCGGTCAATAAGGGCTTTGAGACCGATGAAGTGGTCTCATACTTGCCCCTGGCCCATATTTATGAAAATCTGATCTCTGTATTTACCTCTATCTGGAGCGGGTGTAAGGTCAACTTTGTGGAGAGTATGGATACCCTGCCGGAAAATCTGCGGGAGGTTTCCCCAACCGTTTTTGCCAGTGTACCCCGGATCTGGGAAAAATTTGCCTCCATGATTGAAATCCGCATGTCCGATTCCACCCCCTTGAAGAAGATCCTCTACCGTTTGAGTATCGGGGTCGGGCTAAAATATATACGAACCCCCGGGGGTTCGAAAGAGCGCCGGCTTTGGGCCTTGCTCTACTGGCCCTTTTACTGGCTGGTCCTATACCACCTGAGACGCCAATTGGGGTTTGAGCGGGTCCGTTTGGCCATCTGCGGAGCGGCCCCGGCCTCTCCCGAGCTTTTTGAATATTACAATGCCCTGGGCATCCCCTTGCGGGAAGGTTACGGTCAGACCGAGTCGACCGGGGTGATCGCCTTGCAGCGCATCGACCATCCCCGCTGGGGCTATGTGGGGGAACCGATCCCCGGGGTGGAGGTCAGGATTGCCGAAGACGGGGAGATCCTGGCCCGAGGCGTCGGAGTCTTTAAAGGCTATTTAAAGGACCCCCAATTGACGGCCGAGACCGTCAAGGACGGCTGGTTGTATACCGGGGATGTGGGGGTTCTGGAAGACGGCTATCTGAAGATCATGGACCGTAAAAAGGACATTTTGATTACGGCCGGCGGGAAGAATATCACCCCGGCCTTTATTGAAAATAAGTTGAAATTCAGTCCCTATATCCAGGACGCCGTGGTGATCGGGGACGGCCGTAAATTTTTATCGGCCCTGATCCTGATCGATGAGGACAATGTCAATAAATATGCCCAGGATAACCGCATCCCCTTTACCACCTTTGAAAACCTGACCCAGAACCCTGAGATCATCAAATTAATCGATCAGGAAGTGGCCAAGGTCAACAAGACCCTTTCCCAGGTCGAATCCATCAAGAAATGCGCCCTCCTTCCCAGGCGCTTTTATGAGGAAGACGGCGATGTCACTCCGACCAAAAAGGTCAAACGCCGTTTTCTGGAAAAACGGTATGCCGAGTTGATAGAATCGATGTATAAAGGGAAAAGATAATATGGATCTGATCGAAAGCTATAAAGAAGAACTCCGGTTGATACGAAGGCCCTGGACCGGCTTGTGGATTGTCTTGTTGCTGGTCGCTTTACTCCTGCTGCCCTGGTTCGGCCGGGAATATTGGGTCTATGTGGCCACCCTGATTTTTATCTACTCCATCGGGGTACAAGGGCAAAATATTTTAATCGGCTATACGGGCCAGATCTCTTTCGGACAGGCCGGCTTCCTGGCCATCGGGGCCTTTACCTTCGGACATCTCTCCCGGATGGGTTGTCCTATACTGATTAATCTCTTTTTATCCGGTTTCCTGGCCGGGCTTTTCGGTATCCTGGTCGGCTTTCCCTCTTTGCGTTTAAAAGGTCCTTATCTGGCTATTGTCACCCTTGGATTCGGGATAGCGGTCTATCAGGTCTTCGTCAACTCGGAACTCCTGTCCGGGGGCCGGATGGGGCTTACCGTCCAAAAGCTCCAGCCGTTCCTGACCCTGAGTCAAACCACCACCTTTTACTATTTCATTCTTTTTTTGGCCTTTCTTTTTACTTTGATGTCTTATAATCTGATTTCTTCTTTTGTCGGCCGGGCCTTCATCGCCATAAGGGATAACGACATCGCGGCCGAAGCCATGGGGGTCAATCTCACCCGCTACAAGCTGCTCTCTTTTGCCATCAGTTCTTTTTATACCGGGGTGCAAGGGGGACTCTATGCCTTGTTACTGGGTTATCTGGAACCCAATATGTTCACCTTCCTGGAAACGATTACCTTGTTTGTGGCCGTGATCATCGGCGGTTTAGCTTCGGTGGAAGGGGCTATCCTGGGAGCGGCCTTTGTGGTTCTGGTTCCTCAGGTTTTCAGTGATATAAAGTCCTTGATCCCGGTGGTCTATGGAATAGCCATCCTGATCATCCTGATTTTTGAACCCCTGGGACTCTCCGGCCGTTGGATGAAGATCCGGCTCTATCTCAGGATGTGGCCGTTTAGATAAAAACAGAGTTCATGGTACAGGGTATAAGGTATAAGGTTAAAAAATTATAATCTTGGAAGCCTTTCCTATCCATTGCCCTTGCACCTTGGACCTTATACCCTGCACCTTAACTTTATAAGGAAAGCCTATGAACTTATTTCTGCAATATGCCATTTCCGGTCTGTCCATCGGCAGTTTGTATGCCCTGGTTGCTTTGGGTGTAGTCCTTATTTACCGCTCCACCCGGATCTTAAATTTCGCCCATGGCGATATGGCCACTGCCGGAACCTTCTTCGCCTTCATGATTTTAGGTTGGAACCAATCCTTCAGCCTGGCCTTTTTTCTGGCCCTCCTTTTCGGCGGTTTACTCGCCATGGGTTTTTATTTTGCCATCCTCATTCCGGCCCAGCGGCGGGATGCCACCTTGTTAGGGCAAACGATCTTAACCGTAGGGTTGGGGTTGATCTTTCAAGGACTTATTTCTTATATCTGGGGTACGGAGCCGCAATCTTTTCCTTTCCCCCTCTCGGACACTAAGGTCTATAAGCTTGGGGAAACCGTGGTCAGCCAGCTCTCTCTGGGGGCCATGGCCGTAGGTCTTCTGGGAAGCGCATTACTTTATCTTTTGGTACAGCGAACCCGTCTGGGGCTGGCCATGCGGGCCACATCGGAAAACCTGCCGGCGGCTCAGACCCTTGGAATACCGACCCGCCGGATCCTTTCTCTTTCCTGGGGACTGGCTGCCTTCCTGGGGGTCCTGGCAGGTCTCTTCCTGGCTCCAGCCCTGCTGCTGGATCCCTTCTTCATGCTCGATCCCTTTCTGAAGGGATTTGCGGCCGCCGTATTGGGGGGTTTGAACAGCCTCCCCGGGGCCATCGTAGGCGGCCTCCTGTTAGGACTGGCTGAAAGTCTGGCCGGCAATTATATCACCGTGGCTTTTAAGAATACCCTGGCCTTCCTGGTCATTATTGTTATACTATTAATACGGCCGGAGGGGCTCCTGGGAACGGAGTTCAAAGAACGGGTTTAATGATTTTGGAGAAACGGACGGGACGTTTGAAAAGGTTTTTTATATTTTCCTGGGTTTTCTTGGGCCTGCTCAATTTATGCCTGATGGTATTTCCTTCCCCTGTTAAGGCTCAATGTCCATCTTCGGATAAACTTCTCCCCGCTATCAAAAAAACTTTCCCGAAATTACAGTTCGAGATAGGGAAGGTCAGCCCGGCCGAAGTTGCCGGACTCTGCCAGATTCAGGTAAAAATAGGGACCCAGATCCATCTTCTTTATTCTGATTCCCGGGGAGATTTCCTGCTGGCCGGTAGTCTCTTTGAAGCAAAGAGCGGGAAGAACCTGACCCAGGAAACCCTTCAATTGTTGAACCGGCTCACTCCCGAGGAAATGCGTCAGGTAGAATCGCTCACGGCCTTTACCATGGGACAGGGGAAAAAGGTGGTTTATCTGGCCACCGATCCCCAATGCTCCTTTTGCAAACAGGCAGAGGCCCTTTTAAAGAAGGTGATGGAAAAAGAAGGATTTCAGGTTCATTTTCTCCTTTTCCCTTTGGATATTCACAAAGGGGCCCGGGAGCAATCCATTGCTATCCTTTGCGACCACAAAGGAGTCGAAGGATTAGAGGGGAATTATCAATCGGACCACCAATGTGCCGAGGGGATCAAAAAGGTGGATGGTACGATCGCCTTCATGAAGAAAAAAGGGATTTCTTCAACCCCGACTTTTATTTTCAGTGATGGGATTTATATGTCCGGGGTAATCCCCGAAGAGGAATTGCGAAGGCGATTAGGCTTGACCAAGCCCCTGAAATAACCGTACCGCTGTATCTTGAATATCTTCAGGGGCGGGATAAACCCGCCCCTGATCGGCACAAGAGCCCTGTTGCTTATTACTTCTTGGAATAATCATACCAGCCTTTTCCGGTCTTCTCCCCATAGCGGCCCTGGACGTAGTTTTCCACGATGCTTGGAGCAGGGAGATCGGCAAAATCACCGGTCTTCTTAAACCGTTCGACAGACATGATATAGGCCAGGTCAATGCCGGTCAGGTCCATCAGCCGGAAGGGACCCATAGGATGACCGGCCCCGTAAACACAGGCCTTGTCGATGTCTTCAGCCGTGGCGATGCCCATCTCCAGCATCCAGAGGGCCTCCCGGCTGATGACCTTGAAAATCCGGTTCAGCAGAAACCCTTCCACTTCCTTTTTGATCAACACCGGCACCTTTTCCAGTTTCTCACACAACTCCATAGTCACCGTGGCGGTTTCATCCGAAACATGGGGGCCTTTGACCACTTCCACCAGTTTCATTACCAGTGCCGGGTTGAAGAAGTGCATGTTGACGACTTTATCCGGCCGTCTGGTGGCGTCGGCAATCAAGGAACTCACCAGGGCCGAGCTGTTGGTGGCCAGAATGGCATGGGAAGGAGTGAATTGGTCAAGGTCGGAAAAGACCTTCCTTTTGATGTCGAGGACTTCGATGGCTGCTTCGATAACAAAGTCGGCGTCCTTGGCCGCTTCTTTCAAATCGAGGGTGAAGGAAATATTCTTGCGGGCTGCATCGGCCTGTTCCTGGGTCAATTTCCCCTTGGCAACCCTTCCGGGCAAATAGGTATCGACAAATTTTTCGGCCTTCTTTAAAATTTCCGGAACCACGTCGGTACAGGTGGTCTTATACCCATGGAGGGCGCAAAGAAGGGAAATCTGGTGGCCCATGTTACCGGCCCCCACTACACAAACATTTTTAATGTCATTGACGGTCATTACCTTTCTCCTTTCCTGAAGCTGGCAAAATAAATGCGTCGATGATCGACGATAACAGGACATCGGGTTTATCCGACTCTCTGTCTGAAAAGAATATAAAATAAGCAGACTGGAGGGTCAAGAAGAAAAAACATTCTAAAATTTAATTATTCCCTGAATTTTTTGGTTCCTATGATACCTTTATTTAAAAAATAAGAAAAAAATCATGACCGGCTATTTTTTTTAATCCAGGAGGAATAAAGGCGGGTAGTTCTCTCAGCCGGATACCCGGCACCCCTTGCAGCAAATTGGTAATTTAGGAAAGAAAAAGGGACAGTTTGAAAAAAATTGACAAACTGTCCCTTTAAGGAAAATCGATTTAGAGAATAAAAAACTATTTTTTTTCTGGAGCTGGAGCCGGGGCCGGAGCCGGAGCGGCTTCAGGAGCCTTTTGCTCACCTCCAGGAGCCGGAGCAGGAGCTGGTTCCGGGGCTTTTTGTTCAGCCGCAGGTGGGGCCGGCGGAGCCTCTTCCTTCTTTTTGCAACCCATGGCAAAAGAAAAGACTACCAACAACATTACGACGAGCACCAAGGAAATTATTTTCCGCATTGTGACTCACCTCCTTTGCTTAATTTAAATTGCTTGCCAGTAAAATTATGACCTAAAAAAATGAAAAAATTCTATCTCTTTTCAAGAAGATAGACAGAGTATCCTTAAATATAAATTGTGATAATAGGCGATCTGACCGCTCATGTCAAGAAAATTTTTATTTTATCCTTTTATGATTCATTTGGCCTGGCTTTCCTTTTCTTTGAGGATCTTATGTCGAACCCCGGCCATCAGGATAGGCCAGGCAATCGTGGCATCGCACAAAACCTCGGCATAACGCCCGCCTTCTTCCGGGGAGGCAAATTTCCCCCAGGAAACTCCTTCCGAATAAGTGCAGCCGCTTAAGCCTCCCCAATGGGCCGGTTCGGGACAAATACGAACCCCGTAAGAGAACCGTTTCAGGGGGATTTCTTCCTTCAAACGGTATTGGAGAATTTCCAGAAAAGGCCCGACCTGTTGGGCCCAGTTTCTTGGTACCCCACCGCCGATCGTGAATATCCCCAGTTTGGAAGCCTTAATAATGTGCTGCGTATAGGACCCGAGATCAAAAAACGGATTAAAATTAAATACCATTTTGCCTAAGGCTTCGGCAGGAGTGACGGCCTTTTTTGAATCCAAAATCTTTCGGACTACGCTGGTGGCCATATCCAGGCCCAACTCAGAATCAGTAAAGGCCGGGATATAGACCGGGACCCCTTTTAAGTAAGCATTTCTCAGGATACCGGGTTGATCGGTAATTTCAGCTAAATATTTTCCGACCTCCCGGCAAAAGATTTCGGAGGACAAGGGGGCCTCTTCCAAATCGATTCGATCTAAAACCCGTGAGATGATTTCCTCTATATGATTCAGGTTCTTTTCCATTTCCAGGGTATCATAGATCCTGTTATAGCCGGCGTCATAAAAATAAGCATCCGATCGGGAAGGGGGACTTTTGTAATGCAGTAAACCCACCGATTCAATCAAACCATGGGCCATCAAGGCCCCGGTTGAAATGATAATATCCAGCCATCCCCAATCGATCATATCGCAGATCAGAAGACCCATCTTGGCGACCGACATGGCTCCGGAGAAGGTCCCGACCTTGAGGCAATGCGATTCTGAGATCATTTCATAAAATATTTCCTGGGCTTCGCCCAGGGAACGCCCTCCAAAAGCCGTTTGAGCCATGCCTGTTAATAAGGAGCTAAAATCATCAATCTCTTTGATGTCGAGACTTTTAAGGGGAGTCAGTCCATCCTGGGTCCCGTCATGTAGATCGTGCCAAGACCGCCTTTTAAAATCAGACATGGTGATTTTCTTTCTTTGATGAATAAAACGAACAAGAAGGGAAGGATCCAAGGGCCTGAAAGAAGGCCTCAGGTCCGAATCGAGTACCCGGCTGGAAACTGGTTGTGGAATCGTATGGAATCGGTTGGATGAGGACGTCCGCCGTTTCTGGAGAAAGGCCGGTTTCATCCAATCCCAGAAAATTAAGGGTTCGCAAGAAATCTTCCTATTAAATTGTGATGAAAATCCTGATCCAGAATTTCCTCTAAAGTCGCTGCACTCAAAGTAAAAATACTGCGGCCACCACCACTGTGGTCCAAATACCATCCGCCCGGGTCACGCAGGTCGTCGAAAAGGTATCTACTATTTTGCCGCTCATCCGGTAGATTTCCCGCCGTTCATCGTAGTCCTTCTGGGGATCGAAATCAATTCCCAAGGTGGTGGCCAGCATGGTGGAGGCTAAATCTTCGGCAAAATCCCCCATGACTTTTTCGTTCTCCCCGAAGGCCGAATGTTCGGACAAATATCCGTAATGGTATTCATCGGCGGGGACAGCCAGACCTATGGAAGCCCCCATCAGCCGTTCCGGCTCATTGGAGCTGATCTTGGCCAGGACGCAGAAGGTGATTTGCCCTGGTAAGAGTTCTTGTATCCCTTCTTCAAAAGGAATGATTTTACAGTTGGGGGGGAAAATAGAAGAAACATATACCAGGTTGCATTTTTCAATCCCGGCATCTCTTAAAGCCAATTCGAAAGATTGCAATTTAGCTTTGTGTCTCCCGATCCCCTTGGTAAAAAAGACCTTTTTAGGAACCAGCCAGGCGTTATCAAACTGGCCAGAATTCTTTATTTTTTTCGGTTTAGCGCTTGTCAAGGCTTTGATCCTCATATATTAAAAAGCTTGATTATATATTATAATTTAGGGGATATTGTCAAGATTAAAATAAAAAAATTCCCCTTTTATTGAACCTGCCCGGATAAAAGCCTTTCTTTTAATTCCTTGGCCCCCAATTCCATTAAGGGTTTGAGCTGGACGATGTCCATGGTGTTATAGAGTATCAAACGCTCCAGAGCCGATGGATCTCCCCATTGATAGGCCTTCCAAAGCAACACGGCATCAAAACCATTCAGTCCTTCCACAGAAGGGTCCCGGGCAAAACCCAATTGCCTTTCAATGGACTTCAATCCTCCCCGCAGTCCTAATTTTTTTAAGAGAAAGCGCAGATCGATATGAGCCGGGGGAAGATTGAGATTTCTGAACCACCTCCTGAGAATAGGCAGATCGAAACAAGACCCGTTAAAAGTGATGACCAGGGAATAAGAGGCAATGGCCTGCTCGAACTCATCTAAATTGCGGCCATTAACAAAGGTCTGGACCTTTCGGCCGTCATAGAGGCCGATGACCGTGATCTCATCCATATCCTGGTAACCCCCGCTGGTCTCTATGTCTAAAAAAACAGCCTGGTCCTGGAAGGATTCAAAAACCCGCCAGAGGTCGACCGGTCGAAGGCGATCTACAAAAAAAAGGAGATCATCGCGATGCTCCGAAGAAATCTCCAGCTCTCGTCTGATCAGGTCATCCCGGTCCGGTGAGAAGATCGGTTTTTCATGGTTTAAGAAATCGGTCCACGTCAGGATCCCCTGACCCCATAAATGCTTTTCGGTCTTGGGTCCGATACCCGCTATATGGATAAAGGTATGATCTAACAAAAATTTATGCTCCCTATGCTTGATACTGGATGTTGAGTTATAACAAGTATGATGGTCTGGTAAAAACTCGTCATTCCCGCGCAGGCGGGAATCCAGGCCACACATAATCAATTAGAACGCAGATTTTCGCCGATACCCGCAGATTCAAGAAACAAGCTCAAAGCTGAAAGCTCAAAACGGAAATCTATACCTGTATCTTGCAACTTGAAACTTTTTTTCAAATTAAATCCTGGCAATACAATCGGCCTTCGGCCGATCCGACTGCGTCGATCTGCGTCCAAAAAAGGAAATTCCTATACCATCCAGTTAATCCCGCCAAAAGCGGGACCCGTTTTAACGGGAATGACGAAAATGGACGTTCGGCGACTTTTTACGAATCCATCAAGTATCGGTTGTTTGTTTTTATCCAGAATCCAGGATCCAGGATCGTCCGGCCAGAGGCGGATGATCTCGCGTTTTAGAAAAGTTAGAGATAAATTCTCAGAATACGCTGCGGGAAAAACTTCAGCCTTCAGCCTTCGGTCTCGAGCCCTGCATCAGGGCCTCAATCGGTTTTAATCGATAGGGGGTCCCCTCCTCTATGGCGGTTAGTACTGTCCCGCCGCCGGTGAAGAAATAATACTGGGTGTTGTCAATAACGCTCAAGTAGAGGCCGGGGTTCAGGTCCTTGAATTCCTGGAGGGTGTCTCCACCGCCGTACATTTTATAGGCTGTCTGGTTTTTATCAATAGTCTGGTCCAGGGCCTTGGACCCTTCGGTAAAATAAGGGGTGTAGCCCATGACGGCATTGACAAATATCGTTTTGGCTTGAGAGAGCACCTTCCTGACCTCGGGATCCTCAAAGGAAGGGGAGGCGATATCCAAAAGATAGCCATAACGATCCCCGGCCTTGAAATTCCTGATATTAAGGGTTCGAATTTTCCCTTCAAAGGGTCCTTCCATGGTTTCCGATTCGATTACCAGGGGAAGTTCAACAATTTTTTTGGCCTTTTCATCCAGGGCCACCAACTCCCTGGCGGTGTGCACATCCTTCTCCGAAACCCCGGCGATCTCCACCCCCCATTTGGCGGCCAGATAGGTATTATAAATCACGCCGCCTAAGATCAGATGGTCCACCTTTTCATAAATTTTATTCAGAGGGCCTATCTTGGTGTCATATTTGGCCCCGGCCACCACCGCTAAGAAAGGGCGCTCCGGTTTTAAGACCCGGTCCAGGTTGGCAATTTCCTTTTGCATCAGGAAGCCGGCATAGGCCGGTAAATACCTGGTAATCTCATAGGTGGAGGCATGGGCCTGCCAGGAGCCGAAGGCATCGTTGACAAAGACATCGGCCAGTCCGGCTAATTGCCTGGCAAAGGCCTCCCGTTCCGGACCCTGGCTCTCTTCTCCCTGAAACCACCGGGTATTGGGAAGATATATGCCGCCGATTTTGCGGTTTCGGAGATCCTTGATGGCCAGGTTGACCGAGGTGTCTATATGGGTGATCCCCTTGGAACCGTCGATTGGAAAATCCGGGACCAAAAAGTGGGTATGCAGCTTCTGTTCCAGATAACGGACAACAGGATCTACCCCGCTGTCAGGAGAACAGGAAATGGTCCCGGTCTTTTTGTCTCGGGGACGCCCCACATGGGTCATCAGGATCGGTCGGCCTCCCCGTTCAACGATATTGTAAAGGGTGCCGAAGGTTTGCTCGATCCGGTAAGGATCTCGAATGATCCCTTTTTTAACGACATTATGATCCACCCGGAGAAGGACGATTTTGTCTTCCAGATCAGCCTGCTGGATGACATGGAGATGCGGGTCCAGGGTATGGTGAGCCATGGGGTTTATCCTCTCCGACATCCCTTCCGTCCAACTTAAGGGCAGAAGGGCAATCGGGTCGGTTTCAGGTTTTTTAAAGGGACTTCAATTTTTTTTGAGCCAGCTTGGCCTGACTCGACTTAGGATAGCTTTTAACGATTTTTTCCAGAAGGAGTCTGGCACTACCGGTATCCTTAAGGCTGATAAATGACAGGGCCTGCTTATACAGGGCTGTGGGGACAAATTTACTTTTGGGATAGGCCTTAATCAATTTTTGATAGGTCAGGATGGCCTCTTCATAGTCCTTTTGCCCAAAAAGCGATTCGGCCAACCCGAATCGGGCCTCTTCCACAAATTTTCCTTTGGGGGCTGTTTTCAAATATTCTTCGTATTTTTTTTGAGCTCCTTCAAAGGCCTGTTTTTTAAACAGGGCCTCGGCCGCCTCAAAGATATCCTCCGGGATGGCTTTAGTCTTTTCCTTTTCTTTGGTCGGCTCTTTATTTTCCTTTGGAACCTCCGGGGAAACCCGGGGCGTTTCTTTGGCCTTTTCCGGTGCAGGTTCCTGTTCGGCGGGAGGGGGAGGAGGCGGAGGTGGCGGGGGAGGGGGAGGGGGTTGCTCCAGCCGTTTCAAACGGGTTCCCATTTCTTTCAGTTCTTTGACTAAAGACTCCGTCAACCTATTCTGATCTCTTTTATGGCTATACTCAAAGGCCTCGATACGCCCCTGAAGATCCTGGATCTGTGTTTTCAGGGCCTCGATTTGGGTGGTGGTGTTGGCTTGAATTTGATGAACCGGCTGCAGAAGGGAATCCATTTTTTTTTCTGCCTGATCAATCCGGCGGGACAGGGTGGCCTTCATTTCTTCGTTCGAATCCCTATTAGAATCTCTCAGGATGGATAGTTGGCGCTCTAATGAAGCGGTCTTGTTATCCAAGATGATCGCATCCTCCCGGCTGGCACAGCCGAACAGGCAAAGAAACAGGGACACTATAAGGAAACTGTTAACCCTTTTCACCCTAACCCTCCAAATCCGGCATTAGATTCTTAAAGTGAGAGATAAATCCACGCCTATTTTAATACAAAATGAGCCCGGCGATTCTTGGCCCAGGCCGCTTCGGTATGATTCGGATCCAAAGGTTTTTCCTTGCCAAAACTGATGGTTGAAACGCGATTGGCGCTGATACCCAGGGACACCAGGTACTGCATGGCCGCATCGGCTCTTTTCTGTCCCAAGGCCAGGTTGTATTCGGCGCTTCCTCTTTCATCGCAGTGGCCTTCGATCTGAACCTTGGCTAAAGGATAACTCTTTAGCCATTGGGCTTTTTTGTTTATGGCCTGTTTGGCCGTATCGGAGAGGAGGTATTGATCGAATTCAAAGTAGATGTCATCCGTTTCAAAGCGGGCCTTCTCAGCCGCTTCCTTCAAACGCCTGGCCTCTTCTTCTCTCAGGGCCCTTTCTTTCAATTCCTGATCGGTTGGTCCCTGTTCTTTAATACGCACCTGTTTTTTGGCCTTTTCCGCCTCATTTTCCGTGGCGGCCGGGGGTGTTGAAACAATGCCTTCACTTTTGATTTCCTTTTTGCCGCAAGAAAAAAGAAAGAGGCCGGAAACGAAAAAAACCAGGATCAATATTCCAAGAGCAGTTTGTTTTGCCTTCACTTTTTTTTCCTCCTTTGGATTAGATGAAGCTATTGTATCTCATTTTAAGTTGTAATTATAGCCAAAAATTTCTAAAAAAAAGATAGAAAATGGTTTACTCATCAAATTTTTTCAGGCACCAGGAAGGACTGAATTGTTCCCCGGCCATAAATGTGATCCGCCGCTGATTGGCCCCATTGGAATTCATGGCATAGATGGCCGACCGGCCATGGCGATTGGAACTGAACATAATCATCCGGCCATCAGGGGAGAAATCCGGGGATTCATTATTGCCCAACGTGGTGAGACGTTGGGGTTCACCTCCTGCCGGTGAAATGGTAAATATATGAAATTGCCCCCCCATCTGGCCGGCATAAGCGATCAGGTTACCCTTGGGGGACCAGACCGGACCCACGTTATAGCGGCCCTGAAACGTCAGGCGCCGGACTTCCTGGGAACCGATATTTAACAGATAAATCTGAGGACTTCCGGAGCGGTTGGAAACGAAGGCCAATTGTTTTCCATCCGGGGAAAAGCTCGGTGAAACATCAATCCCCCAGCTTTTGGTCAATTTCTGAATGGCGGCCCCGCTACGGTTCAACTGGACGATTTCAGAATTGCCCTGATGGTTCAAGGCAACGGCCAGGGATTCCCCATCCGGGGACCAGGCCGGGGTAATATTGACCCCTGGTCGACTGGAGATCCTGGTGGATTGCATTCCAGGGAGATGAAGCAGATAGACGGCCGGTCCCCCGTCTTTGTAAGAGGTATAAGCGATCTCATTCCCCCGCGGGGACCAACGAGGCGTCAGCGTAATGGAGTTGAATCGGGTTAATCGCTGGGAGTTGCTGCCATCAAATTCGGCCGAATAGATGTCTTTTTTCCCGTTAGTAGTGGAAATAAAAGCAATCCTGGTTTGGAATATACCCCGTTCTCCGGTCAGGAGAAAAAGGATCTCTTCGGCAAAACGATGGATCGGCTTCTTAAATTCCCGGTTGGAGGTAGTGTATTCTCTCCCCAATAACTGACGGCCCTTAAGAAGGTCGTACAAGCGCAATTCCAGACGGAGTTGGGTTCCTTCCACTCGATAAGATCCTTTGACCAAGAGGTCGGCACCGGTTAACGACCAGGCCTTAAAATCTATGGATTCTTGTTCGTCGGGATTTCCCAAAAATCCTCTCGGATCTAATAGCTGAAAATATCCTGTAAAATCAAGATTGTGTATCAGAAGGGCGGCTGCACTATTCCCTATGGAGGGCTCCTGAGCCCCCAGATTTTTAAAATCCGGGATCACGATCGGGATCTTTTTCATGGCCGGGGAATCGATGTCGAGATAAACCAGGGCATAAAGAAAAGAAGGGGTGGCCCAGGTAACCAGCAGGATCAGGGCCAACAGGCCAACCATCCGGTAATTTTTTGAAGTCCGTTTGATCATTTAATTTCCAGACAGCTCTTTGGAATGAAAGGTTAAAATCACCTCATAACTATTTTTGGGATATCCGGCAGGAATAGGCGGTAGGGGATCGGATTTTTTTAAGGTGCGAAGGACTTCCTGGTCGAAGGCCTCTATACCTGATTTTCGCTCGAAACGGAAGTCCTCGATTCGACCGGTTCGGCCGATTCGAACCATGAGCTCGGCCGAGATATCGTTTCTTTTTAACAGTCCTTCGGGCAAACCCCAGTTATTTTTAATTCGACTCCGCAAGGCGGCATGATACAGTTGGAATTGAATGCCCAATCCATCCTGGCCTCCTGGAACGGAAGATGAGATCGTCCCGGGTCCGCCGAGACCTGTCCCCGGCCCGGTCTGGGCCGAGCCTTTTTTATTTTCCAAACGAGTCAAGGCATTATCCAGTGACTGTTCCGCTTTTACCTTTTTTTCCAAACCTCTCAAGGCATTTTCCAGGGATTTCTCCTGTTGAGCCTTTTTTTCCAACTGGCTCATAGCGTTTTCCAGAGACTTCTCCTGCTGGACCTTTTTTTTTAATTGTTCCAGTGCCTTTTCCAAGGTCTTGGAACGTTCTTCCTTGAGGTCCGGTTCTTGTTTTAAAACCGGCTTGGGCAAAGGGATGGGTTTGGGGGCCACTGGCGGGGAAGGGGTGGCCGTGGGTTCTTCTGCTTTCGCCTGGCCTACCGGTCCTCCTCCAGGAGGAGCAACCAGGTTAACGGTATAGGTTGGCTCTAAATTTCTTCGCACGCCCCCCCTGGGAAAAACATTCAGGAAGAGGGCCAGGACCAGAAGATGGACGCCAAGGGAAATGAAGACCATCTTCATCCACTGCCCTTCTCTCGAAGGCCCTTTCCAGGAAGAAAACTCGGAGAAGGTCATTTTTTTTCTTCACCAGGTTCAGTGACCATGCCCAATTTTTCTACTCCGGCATTTTTAATATCGCTCATGATCCGGACTACAAAGCCATAGGGGAGACTTCGGTCGGCCCTCAGGAAAACCTCTCCTTCTTTTTTGTTTTGGTAAAGGATCTTGAGTTTTTCCTGGAGTTCCTCCCGGCTGACCCGGTATTCATTGATGTAGATTTCCTGCTTTTTATTCAGGGTGATTACCAGCCGTTCTTCCTGAGATTGGATCGGTTTGGATTGGGTTTGAGGGAGCTGTACATCCGTGCCTTGCATCATCATCGGGGCAGCCACCATAAAAATGATCAGGAGGACCAGCATGACGTCCACCAAAGGCGTCACATTGATCTCCGACATTAATTTTCTATCACCGCCGCCGACATCCATAGAGAAAACCCCTTACTTCTTATACCCGGCCTTTTTAAAAAGATCCCGCTCGATAATATTCAGAAAGTCAGAAGAAAAATTGTTCATCTCCGATTCCAGAACCCGGACCTGATTGGAAAAGTAGTTATACCCGATAACCGCTGGAATGGCGGCCGCCAAACCGGTGGCGGTAGCGATCAAGGCCTCGGAGATCCCTGGAGCGACTACGGCCAGATTGGCCCCTCCTCGAAGACCGATACTATGAAATGAATTCATGATTCCCCAAACTGTACCGAAGAGCCCTATAAAAGGAGCGGTATTGCCCGTGGTGGCCAGAAAGGTCAGGGCATAACCCAGATGAGTGACTTGAGAATTCATGGCCGCCCGAAGGGCCCGGGGAATATTTTCAAAACGAACCAGGTTGGTAGATAAGATGTCCGTTGATTCCCTTTGGGCGTTCTCCTCGGATTCTTGTTGCATTTTGTAGAGCCTTCCCAACTCCTGATAACCGACCCGAAAAACCTCGGCTACCGGGCTGTAACGAAGGTTTTTTGATTCACTATAAGCCACAGCCAGGCTTTTACTTTTCCAGAATATCTCCTGAAAGAGATTGGTTTCCTTTCGCGCCCTGTGGATGATCCGGTATTTCATAAAAATAATGGCCCAGGAAACGATGGAAAAGGTCAATAGTAAAAAAAGGACCAGTTTCACCATGGCCCCGGCGTTTAAAACCATGGAAAAGATTTCATTTTGATTAATAATGGAAAGCATGGGTTTCACTTTCTTTAATACGAAAATACCGTTCGGCGTTCAGTGTTCGGCGTTCGGCGAAAGACATTTTCATGTTTCGTGGTGCTCGTGGCAAGCGCGCATGAGGGTTAAATACCAAAGTCCGTTTTTACGTCTTTGAAATAGGACCAAAAGGACCGGGAATTTTTATCCGTTCTCAGGGGGCCAAGGCATCAGAGTCCCATGAAGCCCAATATGGCGGATAATGCCTGGCTGGCAGAAGCCTCCATGACATAATCGGATATGGTTTCCGAAAGGTGAGTCCTTTCAAGGTTGATTTCGCAAATTACCGCTCCCTGTTGTTTGGCAATAAAAGGAAGATTGCTGGCTGGGGCGACTACCGCCGACGTGCCTATCACCAACATCAAATCGCAATCCTGGGTCCTCTGAAAGGCCCGTTGGCTGGCCTCGGGGGGGATGGGTTCCCCAAAAAAGACAACGTCTGGTTTCAGGATCCCTCGGCAAGCACACCGTGGGGGGAGTTCATTCAGGCTTACGGCTTCCATGGGGAAAAGCCTTCCACAGGAAAGACAGATCAGGCGTTGTCCATTACCGTGAAATTCAATAACTTCCTTACTGCCGGCCAATTGATGCAGGGAATCGATGTTTTGGGTAATAACGGCCTTTAAATGACCCCTCTCTTCTAATTTGGACAGGGCTAAATGAGCCGGATTGGGCCGGGCCTGGGCTACTATATTCCCTAATTCAACCAGCATCTTCCAAACCTTTTTGGGATTGGCCAAAAAGGCTTCGATATGTGCAAATTCCATAGGATCATATCGATCCCAGAGCCCCTGACTCCCCCTGAAGGCCGGGATGCCGCTATCAACCGATATTCCCGCCCCGGTTAAGGCTATTGCTTTTTGAGAGTTCCGGAGTTTGTCTGCTATTTCCCGGGCAATTACAGAAATGATATCCGCTCTCCTTTTGGAGTTATTCTTCCGCTATTTCCTCTTCTTCTATCTGTTCTACCCCAACAATCTCTTTGAGGTATTCCTCATATTCTTCTGCAGTGAGCAATTCATAATAATCGGTTGTTGATGGAATGTCTATTCGGATGATCCAGCCATCCTGATAGGGATCTTCGTTGATAATTTCCGGTGCATCCAGTAATTCTTGGTTAACTTCGACAATTTCCCCGCTTAAGGGAGAAAAAAGGTCAACGACTTCATTTTGGGATTCAATAGAGCCCATGGACTCGTCTTTAACCACCTCTTCACCTTCTTCGGGCAGATCTATCCCTGTTATCTCTCCAAGCTCTTCCTGGGCATAATCCGTAATCCCTACAGTGATTCGATTATCATCATCCAAGCGGGCCCAGACATGATCTTTACTGTATCTTAGTTCTTCTAAGATAACCAAAATGCCCTCCCTTTTCAAGCGCAGCCGTTTTTGTTTTTGGTTTGTTTGCCGATCTTTAAAATACTTCTTTCTCTAAACCCTGATGCTCCTGGGGCCTCACCAAGCACGAAAATAAGTCTACAAAAGGCGATAGGCGTTGGGCAAGGTACAGGGTTCAAGGTTTTTAAACTTGCAACCTGCAACTTGCATCTTGAAACTTTATTTTCGTACTAAACTGAGGTCTAATATAACCAATTAAAATTAGCAAGTTTTTTTTTAAAGGGGGCGGGTTTTTCTCTTATTTTGATAACAATAGAATATAATAGGAAAAAATACCAAAAAGGCGCTGATATATTGGGTATCCGACCAGCCTCCCCCTAAAAGTCCCCCCCGGTTATCTCCACGGAAAAATTCAATGGACCAGCGACCAAGGCCGTATAAGATAAGATAAAGAAGAAGGAGCCTTCCGGGGAAACCCGGCCTTTTCCTCAAAAACCATAGAATAAAAAAAATGATCAGGGCCGCCAGGGCTTCATACAATTGAGCGGGGTGTAAAGGGATACCTGTCGGGGCCAGGGATTCGGGGTGATTAAAGATAACCGCCCAGGGACTATCCGTGGCTTTCCCAAAACAGCAACCGGCGGCAAAACACCCCATTCGGCCAAAAACCTGGCCAAGGGCAATAGAAGGGGCCACCATATCAGCCGTCTCCCAAAAAGGGAGCTTTTGTTTCCTTATCATCCAAAGGGCGACTAAGAAACTTAGAATCAAGCCCCCATAAAACACCAGACCCCCTTCCCAGACTTTGAAGAAGGCCCAGGGATGTTCAATGTAATAGGGATAGTTGATAACGACAAACAGGAGACGGGCCCCTATGATCGCCGAAAGAATGACATAGAAAGAAAGATCCAGGATCTTTTCCGCCGGAATCCCGGTCCGCCGGGCTTCTTTGAGGGCCAGTCCTATCCCCAACAAAAACCCGACCGCAATAAAAAGGCCGTAAGTATGGATAGGGAAATTCCCGATTTGAAAGAGTATGGGAAACATCTTTAGGTTCTTACATAGTAATCTAAGGATTTATCTCTAACATTTTTAATAATCGAGATTGTTGCGATGCCATGAATCCAGGAGTCAGAATCCAGAATCCAGAATAATGGTATATCTTTTATTGGGGTTGTTACTCA
>CAZVHO010000098.1:0-20504 GCA_964627515.1 uncultured Thermodesulfobacteriota bacterium | reverse complement strand
TTCCTTCAGCACCCCTCCATTTCTTTTCTAAACAAATCGATGGTTTTTTTATAATCCGGGGTGTGATAGATGGCCGAACCGGCCACGATGATGTCGGCTCCGGCTTGGCAGACCTGGGCCACGTTGTTTGGGGTGATACCGCCGTCGACTTCGATTTCCACCTCCAATCCCCGTTGGTCGATCATCTCTTTAAGGCTTATAATCTTGTTCACCGCACCCGGGATAAATTTTTGTCCCCCGAACCCGGGATTGACGCTCATGATCAGAACCCAGTCAACGTCCCCCAGAATATCATCCAGGAAGGCCACCGGGGTGGAAGGATTTAAAACCACCGCCGGTTTAACCGAATGTTCCCGGATCAGGGAGACTGTGCGATGGAGGTGGGGGCAAACCTCGAAGTGAACGGAGAGGATATCCGCCCCGGCCTTGGCAAAGTCCGGGATATAGCGGTCCGGGTTTTCGATCATCAGATGAACATCCAGGGGAAGCTTGGTTACCTTGCGCACGGCTTCCACTACCACCGGGCCGATGGTGATATTGGGCACGAAATGGCCGTCCATGACATCGATATGGATATAATCGGCCCCGGCCGCTTCCACGGCCTGGACCTCTTCTTTGAGTCGGCCGAAATCCGACGATAGTATTGATGGTGCAATGTATTTCATAATCACCTCACAAAAAAAATTGTCTGACAGGATTGACAGGATTTACATGTATTTTGCTCAGGGTCCGGGGGACCTTGAACAACCTCGATCCGCTTCCAGCGGAGACTAAGACTTCTGTCCGCAGGACATTAGGTTTGTGCCTTTCTTCCGGAAAGCCACAAAATCCAGGTAATCCAGTAAATCCTGTCTAAAAAAGATTTTGAATTTCAAAAAGCTAAACAGATACAATCTTCCCGATTATTCAGAATCCAACCCGTCATTTCTTTCTCAATCTGGCGGCGAAGAAACCGTCCATTTCATGGACCGGGGGCCAGGTCTGATAGAAGCCGTCATCATCGACCAGCTTCCGGGCCGGTTCTGGCAGGAAAGGCGAAGCATCCTCCACCACAAATTCCGGGTGTTGGTCAATAAATTTCTCGATAATCCCCTGGTTTTCATCCCGGCTCAGGGTACAGGTCACATAGACCAAAACCCCCTCTGATTTTAGCCATCCGGCTGCATTTTGCAAGAACTTGTTTTGCATCCGGGACAACCGGGGGCTGTCTTCCGGCTTGAGTCGCCACTTGAGGTCCGGATTCCGGCTGATGACCCCCCAGCCGGAACAGGGGGCGTCGATCAAGATCCCGTCAAAAAGTTCGGGTTTTTTGGGGAAGAGGGTCTCCTTCAAGGCATCACCCACCTGCCCCTCAATGATGGTGATCCCCAGTCTCCTGGCGTTTCCCTGCAAGTCCTTTATTTTTTTCGGATGAAGATCGACCGCCGTTATCTTTCCCTGATTTTTCATCAATTGGGCCAGATGTCCGGCCTTCCCCCCGGCCCCGGCACAGAGGTCTAAAATCTTTTCCCCCGGCTGCGGATCAAGGATCGGGGCGATCAGTTGAGAGGCCTCGTCTTGAATCTGAAACCACCCTTGTTGAAACAACGCGTCTTGGACCAATGGCCGATCCGGTTCCCCCACCTGAATCCCGACCGGAGAAAAGGTGGCCGGGACTGCCCGTTGGACCGCGGTTTGGAGCCTTTCGATAAGTTGCTGTCCATCGGTTTTCAGGGTATTGACCCGCAAAGTCAGAGGTGGGATCTGGTTATTATATTGGCATAAGGCCTCGGTCTTTTCAAAACCCCAGGACTCAAGCCACTTTTTGACCAGCCAAGATGGGTGGGAATGGTTTACCGCCAAATAGGCAAGAGGATCTTCTTTGGAAGGGAAGGAGAGGCCCTCTTTCCCCCGATCCAGGGAACGCAAGACCGCATTGATGAAGCCGGCGGCCCAAGGGGTTCGGCCGGATTTGGCCAGCTTCACCGATTCGTTGACGGCCGCAGAAACCGGTATTCGGGAAAGGAAAAGGAGTTGAAAGGCCCCCAGCCTTAAGATAAAGAGGGTTTTTACGGAAAGCTTTTCTAATGGCCTCTGAGAAAATTGTTGAAGAACCCAATCCAGCTTGCCCTGCCAGCGCAGGACTCCAAAAACCAATTGGTACAACAAAGCCCGGTCCGCAGGTTTGCCTAAAGGATTTTTCTCCAAAACGTCCCTTAAAAGCTGGTCCGGGTAGGTCCCGGTGCGCTGCCAGGTTAGTAAGACTTGAAGGGCCATGGCCCGGGCATTGGTCATGGGCGTCCCAAGTGATCGCCGATCTTAAGCGAAACACCCCGGAGCAATTCCTCAGAGGACATACGGCGATGTCCTTCCAACTGGGCTTCGAAAATGGTCAGTATGCCTTGGCCGGTCTGGATCCGGATTCCGCCCTTTTCCAAAGAATTAACCGTCCCGGGGGCCCCGGTGATTTCCGGATAATCAGGCCCGGCCCGGTGGATGATGAGCCGTTTTCCCTGGAAAAAAGTGAAAGCCCCCGGCCAGGGGGATAAACCCCGTATCCAGCGGTCGATCTCCACAGCCGATAAATCCCAGCGGATCTCGCCCTCTCCTTTTTTTAGCGGCGGGGCGTAATTAGCTAATGAAGGGTCCTGGGGTTGGGGAAGGAGTGTGCCTTGACGCAGGCGGTCCAGGGTTTGAAGAAGCAGACGTCCCCCCAAAACCGATAAACGGTCATGAAGGCTCTGGGCCGTGTCGGTCTCCAGAACAGGCTCCGATTCCATAAGCAGGATATCCCCGGTATCCATTCCGGCATCCAGACGCATGGTCGTTACGCCGGTTTCCTTTTCCCCGTTGATAATGGCCCGTTGGATGGGGGCTGCTCCCCGATACATAGGAAGGAGTGAGGCATGGACATTAACGGCCCCCCAGGTGGGAATGTCGAGGACCTTTTGCGGAAGGATAAGGCCGTAAGCGACCACAATCAAGAGATCCGGTTTTAGTTCGGCCAATTGATCGACGGCCGGGGACTCTTTAAAGGAGGCCGGTTGAAAGACCGGCAGTTGGAAGGCTAAGGCCGCCTCTTTCACCGGTGAGGGGGCGAGCTTTCGGCCCCGCCCTTTGGGCCGGTCCGGCTGGGTATAAACGGAGAACACTTCTTCTCCGGATTCCATCAGGGCTTTTAAAGAGGGCAGGGCAAAGTCGGGGGTGCCCATAAAGATGAGACGGGGATAGGGCGAATGGGTGACCGTGAAAGAAGTTGGATTCAATGTGCAGGATCCGATGGTGGATGTTGCCTTAGGGTTAAAGGACCGTTCCGCCGTCAGCGGAATTTAAAGAGCCGTTCCCTGAGGTACATACAATTGCCTTGAGCCTCTTCCCTTGAGCGAAAGCGCTCCTTAAGCGAAGCGGTCTTTTTTTTATTCCTCTTCTTTTTCTTTCTTCAGCTTCTTTTGAACCCTTTTTTTATAAAGGGTCCTCTTCAGGGCACTGATATGATCGATAAAGAGGATTCCATCCAGATGGTCGATTTCATGCTGGAGGACCGTGGCCAAGATCCCTTCCCCACAGATTTCCAACGGTTTCCCTTTGGTATCCAGCCCGCGCACTCTAACTTTGGCACTCCTTTTGACATCCGAAAAATACTCCGGCACACTCAGACAGCCCTCTTCCATGATCTGCTCCCCTTCGGATTCGATGATTTCAGGATTGATCAGAACCGTCGGCTTCCGGTCCTGATCCTTGGGGGTTACATCAAAGACAATCAGCCGGATCGGTCTTCCCACCTGATTGGCGGCCAGTCCGATCCCCGGGGCCAGATACATGGTCTCGATCATACATTCGATCAGCTTTTGTAATGAGGGATCGATGTCCTTAATGGGCTCGGCTTTTTTGAGCAGGACAGGATCAGGGTATTTGCAAATTTCTAAAACAGCCATAATAAAAGAAAGTATTCAGAATCCAGTAATCTGGTTTTCGTTTTTCGTACTAAGCCCTCATGACCCTTAGGTCACCACGAAGTATGAAAATGGAAGGATCAAAGACATTTTTTGGCACGGATTTCACGGATTACACGGTTAAGACCAGGGGATATCCCTCAATCCCGTAAAAACCGGATTGAGGGATGCCCATCATCCACCTTCGGCGGAAGCTGGTCTCAAGAAAAGGGATTATCCGTGAAATCCGTGTGTCAGGCTATGCCTGACCCGTGCCAAAAAATTCTATTTTCGAACTAAACCCTCATGACCCATTGTCACCATGAAGCATGAAAATAGGTTTAAGGTTCAGTGGGTTCAACGAACGACGGTTTTTTGCCTGAGCCCTGAATTATAGCATATCCACCGGGTCCATATCCAGGATAATCTGGACCCCCTTGCCCTGGGAAATGTCTTTTTCCGCCTGCCGTATCATCATTGCCGCCTGATGCAGGATCCGGCTGTTCTCTCCTTTTAACAGCATCTGCCAGCGATACCGTCCTTTGATTTTGGCAATGGGGGCAGAGACCGGTCCCAACAATTCCAGGAAAGGCTCCCAATGGTTTTTCTTAATGGCCTGCATTAAAAGTCGTTGTGTTTTCCCTGCCGTCTCAATCACCCGGGCTTCAACGTTTCCCTGGAAAAGGACGTTGATTAATCGGGAAAAGGGCGGGTATTTCAAGGCCCGGCGAAAATGGACTTCCTGGTTATAGAAACCTATATAGTCATGGAGACAGACATATTTAAAAATATAATGGTCAGGGTTATAGGTCTGGATAAAGACCTGCCCCGGATGGGTCCCCCTGCCGGCCCGGCCGGCCACCTGGGCCAAAAGTTGAAAAGTCCTTTCCCCGCCCCGGAAATCCGGCCAGTTCAGAGAAAGGTCCGCACAAAGGACCCCGATCAAGGTCACCTGGGGGAAATCGTGGCCCTTGGTGATCATTTGGGTCCCGATCAGGATATCAGTTTTTTCATCCCTGAGCTTTTTAAGGATTTCGAAATGGGATTTTTTCCGGGTTACCGTATCCCGGTCCATCCGGTCGATGGCTGCCGTCGGGAAAAGGGCGCGCAGTTCCTGCTCGACCTTTTCCGTCCCCATGCCCAGGGCCTTGATCCCCGCCTGATGGCATTCAGGACAACGCTCCGGCAGGGGAAGGTGATAGCCACAGGTATGGCATTGGAGTCGGCCTTCCCTGGCATGATAGGTCAGGGTCAGGGAACAATTGCGGCATTTAACAGCCGCACCGCACAAGGTGCATAAGATCAGGGTATCAAATCCCCGGCGGTTCAGGAAAAGGAGGGTCTGCTTTCCTTGATCCAGGTTTCGGGCTATGGCTTCTTGTAGGGGAGGAGAAAAAAGGGGAATCCGGCGCCCCTGGCGGAACTTCTTCAGATCGATCAGGTGTATTTCCGGTAACTTCTGTTCCTGAACCCGCTTATGGATCCCCAGGTAGCCGATTTTTTTTTGACGCCGCAGATACAGTGTTGAAATGGAAGGGGTGGCTGATCCAAGGACGACCACCGCCTGGGTCATTTGCCCCCGGACCAAGGCCAGATCACGGGCATTATAGCGCAGGGAATCGGTCTGTTTATAGGAAGGATCGTGTTCTTCATCCACAACAATCAGACCCAAGGCCTTCAAAGGGGCAAAGATGGCCGAACGGGTGCCTATGGCGATCATGGCCGATCCTGATTGCAGTCGACGCCATTGGTCCAGGCGTTCCCCCGGGTTCAAACCACTGTGCAGGAGGGCGATTTTTTCTCCGAACTGCAGGCGGAATCGGCCCTCCATCTGGGGGATCAGACCAATTTCTGGAACCATGATCAAGACCTGCCGCCCTTGTTGTAAGGCTTCAGCCGCGGCCCTCAGATAGACTTCCGTCTTTCCCGATCCGGTAATCCCGTGAAGCAGGAGGGTCTGGTAGGACCCGGACCTAAGCCCCTCTTTTATCCGGTTTAATGCCTGTGCCTGTTCACCGGTCAATTCAAGAGGGCCGTTTTCTACGGCCAGGATTTCCCCAAAGGGATCCCGCCAGCAGACGTGCTCCCGGATTTCAATCAACCCTTTGCGCTTAAGCGTGGCCAGACGCTGGGGGGATAAGGGGATTTGGACCCGCAGATCTTTTAAGGACCGGCAGGAACACGCCGACAGAAGGTCGAAAAGGGGCTGATCTTTTTCGGGAAAAAGGTCTCTTTGAAAACAGGCCCCTGGATAGATCCATTTTTCTTTTTTAGGACGGGCGGACTCTTTTTTCAACAGGGTGGTTTGTTGAATAAAACCCAGGGCTTCCAGGCCGGGGAGGGACGATTTCTCTTCCGGCAGGAATCGGGATAAGGATTGGCCTTTCGAAAAGACGGATTGAAGGATTTTTCTTTCATTTTCAGGGAGACGGCCTTCCTGTAAGACCGATATTCCATGGGGTGTTATTTCAACGCTCTGATAACTGGATACCGATAGACCGGGAGGCAGGGCCGCCTTCAAGACCTGTCCCAGAGGGTAAAGATAATACCGGGCGATCCAGAGAAAAAAAGGCCGCATGTCCTCTGAAAAAATGGGGCTCGGGTCCAGGATCTCCGAAACAGCCTTGATCTCCGGCCCTGCTTCCGGTGGCCCGGTTTCCTCCCACAAATAACCGGTCACCCATTTTTTTCTCAAGGGCACCAGAACCCGCTGGCCGATTTGTGGTTCTGAAGTCAGGTCCTCAGGGATTTCATAAGTAAGCAGTTGATCTAAAGGAGGAACTACAACTTGAAAGAATGACATAGCCTGAACAACATAATTATGAATTTGAATAAAATACCTATAAATTTCTTAAAACCTGATCATAGACCTCATCCACCGTGATACCCTGCAAACATTTGTTGTCCCGGCAGGGCGTATTCCGATGGTTGTAAGCCGTCAGGCAGGGGGAACAGGGAAAATCGGAATAAAGGACCCGGCTATTTTCCCCTAAGGGGCCATACAGTCTTGGAGTCTCGGGCCCGAAAAAGATAAAGTTCCGGATGGGCGTCATAGAGGCAAAATGGGCCGGGCCGCTGTCATTAGTGATCAATATATCGGAAATGCTGAACAGGTCCATCAATTCCGGGAAGGTGGTCCGGCCGGTGAACTGGATACAACGCTCCTGGTTTAATGCCTGATGAACCTGCTCAGTCGTCTCTACGTCCGCTCCGGCCCCCATCAAAATGATCACATTCCGGGGATCGGCTAAAATCCGTTTCCCTAATTCAATGTATTTTTCCACCGGCCAGGCCCGTATGGGTATTTCACCGGCGCTGGGATTGAAAATAATCAGTTTGTGCCCTTCGTCGAGCCCGGGGAAAAGGCCTTTTAATTTTGTCCTCAGGCCCTCCCGGCCTTTTCCCGTGGCCGGATAAACCGCCCTTTCTATGGCTTGATCCGGGATGGCTTCATCCATGGCCGGCCAGTCTTTGCCGGGGTATTTCAAGACCTGAAGAAAGGACATAAAGGACTTGCTGATATGCTGCTGATAATTATACTGGATCTTATGGGTATGGAGATTGCCCCGATAAAGGCCTTCCATGCGAAATTTATGGAAACCCACCCTGATGGGGGCCTGGCTTAAAAAAGTTAATATGGCCGTTACCCGGGTGAACAACTCCAGATCGAAAACACAATCGATCTTCTCTCTACGCATCCTGATTATAACCTTAAAGACATCGGTCAGAAAAGAAGACAGGGATTTTTCCCGGATAACCAGGACATTTTCCCTGGGAATGATGTTCAGGATGTCCACACTGGCCCGGTTTTTTTCAAAGATCAGGAAATAAAGTTCGGCTGAGGGATATTGCCTCTTAAGGGCTTTCATGGACGGATAGGCCAGGATGGCGCTTCCCATCTCCGAAAGCTCCATAAAAAGGAATTTTCGCGGAGGGCCGACCAGTTTCTTTTTAAAGGGTCTTATAAAGAAACCCGCCAGGGTCAAAAACCAGCAGGCCGGGATACCGGCCCAAAAATCGATTTTTCTTACCAGGTCAATGTTCATAGTCTTTTCTGCTTTTGATACAATTTAAGAAAACCATACCCCAATAAGACGGCAAACCAGATGGTGCAGACCCGGATAATAATGGTGGCTGTGGTGGCCAGGGCCTTCGGCAACTGAATCAGGACCAGGAGACTGGTCATACTGCCTTCGGCCGCCCCGATCCCGCCCGGCAGCATGCTCAAGGCCCCGGCCAGGGTCGAAAAGGCGTAAATGAAAACCGCCTTGACCAAAGGCACCTCCACCCCCAGGCCTTTAAAGACCATCTGAAAGGCCAGACATTCAAAAAACCAGGCCCCCATCCCCAGTATAGAGGCCAGCAAGAGGAGGCGAAGACCCATGAGGTCATGGAGGGTATAAAAGGCTTCCGATAAGGGGCGTTCGAATCGTTGCCCCCAGGAGAACCTTTTTGCTAATCCGAGCAGCCCCTGGAATAATTCGGGAAATATAAAAGGAAGCAAACCCGCTAAAAGGACCACCAACCCCAGGATTAAAATCCCGGCCCCGTAGGCAAAGGAGATACAGCCCAAGAGGGTCAGGAGATAGACGGCCAATAGATCGGTAAATCGTTCGGCCAGGACAATAGGACCGGAAAGGGACAGGGGCACCTGCCGGCTTTCCTTAAGAAGATAGGACTTCAATAGTTCGCCCATTTTCCCGGGGGTTACCGTCATGACCAACCCGCTCATAAAGATATAAAAGCTTTCTTTCCGGGGTAACGGGATTTTCACCTGTTTCAGGTACAACTCCCAGCGCCAGAAGCGGCTTAGATAATTCATAAAGGCCAGGGCCAAAATCAGGGGCAGGGTCCAATAGGAAAATTGTTTGAAGGCCCCGCTGACCGCCCCCCAGTTTCCATAAAAGGAAAGACCTAAGAATACCCCAACCCCGAGGCCTAAAAAAAGGAAAAAGCGTTTAGAGAGGATTGAAAACTGCGGATCGGCCATTTTTTCAAAGATAGAGCACCAATAAGACGGTAATAGTCCAACCCAGGATGGTCAAAAGAAGCGGCCGATCGGTTAAAAGGATCTCCTCGGGACGGCCGCCCTCCACTTTTTGATGGACCAGATAAAGATAGCGGAAAATCCCATAGAGTACAAAAGGCAAGGTAAAAATCAGATTAGCGGTGTGGAACTTGGCGATAGTTTCTTCTGAGATGGTGTAAAGGGCATAACTCATGACCGTTGTAGCCGTTACCACCCCCATCATCTGATCCAGGAGATAGGGGGAGTATTCTTTCAGGATTTGCCGGTGTTCGGTGGCATCTTCCTTGAGCAAGACCAACTCATGTCGCCTTTTGGCCATGGCCAAAAATAAGGAAAGGAGGGTGGTACAAATAAAAAGCCAGGGGGATAATTGAACCCCGATGGCCAACCCCCCGGCCACCACCCGCAGGACAAATCCGGCGGCAATGGAAAAGATATCCAGGATGACCTGATTCTTAAGGGAAAAAGTATAGATGATTTGGAGGAGGAGATAGGCCCCCAGAATTCCCAGGAACGGAAGGGAGATGGCCCAGCCCCCTATGAAGCTGACTGCCATGATCACGACGGCGAATATCAGGGCCACGGCCGGCCGGATTCTGCCTGAAGCCAGCGGGCGGTTCCGTTTCGTCGGATGGAGGCGGTCTTCTTTAAGATCCTTCAGGTCATTGATGATATAGACCGAACCGGCCAGCAGACAAAAAAGGCCGAAGGCCTCCAGGGTTTTAAGAAATAATGGCCGATTGAACAAGTTTTGGGAAAAGAGTAAGGGGGCGAACAAGGCCCCGTTCTTGATCCACTGTTTGGGGCGCAGGGAGAGGAAAAGCCCTTTAAGCATTGCAAATAGGGTTTCATTTTTTGGCATATAGTATCCGCCCCATTTTGGTTTTCCCTCCCCGGACCTTCCATCAAAAGGCCCTCTTGTTTTTTATTAAGTTAACCAAAAGAAATTGTAAGAAAATTCGAATATAACCCTAACGAAAAAAATTGGCAAACAAAAAGAAACTCCTGTTACGGGTTACGGCAGTTTGTTACTCGTTGCTGGTTGCTCGTTAAAATGAGTATCGAGAAACAAGAAACAAGTAACAGAAAAATTTCAAATATCTTTGGATAGTCTTTTCGGCCCAGTTGTCAAAAGTGAAAGGGGGCAAAAGTGGTTTTCTCTTTGACTTTTTTTATATTCGTTATATGATCCCGTTGGATTTTAATAATGGTGTCTTCACCGGCCCCCTTAAACCGGCCGATTCTCTTTACCGGAGGAAAGCCATTTTGAGGGAGACTCTCGTGCCTGAAACGCATTAATAAAGATCCCATTCTATCGTCATTATAATCAAGGAGGATATCTATGAAGGATGTTATTTTGGATGGTCCTAAAAATCCCATTAAGGTTCAGGACAATACCTTTCGAGACGGCCATCAATCCTTACTGGCCACCCGGATGCGGACCGAAGATATGCTGCCCATTGCCGAGAAGATGGACGAAATGGGCTTCTGGGCCATGGAGGTCTGGGGCGGAGCGACTTTTGATACCACGCACCGTTTCCTGGGGGAGGACCCCTTTGACAGGCTGAAGACACTAAAGAAGTATATTAAAAAGACCCCCTTAACCATGCTCCTGCGGGGCCAGAACCTGGTGGGCTACCGCAATTATGCCGACGATGTCTGCCGGCTTTTTGTGGACAAGTCCTGTGAAGCCGGGATGGACGTCTTCCGGGTCTTTGATGCCTTAAATGACTTCCGCAATTTTGAAACCTGCGTGGAAAGGATCAAGGCCAATGGAAAACATTTTCAGGCTGCTATTTGTTATTCCTTAACCGAAAGGTCCCTGGGAGGCCCGGTTTTTAACATGGAATATTATATCACCAAGGCCAAGGAGTTGGAAAACATGGGGGCCGATACCCTGTGTATTAAAGACATGGCCGGGATCATGGCCCCTTATGACATGGCCTGGTTGATCCAGGAACTGAAGAAAAATATCAAAATCCCGATCCATCTCCATACCCATTATACCAGCGGCATGGCCTCCATGACCTACTTGAAGGCCATTGAAGCCGGGGTGGATATTATCGACACCTGTCTGGCCCCTTTTGCCCTGCGGACTTCACAGCCGGCTATCGAGCCCATTGTGGCCACTTTGAGGGGGACCTCCCGTGATCCGGGGCTGAGCCTGAATGCCCTCCTGGAAATGGGGGAATACCTGGAAACGATTGCCCCCAAATACGGAAATTTCCTGGCCACCAACCGGATGTCGGTCATCGACACGGCCGTCTTGGTCCATCAGGTACCGGGCGGGATGATCTCCAATCTGATCAGCCAGCTCAAAGAGGCCAAGGCCCTGCACCGCCTGAATGAAGTCTATGCCGAGATCCCCATCACCCGCAAGGAATTGGGCACACCGCCCCTGGTCACCCCGACCTCCCAGATCGTCGGCGTCCAGGCGGTCATGAATGTCCTTTTCGGCAAATACAAAATGATTACCAATCAGGTCAAGGATATGGTCTATGGACTTTATGGAAAAACCCCGACCCCTATCGATCCCGAGATCCAGAAAATAGTCCTTAAGAACTATAAACGGGGCCAGACCCCGGTCACCGGCCGGGCCGCCGATTATCTGGACCCGGAACTGGAAGAGGCCAGACAGAAAATAGGGACCCTGGCCAAAGATGATTTTGATCTGCTGATCTATGCCCTTTACCCGACCACGGGCGAACAATTCTTGAAATCAAAATACGGGATAGAAGAAAAACCCCAATAGGTTTTTGCCTGTCATCGTTAACCCAACGCCGTCTCTCAGGCGAGCCGGGAAACCTGCTCGACTGAGAGGCCCTGCTATTACATTATGCTTCCCTGATTCCTAAAAAGTAGTTTTGCCGAAGGAGACCGGATTTTAAAGAATTATTGATTTTTTAAGGCTGATCTGGTAATAATCTTGTCAGAATATTCCAAATCTTATTAACCTCTATTTACCTATAAAGGGATATCGTATGGTTAAAGGATGACCGGAAAACCCCATTCCCTGCCGAGGAGTGGGGTTTTTGTTTTTCGGGGCTGGAGTTGCTTTGGGATATCAAATGGGCGAGAAACTTTGGCGACCCATGTCGATCTGGCTCGAAAACTCAACAAAATGGAAAAATACGATACCCTATTCAAGGTCGTCTTTGAGGCCATCCGGGCCGTAATGGCGCCGCCGAGAAACATTTGCGAGATATTACAGGAATTTTAAAGATATTTGGGAAGTTGTGAAAAGGCATTTGGAACGTGTTTAGCTGGCAACATCCCCGGTTCCTAAGAAGTCCGATGGATCTTGGGGGAAAAGGAAGTGAGATTATGAAGAATAAGGAATCACTGGATCTGCTCAAGAATGTTCTGCAAGATTTGCGGAGGGAGGGAAAAATCCTGATAGCGCTCCTTTATGGCTCCTATCATCGAGGGGACAGCCACGCCCGTTCGGATATTGACCTTGCGATTTACCTGACTCCTCAGGATGAAAGCCAACAGATAGAAATTGTGGATAAAATTTTGATGTCCATGGAAGCAGAGATTTCTATCCTGCGGCTGGATGAGGAAGATGAATCCCCTTTTGTGGTTCAGGAAGCCCTAAAAGGGGAACACCTGGTAGAACCGGATATGGAGACCCTTTATGCACTCAACCATAAGATCCTCCATGAATGTGAGGGGATAAGAAATAGAAGGGAGATTTCCATTGGACCGTATTGAAAGGCTTTTGGGTTTTATTGAGGATACCATCCCGTATTTTCTTTCAAAATTAGGGAAAGTGGATAAAGACTTATACTTTGCCGATAGAGACATAAGGAGTATCCTCGATAAGACCATTAATGATTTGATCCTCTGCCTGGTGGATATTGCCGAAGAATGTTTAAGAAAAAATAAACGGACGATACCGGATACCTATAAGGACACCATACTGGCTTGTTACGAATTTTTGGGAGAGACTGTTTTGAAGGTGGCACCCCTCGTAAAACATCGGAACGAGATGGTCCACCAATATTTAAAGGTGAACTGGCAAAATATTGTTACGGTTAAAAACAAAGTGCCTGAGATAAAGAAATTCGTCGATAAAGCCAAAAATTTGTTTTATCAAGAGGACTAAAATCACCATGCAAATTTTCGAAAGACTCGGACCCCAAAGTCCGCTGAGGATTGAAACACCACGACGTAGGGCTTATTGGACGTAACCGGCCCGAGCCAGCGAGGAACTTCCCAGTCCCCCTTTCTAGCTTCTGGTTGAAAGAAACCGGAAACTATGGTAGCCTGCTTTTTATGGAAACCGTAATTATTGATGGGGTCACCCTTTATATGAGTCACCCGGACGACCTGCCCCTGGATTGGGTGGGTCAGCGGGATCTGATCGACCAGGTCCTGGCGGCCTGGCTGGTGGTGGAAGAAACAGACCTGCCCTTGAACCCCCGCTTGATCGGGAAACCCGGAGTCGGCAAAACCACTCTGGCCTATGCAGCGGCCCGGAGGTTGGGGCGGGAGGTCTATTTCTATCAGGCCACCATGGATACCCGGCCGGAAGACCTGATCGTCACCCCGGTCATCGCCGACCAGGGGAAGATCCATTATATGGCCAGCTCCCTGGTGACGGCCATGATTCGCGGCGGGGTCCTGATCCTGGATGAAGGCAACCGGATGAGCGAAAAGAGCTGGGCCTCCCTGGCCCCTTTACTCGACAACCGTCGCTACGTGGAGTCCGTAGTTACCGGCATCAAGATCCCGGCCCATCCGGAATTCCGTTTCTGTGCCACCATGAACGATGATGCCAGCACCTTTGAACTGCCGGAGTATATCCATTCCCGGCTCCAGCCCCAGATTTTTATCGATTTCCCTGAACCGGAAGAAGAACACCTGATCCTGAAACGAAACCTCCCCTTTGCATCGGAAGATATCCTTCAATATGTGGTCCACTTTTTACAAACGGCCCATCAAGCCCACGAACGCTATACGGTCCGTGACGGGATTAACATCAGCCGCTATGCTTTGAAGCTTTTGGTAGGTAAAAAGGTCCTCCGATACTCCCCCCCAGAAGAACAAAAACTCCATTCCCTGCGCCTCTCCATTGAAATGATCCTGGGAGAAAAGGCCCTGGTTTATTTTCCTTATTAACGATGGGCGGTAACCCCCCTTCAGTCTCGTGAAAGCGGGTCCCGCCCTTGGAGGGATTAATCAGTCAGGCCTGGCCTGGCTTCCCTCCTGCGCCCTCCGGGGCGTAGGACCCCAACGGGCCGGAGTCGGGAATGACGAGTTTTATGAGACCATCAACTCTATCAGTCGTCCTGATTGCGAAATTTTTCCCGGATCTCCTGAATCAACGGACCGTCTTTTTTCCATAATTGACAACTATTGATCAGATAAGGGAGACCGGGGATCTCTTCGAAGGAACGGGGGACCGGATAGGGCTCCCGGCTTTGGGCGGCCCAATAGCCGTGCAAGGCGGCCGGTCCCATGGCCAGGACCAGGTGCATCATATGGCTGCACCCTTCAACCCCACCCAGCTTTTTACGTACCTGATTGCTGAATCCTGAGACGATGGTCAGGCCGATAAGTTTTTTCACCGAGTCCGCTACGGTAGGACATAATGCGTGGGGGACCGTTGGCATTTCCGCTTCCGCCTCGAGAATGGTAAGGGACCGGTCACCGATCAGCAAACGAACGCCCATCCAATGGACCACCCCCGGCGGACGGGGACTGCCGTCGCGGTGGTAGCCGAATACCAGCCGTTCATCCCGAAGCCAGCCTTCTACAATCACCCGGCCATCTTCCAGAGGATAGGTATGGATTTCCAGCTTTCGTTCATGGACCGGGGCTTCTTTGATCAGTTCTTTCAAGGTGAGCATGTCGGTTCTTTCCGTGTATTATTATGACAATGAAATGAAGCGAAGAGTTTTATACTGGAAATGTCTTAAGTGTGCAACCTTAAAAATCCCGATCCCTGACCAAGGGGAGGGGGACTTAAATTTTCGCTTCCCCTCATGTCGGGATGCAGGGCACCTCAACATGACTTTGAAATAACCAAGAATTAAACTCCCCTGACTTGGTCCGGCCTCCGGCTGGGGGCGGAGATCAAAGGGCTCAAGCGTGAGGAGAAATGGGAGTATCCCCTCGAAGGCTTGCGCGAGGCTGTCGTCAACGCCATCTGTCATCTGGATTACGCCAGCTCGGCCAATGTGCAATCAGAATTTTTGATGACCGGCTGGAGATCTGGAATCCGGGAGAGTTGCCGGAGGGCATGACCGTCGAGGATCTTCGCCGTCCTCATGAGTCAAAACCGAGAAACAAACTTATTGCCAACGCTTTCTTCCTCATTAAGTACATCGAATAATTCGGCACAGGTATCCAGCGTATCTTGGACGACTGTAAAGCCCAGCATTTGCCCGAACCCTGCTTCGAAACGCAAGGCCATAATTTTCGGGCAATTTTTACATCCAGTGGGACCGCTGGTAAGATCAGGAGTCAAAGCAAGCTTGGCCAAAGACATCGGGAGGCTATCGAATACATCAGGAAACAGGGGCAGATATCACGCTGAGACTATGCAAAACAACTGGGGGTTTCTCAACAAATGGCCAAGAGGGACCTGGCCCAACTGGTTAACGAGGGAGTTCTCGTTATACCCCGAGCCGGCAGAAGTACGGTCTACAGCCTAATCGGATCATAATCGGGCCATCAAGTGAGCCGATTAGAGGGATTTATAACTTCGTGTTATAAGGATATTTTTTAGTGTTGTTGTTTCAGCACGAACCGAATATGAGCCGATTCCCGTAGCAAAATGAACCCCAAGATAAACGTCATGAAAAAACTGAGTTGCCAGGACCCGATTTTCAGGTGCAGGGACATACATTCCGCAAATGTACTGCTATGCAGCAAAGCCATGAAGGCTAAAACTAGGGTAAAAACCCTGCGCCCCATCATGGCTTCTCCGGGCGTTAATACGATGGAACTCGCAGAGGTAACGGGATTGACCAGGAAGGGGGTTGAGTGAAACCTGAAGAAATTGAAAATGGATGGCGTTCTGAAACGCATCGGTCCGGCCAGGGGCGGGGATTGGGAAGTGGGGAAGTAATTGGGAGATATGGGCGACCGGGCTCAACTGCGGGCCGAGATAGACGCCTATGTGGCCCACTTATACGGGCTGAGCCGGGATGATTTTGCCTATATCTTGGATACCTTCCCAGTGCTGAAACGCAAGGAAGAGCAGGCCTTCGGGGAATTCATGTCCAAACGTAAATGCCTGGAGGAATACGATCGGATAGCTTTGATCTTATAGCTTTTGGATATAAGGATGGCCATATTTATTGTTTGCAAAAGGTAACTGATTGCGTTACTATTTGCGAAAATTAACATTATGAGGAGAGTCTCCTTGCCTCTAAAAACCAAAGTTTCCCTTCCTGCCAACCTACCCAAATGGATTGATTCCCGCCAAACCAGTGGACTTTATTTTTTTATACGGGAAGATGCGATTCAAACCCTTAAATTAAGTGATGCCGCCTTTAAAATGGCAGCCTCCAGGTTGCAGAAAAAAGGACGAATCCAAAGGATCCTTGGCGGGTTTTATATCATTATTCCCCTTGAATACAGTCCGACCCGGGTCTTGCCCGCTGATTGGTTTATTGCTGACTTGATGAATCATATAGGACAGCCCTATTATGTGGGCTTGTTAACCGCCGCGGCTATTCATGGAGCCGCTCACCAGCAACCCATGGAGTTTCAGGTTGTAACACCCCACCCATTAAGAACCATAAAAGCAAAAAACCTTACCGTCCATTTTTTCCATAAGACCCATTTTGCGGCTACCCCGACGAATACGGTAAAGGTCCAGACCGGGTTTATGCATATCTCCTCCCCTGAAGCCACGGCCATTGATCTGATTCGATATGCCCGAGCCATTGGGGGGATTGACCGGGTTTATACAGTTTTGCAGGAGTTAGGGGAAAAATTAAAACCGGCTGGTCTATTAGAGGCCATTGGTGCAGATGGCAAAATAGCCTATGCCCAGCGTTTAGGGTTTTTGCTGGAAAAAGCCGGATATGAAAATACAAAACTGGAACCCATATATCAATGGGTAAAGAATAGAAAAACAATGCCGACATTACTGGACCCATCCTTATCTGCTCAAAGGGCAAAAGAAAAAAACCGATGGAATGTCTTGATCAATACCGTTCTGGAGAATGAATTGTGATCCCCAAAGCCGATATTGTGGGGTGGCGACGTTTTGCGCCCTGGATATCCGATGCCCAGGTGGAGCAGGATCTTATTATAAGCCGGGCATTAGTAGCCATATTTCAGGACAAGGCGATTGCCAAGGGAACCGCCTTTCGGGGAGGGACTGCCTTGCACAAACTCTATTTGAATCCCGCCCGTCGCTACTCTGAAGATATTGATCTGGTGCAAATATCCTCCGGACCCATCGGTCCTTTATCGGATGCCCTGCAAGGGGTTCTAAATACTTTTCTGGGAGAACCACGGCGGAAACAAGCAGAAGGGGGCTTCACCTTAACCTATCGAGTGGATTCGGAAGGTCCTCCTGTAATTCTCATGCGCCTAAAAATTGAAATCAATACCCGGGAACATTTTGCTGTTATGGGAATAAAAAAGAAACCTTTCAGTGTCCAGACTCGTTGGTTCAATGGGACCTGTAACATCCCCACATTCTCTCTGGAAGAATTGCTTTGCACCAAAGTAAGGGCACTGTATCAGAGGCGGAAAGGGAGGGACCTGTTTGATCTCTGGCTGGGCTTGACCAAGGGGAAGGCCGATTCGATAAAGATAGTGGAACTATTCAAGCATTACCTGCAAACCGAAGGACATCGTATCACAAGAAAAGATTTTCAAAAAAACCTGGATGAAAAAATGAACCCCACCGGCTTTTTACGGGATCTCGCCCCCTTATTATCGCCCAGTGTCCAATATGATGTCCAGGTGGCCTATGCCCTATTTTCTAAAGAAATAATAAATCGTTTAAACTGATAATTGATGATATTAATAAATGGATAAAATCATTATCTGATCGAATTACGCCAAATTAAAAAGGGGAGCTTTATTGGCGTTATTTCCATCGGTAACCCTGTTTTTAATAATTTGAATTAACAATATTTTTTGGACATGTTGATCGCGCCAGTAGCAAGTCTTAGTAAAAAAAATGGCGTAATTCTCTAAAGGGAATATGGACCATGGCAAAAATATCCGAGGTCGTCAAGCTCAAGACCGGCTATGCCAACTTTGTCGATTTGAAAGGTGATTTTGAAAAAAGTCAGGAAAATGCCGATCGCATGGCCAGTTACCGACGGACCAAATCCCATAGGGAGGCACTGGAGCGCCTCTGTCGGGGCTATACCAGCCTAATGATAAGAAGTTTTACCTCCTTAGCGGCTCCTATGGGACCGGGAAATCCCACCTTTGCTTGATGTTTGCCAACTTGTTAAGCCGTTCCAACGGAGACCCGGAGATCAAGGTTTTTTATGATAACTATCAAAAACTCAATCCGGAAAAAGCCAGGGAACTCAAAAAGATAGGCAAAGACGGTCAATACCTGGTGGCAGACCATTCTGCTGACGTCAGCAAAATGGTCAAAATCGGCTCGGGTACGAAGCATGAAATTGACGATATCATGCTCACCCGCTACGCCTGCTATCTCATCGCCCAGGATAGTGACCCCAGCGGATTTGCCCGTATAAGAAGTAAAGGGGACATGGCCTTCTTCACCGGATGATGACTTTTTAAGAAACTGCAAAAGATTGAAGATTAGCTTAAAATCCCCGATCCAACTATTTCCCCTTTTTTACCGCCTTGACAAAATCCATAAAGGCCATTCGGCTGTCGTATTTAAAAACAAAGCCCGTTTCCCTTTTCAGTTTTTCACCGGAGACGATCCAGGGGTTGACCATCATACGCAAGGGGGGCGAAGGAAATTTGGTCATAAAGGTCAGGCGCAGAACCCAGGACAGGTTATTCAACGGGTAGATGAGCCACCAGGGTAGAGGCAGCATGATATTGCCCAAGGCAGCGACCATTTCCGGAAAGGTCATGGTCCCGTCTCCGGTGACATTAAAGACCCCGCCGATCCTTTTCTTTAAAAGCAAGGCCATAGCCTCGATCAGGTCCTCTTCATGGACGAACTGCCAGGGCTTGGTATTGGCCGGCAGTAGAACCCATTTTTTCTGGAGATGTTCGGCCAGGGGATTTTTAAAACCAGGACCGACCACGAAACAGGGTCGCACGACGGTGACGGTAATCTCAGGATGCCTTTTTGAAAAATCGGCGATCATTCCTTCGATTTCCTTTTTGTTCTTGGCGTAAGTGAAATCGTCGTTGCCTCGCAAAGGGCTGGTTTCCATCAAAGGCCGATCGTTGTCCGGGAAAAACCCATAGGCCGTGGTCGAGCTGGTGTAGAGAATTTGCCGGACCCCGGCCTTCTGTGAGGCTTCCAGCACGTTCCGGGTCCCTCCCTTGTTGATGTCTTCCATCATGGACTTGTTGTGGATGGGCGGCAGGACGTAAGCGGTATGGACGACCGCATCAATACCTTCTTTCTCAAAAAGGTCATCCAGGGACGCTCGAATATCCCGCTGGACAAAGGTAAATTTGGGAAAGGCTCGGTCCGGTGCCTTGATGTCCGTACCGATAATCTTTTCCACCCAGTCCTTTTGGACAAGGACTTCCACCAGTTTTTGGCCGATATAACCGGTTGCCCCGGTGACCAGGATTTTCATAGACTCCCTCTGTGTATTATGGTTTGGCCGGAGACAGGGCCAGGGATTTGACCAGACTCCGCTTGTAAAAAGGAAAGGCCCAAAACAAAAAAAGTAAAAAATAAATGGCCGGACCGCCTAATTTCCAATGAAGTTTTTTCCGGTGGGCCGCTTTCCAGACGGCGGCGGCGATCTGATCCGGAGCTAATTTTATGCCCTTCTTGTTGACGCTGAAGGCCTTCTTCTCCGCCGCCAGGATCATGGGGGTTTGGACATAAGGGGCCTGGATATCGCAGACCGATAGACCGTAAGGCTCCAGTTCAAGGTCCAGGGCCTCGGTCAAGGCGCTCAAGGCGTGTTTGGTGGCCGAATAGACGGCCAGCTCCGGGATGCCGTAAAAGGCCGAGGCCGAAGACATGTTGATGATCCGGGAGCCGGCCGTGTTTTTTAAACAGGGCAGGGCATAATGGATGCAGTTCAGGACTCCTTTGAGATTGACGTCCACGACTTCTTGTTGATTCTTCAGCGGAATGTTTTCATTCGGCCCCATCCGGAGGACCCCGGCATTATTAAACAAGACGTCCATCCGCCCATTGGTCGCCCCGGCAAAGGCCTCCATAGTATTTCCCACGCTTTTCGGATCCGTCACATCCATGACCTTGAGAAGACAATGATCGGCACCGATGTTGGATTTAAGGGATAACAACCCCTCCTCATCCCGGTCAAAGATTCCCACAAACCAGCCTTCCCGGGCGAAAAGCAGGGCCGTCTCTCTTCCGATACCCGAGGCGGCCCCGGTGATAAAGATCGTTTTTCGGTTATCCATAGTTGTTTTCCTTAAAGTGCCCAAGTTAAAAGGGC
>CAZVHO010000097.1:0-20581 GCA_964627515.1 uncultured Thermodesulfobacteriota bacterium | reverse complement strand
GGGTCGGGCCACGACAACTAATTGATTATTAGGTTTTATCATCCCAGAAACAGGTATTTTTAGGGTCAATATCGTCGTTTTTGGCCTCGAAAAGGACCTTATAGGGGGATTCCCAGACAGACGCGTCATCCGCCTCGGCAGTCACCTTTTGATCAATCTCTTCTTCTGTCAAGACGTTGCGTTTCGATTTCATAGGTCCCATCCGGTTATGAATCTCAAAAAAAATTTTCCATAGATTGCGGATGGCGGCCGGGAATGATTTTAACTCTGGGTACCAGTCGCTGATCAAAGATAACGGCTATGTGCTTGGATGGATCTTTTGAGATATGGATCAGGGCCATGAATCTCCTTAAGACCTTATGGAAGAATGTCTGTAAGATTAAGAGTGATGGGGGTTTTATATAACATAACCGGGTAATTAGTCAAGGGAAAAAGATTATAGCTCAAGGCTCAAAGCTGAAAGCTCAAAGGGGGAAAAGACAAAAGGATTAAGAGAGCGCCCCCGGGGAAAACGCTCAAAGATCTGGCTGAAGCTCAAAAAGAAGAAAGGCTATCTCTCGCCCACTTCCTTCGGTCGTTCGAGATCACAGAGCCCCCAGAGAACATTTATCAAATGATTTCCCAAGGTTTTTGTTCTTTTTGGGAAATATCTCTTGTTCCATGGATAATGGTAAGGACCAAAATTCGTTGAGATTCTGGACGATACATAATGCGATAGTTTTGGAATAAAAGTTCTCGGACATTTTCTTCTTCTGCTGCTTCCGGGACCCTTCTTCCCATTTCCGGAAAAATCACCAGCATCTCGACTGCTTCTGTTATTCTCCCGATAAACCGTGCAGCATAATATTCCGAGTCCTTTCCAATATATTCTTGAATACCTTCCAAATCAGCTATTGCCGGTTCTGTCCATTCTATTATCATGATATAGAAAATCTTTTTTTAACTTCCTCGTGAGATACAACCCGCCCTTCTTCAGCGGCCTTTAAGGCAACTTCCAATTTTTTTCTAACATAGAATTCATACATTATGTCGTCCCAGTTTGCTTGATCAGGCAATTTGTCGATTAGTTTCCGGGCTTCTTCCTTTGCTATATTCATGAATTTTCTCCCTTTTTCTTTAGAACTTTTTTACTTATTTACCTAAAAAACGTATTAGGAAGATTTGACCGATTATGATTCCTCTGTTATTTGATGCCTGATCCTAATCCCCATGGGGGTAATGACGGAAAAGAGTCCTGTCATCAGAAATCCCGGATTCCATTTCGACCACATAACCAACAAGATAACCTTTCTTACGAAGCGCTTCGACAATTGGCTTATCGACACTTTCATCGGCAAGGAAGTTCATGCAGCGACCGTCGAAAGGCTTCTTCGGCGGGAATTTCTTTGGCTTTGCCTTCCCTAAGCTCTTTCAGCCGTTTTTCGGCTTCAACGATCCAGAGATGCAAATTTTCTTCTTCTTTGGGAGCATCCAGGCTCAATATAAGCTTTTCGGCAAGTTGGGCTCTCCCCTCAAGACCAAGGTTCAAGACCTCAGATTCTAATTCTTCCAGATTACTTGCCATACGGGTACACTCCTTTTTTACCCACATCGTTGAGTTCATCTGACAGGAAGCTGCTTTTCTATGGGTAAAGTATAGAATAACAAAAAAATCGGGTCAAGGCTAAAAAAAGGGGCAAATCAAGGCAGGAATTAATCTATTCCCTTTTATTAGAAGATCCCCGATGGTCCAGGGCCGGGGATTGATTGGGGTTCAGGCCTAATTGGTCCTGCACAAGGCTGCGCTGGGTTGGGGTCGGGTGTCCCAAAGCCAGATAATCGGGCCTGCGGCCGGGAAGGATCTTATGCCATGCCGCTGCCATGCCGGGGATCGTCTGTCGTACCCCTGCGAATGGGTACAAAAACTTATTTCGATTACAATATTTTTTATCGAAAGCAATTTAGGCTTGACAGTATTAGTTGCATAAGCTATATTGGATACATCAACTAATTAGGGGGTAGAAATTGTGGAACCCGGATTCAAATTGGAAGAGTCCCTCGGTTTTCTGGCCAACCTGGCCGCCCTGGAATTGAAATATTCTCTGACCCGGACCTTCAAGCAGCACGGACACGACGTGACTGCCGAGCAGTTCGCCGTTCTGGTATGCCTTTGGGGAAAAGAAGTCCAAACCCCGAGCGAACTGGCCGAACATCTGGCCAAGGACAAAACCAACATGACCCGTATCCTGGACGGTATGGAAAAGCGGAATCTGGTCGTTCGTCGTTTCAACGAAAGCGACCGCCGCAGCTACGGCATCCATCTCACCGAAGCCGGCCTGCAGATCAAGGACAAGCTCATTCCTTTGGCTGCGGACATCAACCGGTCCGCCCTGAAGGGGTTCAGCGTTAAGGAGGAGCAGGCTTTAAAAAAGTTCTTGAAAAACATCTTTATTAACCTCAAGTGAAAATTTTTTAGAAAATGGTGGATATATCCAAAATGGATGTATCAAATGTTATAAGGAGGTTAGATGACAATGATGGCCAAACTAACTCTCAAGGAAAAAATCGCCTTCAGATTCATTTTCAATAAAACCCGGGTCTACCAGCGCTGGTTCGGGCGATTCTTCGTCTTCGGCATGGACTATGGACGGCTCAACCGGGTGGTGGACCGCATCCCCACGTGGTTCGAGTGGTGCTCCGAATGGTCCAAGGAAGGGGATCAGGTGGAAAATCTGGCTATCCAGGCCCTGGAACGGGGACACCTGGTTTCGGCCGTGTCCCTCTTTCACCAGGCCGTGGCCTGTTACCACATCGGGCAGCATATTTTTTTTATCGACCCTGAGCAGAAAGAAAAGGCCCAGGCCAAGGCACGCCAGTGCTACCGGCGGGCCATCGATCAGTACCCGGAGGAGGCCCGGCCCATCAGGGTTGAGATCCCCTTCGAGGACACTGTCATCCCGGGCTACCTGAGGCGGACCTCCCGACCCGGCCAACCTCTTCTGATTTATGTGAACGGCATGGACAATATCAAGGAAGCGGAAAACCACTTTTTCGGCAATCAAATGATTTTAAACGGCCTGAACTTCTTTGGCTTTGACGGTCCCGGCCAAGGGGAGATGTGGAAGAGCAAAAAGTTCATGCTCGATTATGAAAAAGTAGTCAGCACCATCATCGACTGGTTTGAAAACAACAACCAATACGGCCTGGACCTGAAGAGAATCGCCACCGCAGGCTTCAGCCTGGGGGGCTACCTGGCTCCCTTGTGCGCGGCCCATGACAGAAGAATATGCTGCACGGTCGGAAACAGCGGGTTCGCCAAGATCGGCGGAGTGGAGGGTGCCCGGAAACTCAATCCCATTTGGCAGCGGGGAATCATGTACATGACCGGGTGCGATGATTTTGCCGAATCGGTCACAAGATTCGATCTGGACATCACCAAGGCTCCGAGCCTGGATCGCCCCCTGCTTTTCTTTCACGCCGGACGGGACGAGGTCATGCCTTCCCCCAAGCTCCAGGCCGATACTTTCATGACCTGGGCGAAGGGAGAAAAAGAGCTCAAGTATTATCCTGAGGCCGAACACTGCACTGTTGACCTGTTGGATGAAGTCTTCCCCTATATCGTCGATTGGTTAAAAAAACAGTTGCGAACTTAGCGGGCTCCCCCCCATTAGAAAGGTGGATTCTTGGAATCACATCCGGTCTGCACATTCTTCAGAATGGTATACCTTGGCTTACGCGGACGTCTGCGTTTCCCCCGGAGCTTATGCGGGCGGCTCCTGACCATGGCAGATGGTGAAAAATTCATAATTTTTCGGCAAGCTGAAATCAAAACCGAGATGGCCGGCTCAGCCGGATCGGGGGCCGTCCTCAGAATTCGCTTTCAGTTCACCGGCGGGTCTCCGGGCCTCAACAAGCGTCTCTCCCTCATCCCCATTCCTTTTATCGTGGGTTTCCCAGGATTCAGGACAAAAATCTGGACCTTGCATGAGGCCACCGGGGCTTTCCAGGGGATTTACGAGTGGGACAGTGCCGAAGCTGCAGTTGATTATGTCGGATCCCTGGCTATCCGGCTGATGAAAAAGCGGGCGATCCCGGAATCCGTGGATCAGAAAATCATTCCGAATACCAGTATCGGAGAGTACCTTTCGTCCCTGATTTGAAAAGAAGGACAAACGGGGACAGATGTTTTTTGCCGTTGCCGTATCATGAAAGGAGGAGATATGCCCAAGTTCACTGAAATGGATGACAGGGTTACACTTTTTGCTCAAATGGAAGGAGAAGGTGGTCCGGTTATTCTGATAAATCAATTCAATGTAGCCCCCGAGGGGGTAGAACAGCTACTCCGAGCCTGGACGGAGGATGCTGCTTTCATGAAAAGGCAATCTGGCTTTATCTCCACCCAACTACATCGGGGGATTGCCGGAAGCTGCGTATTCATAAACTACGCCGTATGGGAGTCGGTCGCGGACTTCAAACGAGCATTTAACCACCCCGAGTTTCAGTCTCATTTGAAGAGCTACCCGCCCAGCACCGTGGCTTCGCCCCATCTCTTTACAAAGCTGGCAGTGCCCGGAATATGCGTTGCGTAGAATCATAAGGGGACTTTCTCAATTGTGCCTCCTACTTTAGCCATAGAGTTATCTCGCCACCAAGATTTCAAATCTAATAATCAAATGTACGTCAACTATTTTTCATCCCAGATGATTCTTATGACAATCGTGAAATGAAACAATTTGGGGCTTATTCGACAGCCTCAACGGGGGCCACGTGAAAGGGGTCAAACCTTGATTTGTGATTTATGCTTTTCATATCGACACCCCATCCCACAATCCACTGCAATCCTGTCGCTAATAATTTTGGCACGTCGGCTGATGGCCGAACAGGTAAGACCGAAGTAAGCACCGATTATATGCTTTAATACCTGTCTTGTTTGCTAATTTTTTTAATAAAAGTTGACTTGAAGATCCTCATCAATAATTAATCCCAAATCAAGCTTTGACCCCAATACCGCTTGACGGTCGAAGTAATTAACGTACATCTGCATTTGTCCCAGATCCTGGTGGGTTAGCTTATCACGTTTAAGATCGATGAGGACATAACAGCGCAGAAGGCGGTTGTAAAAGACCAGGTCCACATAGAAGTGGTCGTTGTCGAAGGTGAAACGCTTCTGCCGGGATTCAAAAAGGAAGCCCTTGCCTAATTCGAGAAGGAAGTGTTCGAGTTTTTCGATGATTGCCGTTTCCAGTTCCTCTTTAACGAGGCAGAGGGAGCCTTGCCTGATTCGACAGACAGTGTCTGTTGAATTGGATACTCGCGGTAAAACTGGCGAAATTTGCGCAAATTCGTGGCTGAAGACCCCTTGAGATTGAGCTTGGCCGCAAGGCGATCAATCAAGCGGCTTCCATACTGCGCCCGGTCGGCGCCGGTCTGCTCGTACTCCACGATGTACCAACCGATCAGCCAGTTCCTCACGACCATGGCAATATCCACCGAACGAATTGCCCGGCTCCGCAGTTCCTCATGGGTTTGTCGGCACAACTCAACCAACGCATCAAAACTGAAGTCTGTTGGTGTTGCCTTCACCTTGCTCATGGCTTACCGCCCGTTCTTTCCAAGTAATTCCCTCTTTAAGCCGGAAAAGGCCGCTTCCTCAATATCCATTCTCTCTTGTATAATGCGTTTGAGCCCGCATTCTAAGTTGCCTCAATTATCAATAAATAATCAAAGTCAATCGTTCTTATTTCACCATCCTATTTTATTTCCTGATCCCGGCACCTTTTAAAGCTAAACTAATACGATCCCCAATGGATCAGGGCGGCGGCGTAGGTGAAGCCGATGCCGCCGGCGGCCAGGACAACCGAAGCGCCCTCTTTGACGGCCCCGCTTTTCAGGCCCAGATCCAACGATAGAAGCACATCGTTGGTCCCATGGCAGCCCCATTGGTCCAGGGCCGGGGATTGATCGGGGTTCAAGCCTAACCGGTCCAGCACATTATTGCGCTGGGTTGGAGTCAGATGTCTCAAGGCCAGATAATCGGGCCTGCGGCCGGGAAGGACCTTTGCGGCCGTTTCGACCAGAGCCTGGGGCCAGCGTTCATCCAGGTAATTCCTGACCACCTCAGGCCGGGGCGTCTGAAAGAACATGATTTTCGAATCAAGATTATCCGCACTGAAGGGATGCAAAGTTCCGCCCCCTGGCACATAAACTTCATCGGCCATTTCGCAGTCCACGGTCAGTTCAATCGCCCTTAGAATATTACGGTCATGACCCCGCCGCAGTAAGACCGCCCCGCCGCCGGCTGAAAAAGGCAGCATAAAATGGGTATCGGGATTGGCGTAGTCCACCAGGTCCACATTACGAGTCCCCCCGGCCAAAAGAACCGTCTTGATATCCTTATCGCCCAGCATCATGTCCCGGGCGATGCGCAGACCAAGGACCAAGGTCACTCCCTGGTCGACCAGGTCAAAGGCCCAGGCCTTTCGGCAGCCTGTTTCTTCCTGGACCCGGATGGAGGCCGTCTGGGCGATATAGTCCTTGTATTCCTCGCCGGTCCACAAGACCAGATCCACCTCTTCGGGTTTTATCCCTCCGGCCCGCTCAAAGGCCTGTTTGGCGGCCTTGACGGCCATAGACACTGGCTGGTCATCCCCGGCGGGTCTGCACTTGCGCTCGATCCCCAGGGCCCGCACCGCTTCAGATGACAACCCTGCCCTGCCGGCTATTTCGTCAGCGGTCTCGAATCCGGCCGGGGTGTAAAGTCCGTAACTTATAATGCCGATTTGGTCGTCTGTATTAGTCATATTTCTCACAAAATGTTTTAGACCAGATTAAATTAGGACGCTGATTTTCGCCGATTCCCGCAGATATTAACAGTCTTAAAATAATATCGACAGGATGTTTCAATACAGCCCAGACATAACCCAAAGACGATCTCTCACAGAGCGCACAGAGATCACAGAGAAAAATAATTTGTAATTGCCGTTGAGAGGACGGCAATTACAAAAATCTCGTTGCTACGCAAAGGAATCCCCGAAAGAATTAGCCCTTCATGTGTAAATACAATAATGAGACCGTTAATAATTATTTTTTTATTCAAAATCTTGTCAATCTGGGTTCATCTGCGTCCAAAAAGGAAATTCCTATACCATTTAATTATTATCCGGTTTCCCGTGCTTTTCCTTGAGCACGAACTTGCGCACCTTTTCCGAAGCCACTGTTCTGGGCAAGGCCTCCACCACCACCAGATATTTGGGAATTTTATATTTGGCCATTTTGTCGACCAGGAATTCCTGAAGTTCGGGTAACGTCAGGCTTTTGCCGGCTTTGAGTTCGATGCAGGCCTTGCCCACCTCCCCCCACTTTTCATCGGCCACACCGATGACGGCTACGCCGGCAACAGATGGATGGGTCTCGATGATCCGCTCGATTTCCGCCGGATAGATATTGATCCCTCCGGAGATGAGCATATCCTTTTTGCGGCCCACGATGGCCAGATGGCCGTCTTCATCCACCTTGGCCAGGTCACCGGTATAAAACCAGCCGTCCTGGATGGCCTCGGCCGTGGCCTGGGGCTTGTTCCAGTAGCCGGCGCAGATGTGATCGCCGCGGAAAAGGAGCTCCCCCTCCTGGCCCATGGCTACCTCCCGGCCCTGATCATCAATGAGCTTCATATCCACATGGGGCATGGGATGACCCACGGTCTTCAGCTTTCCATTGGCCTGGAAACAGTTGGGTCCCACCTCGGTCAGACCGTATCCTTCCCGAAGATGGATCCCCTTCTCTTTTTTGAAGGTCTCAAAAATTTTTTCGGTCAAAGGGGCGCCGCCGGAGACCAGAAACCAGACACTGGAGAAATCCGTAGTCTTGAATTTGGGGGATTCAATCATCATCTGGTACATGGTGGGAACGGCAAAAAAGACGGTGATCCGCTCCCTCTCGATCAGGTCCAGGACCAGGTCCGCCTCGAAACGCTGGATCAAAATATTGGTCCCCAGGGCATGAAACAGGGGCAGGGTAAAGACATTCCAGCCGGCCGTATAAAACAGGGCCGGGTGCAGGATGGTCCGTTCCCCCCGGTTAAAGCCCCAGCCGATGATGGTATTGATCGAGTTCCAGGTGATCATGCCAAAAGTCATGACTACCCCTTTGGGCAAGCCAGTAGTCCCTGAGGTATAGATGATCAACTGAGGATCATGGGGGCTCAAGCCGACTTCGGGGCATGGGGTGGATGGCAATTGATCCCAAAGAACCGGCAGGCTTCGGCCGACCCTTTCATCCGCATCCAGGCAGACAAAATGGTCCACCTTGATCCTGGACCGGAGTTCGCCGGCGGTCTGGACATGGTCCAGATCGAAGAAAAAGGCCCTGGGGGCGGCATCCTCAAAATAATAGATCAATTCATCGATGGTCAGCCGAAAATTAAGGGGCACCAATATAGCCCCTAATCGGCTCGTTGCCCAAAAAAGGGTGATGTAGTCGGCCCGGTTGAAGGCCAGCACCGCCACCCGGTCGCCTTTTTTTATTCTGATGTCGTCCGAAAGAAAATGGGCCAGACGATTGACATCGAGGCTGAGTTCCCCGTAAGTGTAGCGGCGGTTCCTTCCGATATCCACAATGGCCTCGGCCTCGGGAAAACTTTTTCCCCACCGTCCTATCCAGTCTCCGTAGAGCATTTATGCCTTCTCCGTATTAAATTAGGACGCAGATTTTCGCCGATACCCGCAGATAACTATTCTTGATGGTCTCGTAAAAACTCGTCATTCCCGCGAAGGCGGGAATCCAGGCTAACCGTAACCACTTAAAAGGACTGGATTCCCGCCTTCGCGGGAATGACGAAAAGAGACGAGTTCCGACTTTTTACGAGTTCATCATTCTTTATATTCAAAATCTTGGCAATCTACACGATCGGCCCTCTGCCGATCCAAGTCAATCTGCGTCCAAAAAGGAATTTCCTATACTATTAAATTAATCATTGCCTTCACTGCCCCAGCGCATGAGCAGCACATCCCAGGCATAACCGATACCGGCCGAGATCATCAGCACCAGATCCCCGTCTTTAAGACGGCCCTCTTCAACAGCCAGATCCAGGGAAAGGATCTGATCGTTCTGGCCCTGATGGCCGAACTCTTCAAAATACCGGGTCTGTTCCGGTTTCAGCCCCAACTGGTTCATCAGATAGTCATGGGCGCTGCGCTTGACCAGCAGGGTGGCTAAGTAATCGACATCGGCCCGGCTGTAGCCGCTTTTTTCAAGGGCCTGATCGATGCAAAAAAGCCAGTTGCTTAAACTCAGCCTTTCCAGGCGGTCCTTCATGCCGACCGGGTCCAGGACGTCCAAATATTGTTTCCCTTCTTCCAGCCCTTGAAGGGTCATAGGTTGGGCCGAGCCCCCCTGGGGAACATAGACATCCCAGGTAAAGGAGCCGTCGGTCATAAAGTGGCCTTCCAGGATCTCGTTGTGCGGACAATCCCTCTGGACCAGACAGGCCGCCCCACCGGCTGCCAGAAAATACATCCAGCGCACCCTGGGGTTGGGATAGTGGATCAGATCGGAATTGCGGTAACCGGAAACGATGAGGATATTGTTGATCCGGACGTCGGCCCGGATCATGTCCCGGGCCAGTTTAAGGGCCACCATAGTGGTGCCGCAGCGCTGCTGAATGTCAAAAGACCAAGCCTTTTTCAAACCCAGTTCCTTCTGGATCTTGGGCCCCACCGGCCAGTTGCGGTATTCCTTGACCTCTTCCCCGCTCCAGATGACCAGGTCGATATCGGAAGGCGCCAACCCCGAAAGATAAAAGGCCTTCCGGGCGGCCTTCAGGCCCATGGCCACGGTCTGATCCCCAGGACCGGGCACATTTTTCTGATACCAGCCCAGTTTGGTCCGGATGACCTCGGCCGGGGTTTCGGACCGGGAGGCGATGTAATCGGCATCATGATAGGCCCGGGGGATATAGGCAGCCAGGCTCAGGATACCGGCCTTAGCCTTAGGATCAGGCACCACCGGCCTCCTTTCTGACTGCCGCCTTCCGTTGTCTGATCATATCCCTGGCTGTGCCGACAAAGCCTTTGGGAAAGAAAAAGACCACCAGGATAAAAAGGATTCCGAAGTACAGTATCCAGCGCTCGGCCAGACGATGGGCGATTTCCACGTTGGGCAAAAGCTCCTTGGCAATCTTCTGGAGGTCAGGGAGCCAGGTCTCGGCAATTTTGATGAAGGAGGCCCCAAAGAGACTGCCGTAAAGCGTGCCCAGGCCGCCGATGATGACCATCAGCAGCACATTGAGCATCAGACCGGTACCGAGTACCGATTCCGGATTGACGTATTTCACCCACAGGGCGAAAAGAATTCCGGTCAGGGAGGCGATGGCCGACCCGAAAACAATGGCAAAGACCTGGTAACGGAAGGTCTTGTAGCCCAGGGCCGTGGCCCGGGGTTCATTGTCCCGTATGGCCTTGAGGACCTGACCCACCGGAGAGCGGACAAAACGGAGCATGACGATAAAAAGGATCACCGAGACGATCAGGATAAAATAATAGGCCATAAGCCGGCCGTTGACTTCCATCCCCAAAAAATTCGCTGCCGACCAGTCCACATTGAAGATACCCGGCAGTTTAAAGGAAACCCCGTCTTCAGCCTTGGTCACGTCATACCACTGGATAGCCAGGATATAGGCAAATTCGGCCAGGGCCAGGGTCATCATGGCAAAAAAGATGGCCTTGACCCGGAGGGAAAAAAAGGCGATGACCAGGGCCATGGAAATACTCAAACCCAGGGCGACACCAACGGCCAGGAAGATGTGGGCCCAGCCGGGGTCTTTGGAATGGTAGACGGCCAGGGCCAGGGAATAGGCCCCGATGCCGAAAAACAGGGAATGGCCCAGGGAGAGCAGTCCGCTGTAACCGAGCAAAAGGTCATAGGAGGCTACAAAGACAGCGAAGATCATGATCTTGGCCACTAAATCCATGACCCTGAAAGAGGAAAAGGCCCAGGGAATGGTCAGCAAAACAGCCACCAAGATCAATTGAATGTAGAAGGTCGGCCGGGTATACCGGGTTTGCTGCTCATAAAGCCTGTCCTGTTGAACCGGACTGATGTCTGTCACCTTTGCCTCCTTGTCTAATCCCGGCCCATGAGGCCTTTGGGCCGGATGAGCAATATAATAGCCATAATCATAATATTGACCCCCAGAGCGACCTTCGGCACCAGAAAGGCCACATAATTAAAGGCCAGACCGACCATGAGGGCACCCAGAAAACTGCCGGTCACCGACCCCATGCCGCCGATGATCACTACAATCAAGGCGAAAATAAGATTTTCATCGCCCATATTCGGATAGATATGTCCGTTGAAAAGGGAGATCATCACCCCGCCCATGGCCGCCAGGGCCGCCCCGGCGGCAAAAACGCCCGAGAAGATGCGTTGGATGTTGTATCCCATGACCTGGACGATTTCTTTGTTTTCCACCCCGGCCCGAACCACAATTCCCAGTTTGGTCTTCCGGAGGACTAATTGGATGCCCACAAAGACCAGGCCGCCCACCAGGATGGCCACACCCCGGAACTTGTTCACCACAACGTCAAACAAATCCCAGGAGTTCTGAAAGGCCGCCGGTACCCCGATGGCCTCATCGTTAGGCCCCCAGAAGATCTTGATGATTTCGGTCATGACTAAGGCCGCACCCATGGTGATGAGGATCTGCTTGAGATGATTTCCGTAGGTCTTACGGATGATAAATTTTTCCAGAATCAGGCCCAAGATGGCCCCCACCAACAGGGAGAGGAGCAGGACCAGCACCAGACTGCCGATGCTTTGCCCCAGGGTGGCCATCTCCACCCAGCCTATCTTGTTCAGGACCCCCAAAAGGGAAAACCCGGCATAGGCCCCCCAGGCAAAAAAGGCCCCGTGGGTCAGGTTGAGCACATCCATCAGGCCGAAGATGACCGTCAGACCCGAGGCGGTCAGGAAGAGGAGGACCCCCATAGTCACCCCGGCGATGGTCAAAGTCAAATAAGTGGTCAGGTCGGTCCATAAAAGGGGGACCAGCCAGACGCCTATGGCCAGAATCCAGCCGCCTGTTTTCCGATAATCCAAACTTCCAAGATTCGCCGAACCTGCCGGCCTTGCCTCAACCATCATTTCATCCCCCCGTCAGGCTATGCCCAGATATTTTTGTTTTAATTCAAGATCATGGGCCAGGTCTTCCATGAGACCCTGGTGGACCACACGGCCGTCATCCAGGATAAAGTAATCCTGTCCCACCTTGCTGGCTAAGTAGAAATTCTGTTCCACTAAGACAATGGTGGTGGTTTCCCTGATTTGATTGAGCGACTCCCCGAGGTGTTCCACCACCACGGGGGCCAAGCCCTTTGAGGGTTCGTCGATCAAAACGATCTGGTGATCGAGAACCAGGGCCAGGGCGATGGCCAGCATCTGTTTCTGGCCTCCGGACAGGACCCCGGCCTTGGATTGGCGGAACTTTTTAAGGTCCGGAAACAGTTTAAAGATCTCTTCCAGTCTTTTCCAACTTTCTGCGCTTTCCTTGAACATGGCCAGGCGAAAATTTTCTTCCACGGTCAGGGTGTAAAGCACGGCAAAGTCCTCTGGGACATACCCTATACCCAGACGGGCGATTTCGAAAGGCCTCCGATTCTGAATGGAACGGCCGGAAAATTTTATCGTGCCCGATGTGGCCGGGTAGAGGCCCATGATGGTCCGCAGGGTGGTGGATTTCCCGGCGCCGTTTCTTCCCAGGAGCACGGTGGCCCTGCCCGGTTTGACCTCAAAGGACACCCCCTGAAGGATATGGTGCTGAAGAATGTGGGTGTGGACATCCGTAAGAGACAGGATCGGTTCAATCATGCTTCACTCCTCCGCTTAAATAGGCTTCCTGTACCTCCTGGTTCTGGGCAATGGTCTGGGGCGAACCGTCGCAGATGAGGCTGCCGTCTTTGAGCACGGCGATCGTGTCGGAGACGGCCATGATCATATCAAATTTATGCTCCACCAGCAGGATCGTCCGGTTCCTGCCGGCCTTGATCTGTTGGATGATATCCAGGATGGCCGGCACCTCCTCCAAACTCATACCGGCCGTAGGTTCATCTAAGAGCAGAACTTCCGAATCCAGGGCCAGGAGGATGGCGATTTCCAGCTTGCGCTTTTCACCATGGGTCAGGCTGACGGCGTCATCGGCCCAGCGTTCGCTCAGCAGGACCTGCTTGAGCAATTGGTAGGCCTGATCTTCCAGATCGCTGAAGGCACGGTAGTAGCGCCAGAAAACCAGCCCCACATCGGCCTTGGACTGCAGGGCCACCCGGACATTTTCCAGGACACTCAGGGTAGGAAAGATATTGGTTAACTGAAACGACCGCCCCAACCCCAACTTGGTCCGCTCGGCCGGGCCGAGGCCGGTGATATCCTCCCCTTTGAAAATAACTTTTCCGGCCGTGGGCCGATACTGGCCACTGATTAAGTTGAACAGGGTGGTCTTTCCGGCCCCATTGGGGCCGATGAGGGACTTGAGACAATAAGGCTCCACCTTGAGGTTGACCTTATTGACGGCGATATTGCCGCCGAAGCTGATAGTCAGATCCCTGGTTTCGATAAGCGGCGAAGGGTTCATTCCCGTCTCCTGATGTTTAGGGATTGGCAACATTGCCAATCCCTAATGCAACTTGACAGTGTTTATCCGTGAAATCCGTGCCAAAAAAATAGGCTTTTACATTATGTTTGGAAGCGGCGCCCCGAATCCCCGGAGCGCCGCTTATGACAAATTTACTTCTTATTGCGGATCGGGACGTTCATGTCCTTCCAGGTAAACTCCTTGACCAATTCGGGGATGGCCCATTTGACATTGGGATCCACCTTGATCTTGAAGGCATACATGGATTGAAGGGCCTGATGATCCTCAACCCTGAAGACCATTTCCCCTTTAGGCGTCTGAAAATGCATCCCTTCCATGGCCGTGATCAATTTTTCGGTATCGGTGGTCCCGGCCTTGGTCAGGCCTGCCACAACAGCTATGGCCGCTGAAAAACCGCCGCAGGTAAAGAAGTCCGGCGGGGCATGAAACCGTTTCTGATGTTCTTTGACCAGCCAGTCGTTTATCGGGTTTTTAGGGATATCGTAGTAATAGTAAATGGCTCCCTTCATCCCCACCAGGGGCTTGTAAAGGGCCATGGCATCCAGGATGTTGCCGCCGGTGGTGACCTTGATACCATATTTATCCAATCCCATTCCGACGATGGAGAAGGGATTACCCTTTCCGGCCCAGATGATGAAGATATATTTTTCGCCCTTCAGGTCTTTCATGGCCTGAATGATTCGCTGAACCGGCGCGGTGAAATCGGTGGTGGCGACCGGGGCATATTCTTCATGGACGATCTTGGCCCCTTTGGCCTCAGCCGCTTCTTTGTAAGCCTTGACACCGTCCCGGCCAAAGGCATAATCCTGGGCCAGGGTGGCGATGGAGACCCCGGGTTGGGCTATGGCCACAGCGTTGGAGATGGCATCCTGAGAGGAATTACGGCCCGTGCGGAAGATATAGCGGTTCCAGGCCTCACCGGTAATGGAATCGGCCACGGCCGGTTCGACGACCAGGATCTTTTTGAACTCCTTGGCCACAGGAAGCATGGCCATGGCGACGGCCGAAAAGACTCCGCCTACGGCTATGTCTGCCTTGTCATCCTTGAAAGCCTCGGTAAGCATCTGTTTGCCCACATCGGGTTTGAATTGGGTGTCTTTGATGATGACCTTGATCGGCCGGTCCAGGACCTTCATGCTGCCCTTGGTGGCGTACTCCAAGCCCAGTTGGAACCCATTAACAGACTGTTTGGCGTAAGCCTCCAACGGCCCGGTCAAATCCACGACCTGAACGATTTTGATCGGCTCCGCAGCTATTGCGCCGCCCAGCCCTGCACCCAACATCAAAGAAACCACCGCGAAAACTGCCAACATTTTTTTAAGACTCATGGTTCTCCTCCTTTGAATTAAATTTTGATTTTTACAAAGTACCTCTAATAATGCCTCTCTAAGAGAGGTGCTCTTACGGGTTACAAATTAAAATAAATAGGTCGTAACATAGGGTTTTATCCAGTATCCAGTATCCAGTATCCGGCATCCAGTTTACCCAAATTTTTCCTTGAGCACGGTCTTCAAAACCTTGCCGGCGGCATTGCGCGGCAACTGGCTGATAAACACCACCTCCTTGGGAATTTTGTATTTGGCCAGCCGGCCCTTAAGGTGATGGAGGATTTCTTCGGCCGGTAGTTTTTCCCCTGCTTTAAGGACCACCACCGCCTTGCCGACTTCCCCCCATTTTTGATCCTTCAGGCCGATAACGGCTGCTTCGGAAACCTGCGGAAGCTCATAAATAGCATTCTCCACTTCGGCCGGATAGACATTCTCCCCGCCGGAAATGAACATATCCTTCTTGCGTTCGACGATATAGAGGTCGCCCTCTTCATCCATACGGGCCAGATCGCCGGTGTGAAACCAGCCTCCGGCAAAGGCCTCCCTGGTGGCCTCGGGCCTGTTCCAATAACCTTGCATCAGATTAGGACCCCGAATAACCAGCTCTCCCACTTCACCCACGGGCAGGTCTTTCAAATCATCATCCACCACCCGGACTTCGACGTGAAACAAGGCGCGGCCGATGGAACCGGCCTTTTTAAGGGAAACCTCTTTTCTCAAGGTGGAAATACTCGGGGCGGCCTCACTCATGCCAAAGCCCTGCTGGAGTACGATGCCGGCCTGGTGATACTGATTGACCAGGCTGAGCGGTAAGGGCGCACCACCGCTCATGATTAGACGCACATTTTTAAAAACACCGGAGTCGAAGTCCGGATGCTGTATCAAAAAGAGGAAGACGGCCGGTACCCCGAAAAACAGGGTGATCTTTTCTTCTTTGAGCAATCTCAGGGTCTCGGCCGGGTCAAAGGTGCGCTGAAGAACAACAGTACCGCCGGCATAAAGAACCGGCAGGGTAAACAGGCCGATACCACCGATATGAAACATGGGCAGGACCAGCAGATCGCGGTCATCGGGAGTGAAGTTTATGTCCAGCGACAGGTTGACGGCATTCCAGAAACCGGCCCCCTGGGTCAAGACCGCCCCTTTGGGCCGGCCCGTAGTCCCGGCAGTATACATAATGATGTGGGGGGTATCCAAACCGATTGGCTTATCCGCTTCCGGTTCATCCTCCGATTGCCCGGCCAGGACCTGCTCATAAGCCGCGGCCCCTAAGGCCTCTTCCTTCCCAAGGACCAGCATCCGGTTGATGGGAGATTGATCTTTAAGAATTTTAACGGTCTCGGTGAATCCCGGATCGAAGATCAAGGCCCGGGTTTCACTGTCCGTGAGGTTGAAGGCCAGTTCCGAGGGGGAAAGCCTCCAATTCAAGGGGACCAACAGGAGGCCCAATTTGGCGGCGGCAAAAATCACCTCCACGTATTCCAGACCATTATAGGCCAATAGGGCCAGACGGTCGCCGTATTTAAGGCCCATGGCCTGAAGACCGCCGGAAAGCCGGTTGACCCGCCGGTTGAGCTCCCCATAGCTGAGACGGCGGCCGCCTTCCACCAGGGCTTCCTTATCCCCCATGAGGAGTGCCCTTTTATTCAACCAGAAGCCGATACCCTGTGCTTCCATTAAACCCCCTTATCTTAACCCGAACGAGAAAATTATTTTGACAGGATTTACAGGATAGATAGGATTGATGCGTTCGTAAAAGCCCGGGAAATCCCAAATTCGTCATTCCCGTGAAAATGGGAATCCAGTACATTAAGCTGGTTACGTTTGGCCTGGATTCCCGCTTGCGCGGGAATGACGTTTACGAATTCATCAAGATTAATTTTCTCCCAAAAATCCTGTTAATCCTGTCTAAAGATTACTAAAAAATCTTTTTCATCAGCCCGGCCATATTGTGGGCGAAGTTGGTGACGGTCCGGAGACCTTCCTCATCCTTTTCAGCGTCCCTGGCCCCGCCGGCGCCGGCCATTCCGACGTTCCAATAGGTGGAACCGGGGACTATAAGTCCATTCAAGAAGAACCAGAGCAGGAGTTGGGAGAAGGCCATATTGTGGCCGGCCCTTCGGGCCACGGTGATGGGTCCGCCGACTTTTCCGGTAAAAAATTGATCACTCCAGTAGGATACGAAGGTGGCCCGGGCCAGAAGGGCCATCATCTGGGGCACCACCGAACTGAGGTAGACCGGGGAACCCAGGATAATACCATCCGCTTGACGCATCTTAGACAGGATCTCATTGAAATCGTCCCCTTTGATACTGCAGACCCCTTTCTTTTTCCGGGCGCAGTCATAACAGCCCGTACAGGGATTGATTTTTTTTCCCCTGAGAGAAATCAATTCGGTGCTGATACCCTCCCCCTCAAGGACCTTTAAAGCCGTTTTTACATACTGAAGGGTATTACTTCTCGACCGCAGGCTTCCGGCAATTCCAAGGACTTTCACAATAATCACCCTTTCTCTTTACAGATCCCATCCGGCAACTGGGCCGTGGTTTGCAGCAGGCCGGTTTTAAGCTGATGGCACATGAGCTTGACGAAAAAATCGTTCATAAAGCATTTTTTAAATTCTTCGGTTTCGATTCGGAGCCCTTCGGCAAAAGGCGTCTTTTGAGAAGCCCCCACGGCCCTTTTGGCCTGGATCAGGGCGTATTGGGGATTTTTAAAAATAGGTTCCAAAAAGGTCGCTGTTTCGGACAGGAGTTTATCCTCAGGGGTTACCCGGTGAACCAGCCCCAGAGTTAAGGCCTCTTCAGCCTTGTACAACCGGCCGCTCAGGATCATCTCCATGGCCCGGCCCGGACCCACCAGCCGGGGCAGACGCTGGGTGCCCCCTCCGCCGGGAATGAGGCCCACCTTCACCTCGGGCAGTCCAATACGAGCCGTCTCATCGGCGATACGAAAATCGCAGGCCAGGGCGAACTCTAAGCCGCCTCCGAAACAAAGGCCGTTGATGGCCGCCACTAAAATAAGGGGGCTTTCCTCCATCCGGTTGAAGAGCTTCTGAATCCGGGCTGAAAAGGCTGAAGCCCCTTCCGGGTCCAGTTGCATCATTTCCACACCATCGGCCCCGCCGATAAAATGGGTATCGCCGCCGCCGGTAAAAACCAGGGCCCGGGCCGGCGTCTTCTCCGCCTCGGTAAGTACCGCCTCCAATTCCTGCATGAGGGGCGTGTTGAGGGAGTTCCGGTCTTTTACCCGGTTGATGGTAACCCGGCAGATCTCTTTTTGAGATTCTACCTGAAGCAAGGAATAAGTCTTAGACATATTAAACCCTCATGCCCACGAGAGGCACAAAACATGAGAGACTATAGGCGATGGGTCAGAGGCAATAGGAAAAAAGATTTCAAGGTTTTTTCTTCGCCCATAGCCCATAGCCTATTGCCCATAGCTATTTAGAGGTTTTTCATACTTGAAACTTGCATCTTGCATCTTTAACTAAATCACCCAACCGCCGTTGGGGCTGAAAATCTGGCCTGTGAAAAAATCGGCTTCCGGAGAAGCCAGAAAGGCCACCAGTCCGGCGATCTCACCCGCTTCACCCATTCGTTTCAGAGGAGTTTTTTTACGGACATAGTCGGCAAAGCCTTCAGGAAGACCTTGCAGCATAGGGGTTTCTATGTAGCCCGGGGCAATGATATTGACCCGGATATTATATTTGGCGACTTCCTGGGCCAGAGTCCGGCCCATCATATTGACTCCTCCTTTGGAGGTGCTGTAATGAAGAGACCCCGGAGTCGGTGTAAGGGAAGCCACTGAACTGAACAGGACAAGACGTCCGGTCTGATGTTCCTTCATCCAGCGCACCGCTTCCCGGCAGCAATAAAACATGCCGTCCAGATTGACGGCCATTATCCGGCGCCATTCGGCATCATCCATTTCTTCAATTGACAGGGTCCGGCCGAGAAGGGCTGCGGTATTGACCATCAGATCCAAACGGCCGGTTTGTTCCCTCAAGGAAACAAAGAGATCGCTGACGGACCGGCTGCTGGACACATCCACTTTAAAGGCCCCAGCCAGCCCCCCTTTATTCAGAATGGTCTTAACCGTTTCCTCGGCGGCCTTTAGATCGAAGTCGGCTACAAAAACCCGGACACCCTGGTTACCCAGGGCCTCAGCCGCAGCCCGGCCCATACCGGAGCCGCCTCCTATCACCAGGGCCGATTCCATTTTTTTTGTTTTCATTGGGCCGTTTGTCTCAACAATCCAGAGGTCCTATTTTTAGTCTCCGTAAAAGCGTCGAAAAATTTTTTAAGGGATATCGCCGAAATCCGTTAAAGGTTTCGGGTTTATATTAAAAGCTGAAAGGTGAACCACCTGTCAGGAATCTACTAATATCCGTTCCATCCTGTCAAGAAAAAAATGGAAAGGATGATTTATTTCAGGAGGGGGCAATCCCATCCATGACCAATTGAATGGCCTCGTTCAAGAGTGGTTTGGGAAATTCCGCCGGTGGAAATGATTTCCAGACCAACCACTTCAGGCCGATCATGTGATTAAACCCCATAAGGGACCGGGCCAGGAAATCCACCGGGAGATCCCGAATTTCCCCTTTCTTTACCCCCTTCTTCAGGCCGGAAATGTATCCTTCCGCCAACTTTTTATAATACCACATACCCATCTGCTGGCCGACCGTTTCGCTTTCGGCAATCACCCGGTAAATCGGGCTGTGGAGCCGCAGAAAGCGGAAAAAGGTCAACATCCCCTCCCGTTCTTTATCCCGTCGATCCTCAAGGCCTTCGGTGACCAATTTTAATGTCCGGCGTAATTCCCGGCTCAGGTAGCGGACAAAGCCTTCAAGGAGGTCCCGCTTACTCTTAAAATGGATGTAAAAGGTTCCCTGGGCCACGCCAGCCAGCCGGGTAATCTCGGAAATGTTGGTCCTGTTGAAACCATGCTGACCGAAAACCTTCTCTGCGGCCTGAAAAATGGCCCGCTTGGTCGAATGGTCCTGGGCGGGATCCGCCTGAGGTCCGAGCAGGGCCGTCAGTTTTTCCGGGAAGGCGGAAAGCGCCAGGTCCAGGGGCCTGCCCCAGGGCTTGGGACCACTGATACCCTTTCGGAGCAGGTCCAGGGTCCAATGCAGCAGTTGATCGGTTTTGTGCATTTTGCCCTCCGGTTTCCAGTCCAGCAAGTGGAAATAGACGATTCCCAAAAGGCCGTAAGCGATCAGGTTGGGATCCAGAGGACGGATAAATCCCATGCCCATTTCCTTTCGAAAGAATCTTCGGTAAAAGCGGGTGATGGAATCGTAATAACCGATGGTCACCGGATCAATCAGTTCGAATTCGCCGAGCATACGGTGAAAATAAAAATGAGCGGAAAGGTGATCGAAAAGGAGCCGGACCACCTGGGCCAGACGTTCTTCAGGGCCTTTATCCTCCATAGAAAGAGCGTTGGCCTGTTCCCAAAACCGGGCGATGATCAGGTCGCTCAGTTCCTGGAAGATCTGTTCCTTGTTTTTGAAATACTGATAAAAGGTCCCCATGGAAACCCCGCTGCGACGGGTAATCTCAGAGACCGATGAGCTGTAATAACCCGTGTCTTTGAAGACTTCCTGGGCCGTATCCAATATGGCCGT
>CAZVHO010000096.1:0-20662 GCA_964627515.1 uncultured Thermodesulfobacteriota bacterium | reverse complement strand
ATGACGCGGTGATGAGGGGATTACCGGGCGACTCAGAAAGTGGGGAAAATCCAATCATGCTTGACAACTCATTCAAGCCGACGCCGCTTCGTGGCGCAGCTTAATTCAGGCGTTAACGTCTGCCAATAGGAGGAGGCAATGAGCACGGATTTCCATAACGTCTATGAGGACAGAGCACGTGCAGACGCCTATGCCGAGTTGGAGTTCCCGGGCACATACTACTTGGCATACCGAGATCTGCCTGCGATCCTCCGCGAGCGGATTCAAGGGAGTGAAGCTCTTGATTTCGGCTGCGGGACGGGGTGGTCAACCCGCTTCTTGCGAGAGTTGGGCTTCAATGTCATTGGCATCGACATCTCGGAACCTATGCTCACACGAGCTCGGCAGCAAGACCCAGATGGACAGTATCTGCTCGTCTCCGATGGAGACCTCACAGGGCTTGTGACAAACACCTATGATCTTATCCTCGCAGCCTTCACCTTCGACAATATTCCAACAATGGAAAAGAAGGTAGCAGCATTTCGGTCCTTGAGACTGTTGCTGAAGGAGAACGGCCGAATTGTGACCGTTGTATCGGCTCCTGAGATCTACCTCAATGAATGGGCCTCCTTCTCAACAAAAGCCTTTCCTGAGAACCGCACTGCACGGAGTGGAGAGAAGGTTAGTATTGTCATGCTTGATGTTGAGGACCACAGACCAGTGGAAGACATCCTTTGCACAGATGAGGATTACCGGGAGATATACAAGGGGGCAGGCTTAATCGTGCTCAATACCTATCGCCCACTGGCACAAGAAACCGAATCGTTCTCCTGGGTGAGTGAAACGACGATAGCTCCTTGGGCTATCTACGTTCTGGGGCAGGCTCAATAGAGTTGATAGCCTTCTTCGAATTCCAGCTGAAGTCGCTAACGAATAAGGATAGATTGTGAGAGCGGAGCGAACCACAATCTTATCCGTTTGGTTGAACAAGCCCGATTACTTTATATAAGGAAATATCTTTTTTGAGAAAAAATATTAAGAGAAGCTTTAACGAGATGCGTCTTTTTCAGGGCGTAGGAGTGCCTTAGCATTTACTATGCTTAATAAAAAGCTTAATTATTTCATAAAGTTTTAAGCCTCCTGATGAAAGTTACGGTCAGCCCTTGCCACAAAGGTCAGTTACCCTAAACTTAAAAAGCACTATCTGACTTTCAGCTATCATAAAAATGATTCCTGAAGATCTTCAATGGAATAAAGCGCCGGCTCATCTTCCATCCCGCGCATTGCTGAAGAGAGGGAAAAATCAGTCCATTTTTTTCTTTCTTTCTTGCCGGCTTTATTTTTAAGGTATTCTATGAAGTCGAGAACTTCAGCTTTTTCAGTTTCCGGCAGGTTATTTACCTTTTGAATTATTATTTCTCCCAAACCCATAGTATCCCTCCTCTCATTTGTTGATAAGAAGTTGCTTGTTTATTTGAAAAGTATACGGAACGAAAAAACACAGTCAAGAAGAAAATAGGGTGAAAAGCGAGGGGGGCAAAGGAAATCTTCTAAAGAAAATGAGACTATAAAGGGATGGAACTTTCACGACTTCAGGAAGTTAGGAGCATAAAGGTCTCCTTTCTTTTTTTTGACCTCGATTAGTGTTTCCCAACCATCAACTCTCCCGGCGGATGATCCAAAAGACATCGGACAGGTCGCGGTTGTCTATTGCCATCCGGTACGCTAAAAGATTACAAAAGGCTAAACTGATACAAAATTTAGAATTGGTTCAAATCATCCAGTGAGGCAACAGGACTATCTTTGTTTTTCCCTCTTCAATGATATCGGCATCAACGAAACGGCCCACCAGGATTCCGGTCTTCTCCTTTTCCTTTTGCAGAAAGCTCCGGAGCCCTTTCAGATGCCGGGTCTGGACCTTCTTGTCGCTTTTCACTTCCAGCGGAATCAGCCGGTCTGGGGTATAGATGACCAGGTCAACTTCATCTTTGGATTTGGTCCGCCAATAATGGAGCCGTGCCGCCGGGTTCCATTGGGGCAAATAGGTATTTAACCGGTCGACCATGGCATTTTCCAGGGCGATACCGTATTGATTGAGCCGTTCCAATTGGGATAGTTCGGTCAGACCCAACAGGATGTTTCTTAGGCCCAGATCGGTGAAATAGACCTTGGGTGTTTTAAGAACTTCATTTCTGAGGTTCCTCGAATAAGTGGTCAGATTGATAATGATGAAGGTCTTTTCCAGGAGCATGGTGTATCGCTTTATGGTGTCCACGGTCACTTCAAGCTGTGCGGCAATGGTTGAATAATTGAGAATGTCCCCCACCCTCGCGGCCATAAGCTCCATCACCTTCTGATAGACCCAGAGCTTGTCTTCCCTTACCAGGTTTCTTATGTCTTGTTCAAGATAGGTGTCCCGGTAGTTTCTCAGGAGGACCTGTTTTCTTTCCGGATCGGCGCTGAGGGCCACGGCTGGAAGACCGCCAAAGACCATGGTTTCATCGAGAAACCGAAGGATTTTCTGCTTGTGAGGCATCAATTGGGCCTGATAGTGTTTCAAGGCCTTTCGGTCTAAGGTTGCCTTCCCAAAAAGAAAATTTCGTATTCCGGATTTGTCCGGAGGCGGATAGCCATATCCCTTGAATATCTCGGCCTCGGAAAAGGGAAGAATCGATAATGACAGGACCCTTCCGGCGAGGCTTTCTTTTATCTGGGCCTTGAGCGTAAGAGAGGAAGAGCCTGTAAGGACCCACTTAACCGGCAGCCGCAGGTCGTACAAGGCCTTGATGTACTCCACGAATCCTGGAAGTTTCTGGACTTCATCAATAAAGATGTAGAGTCTGGTTTTCAGCCGCTCTATATCTTCTCCCAGAAATCGTTCCATGATACTGAGAAAATGGGCCGGGGATGCGGAAAGCTCCTGACGTAGGGAAAGGTCGTCCAGCGTGAAGTAGAATATCCTCTCCGGACCGATGCCTTTTTTCAGTAAGTCGGAAATAAGCTGAAGTACCAGGGTACTTTTTCCGGTTTGTCTCAGACCAATAAGGGTCAGGATCTCTTTATCATTGAGGAAGCGGACCGCCAAATCATGGATGTCCCGTTCGACAATACCTGCCGGCAGACTGAAACCGCCACTTTTCCAGGCATTGGTGCTATAAAACAGCCTTTCATCCAAAATTATACACCTCTCGAAATTTTATCTATATAATTTCGAGTGTAGTCTATAAATAGGAGGAATGCAAGCCCAAAAAATCCCCCCCCGGCTTACGTCCATCCGACCATCGCCTGATCGCCGGTGGCCCGATGGAGTGCGATTCAGGGCCGAGTAGAGAGCTGGCGCCGGGGAATAAACGCCCCTTTAATGCATGAGGAAATCCGGGGCCTAAGTGGATTGATTCCCTCTCCGGGGTTTGTTCCCTGTCGGAGAGAAGCTTTAAGAAGAGAGGGTCAGGAAACGGTCTATTTTAAAATTTCAAAAGGATAATATCGATGTCCTATTTTGAACCGATAGGTCTCAAAATCATCACGGTCAATCGTGAATATCCGCTTCGTCCTTAATGTCTCTGCTGCCGCGACTAAAGAGGCATCCGCCAGATCCATAGGATGATCGGCGTATTTCTTCATCAAATCAAAGGCCCGGAAAAGGGCACCATCATCCATAGACCAGATAGACAATCCCTCCTGAACGACAAAAGAACGCAAATTTTCCGCCCCCGGACTTCCGGGATTAAGCATATGAAAGGCTTCGGTTAAAACAGGAAGGGTGGAAAAAAGAGGTTCATGAATCTGTTGTAATATTTTTACGTGGACCACCTGGCCCATCACGCCCACCGCAAGACGGTGGGCTGGGTCGCTGATTCTGGCCGAGCATAGGCAAACATGGATTTCACCGGGCTGGAAGCCATATCAACATCTTTGTCCAGTTCCGGGAGCCGTGCCCATGCCGAGTATCGCCGCCACCAGTTCCCGCGGGGTGGGTGAAACGAATTGCAACGCACCAATATCCTTCCATACAATCCAAATTGCCCGGTGCAGCTATTTGTTATGCCTCCCATCCTTCGTTGCCTTCTTTTCCTTGATGTATTTACGCAACTTTCCCAATGTGGAAAGAGGTGGTTCAATATTCGTGGTACCATAGTCGTAGATTGTGCCTTTTTCAGTCTTCTTCGTATATGGCCCTATAATGTATTGTTTCCAATTTGAAATGTTGAAGTCATCAGTCAATGGCTTATTGCTGTTTCTTTCACCGTAGTTTGACAGTTGACCCGTGAAGTTCTTGGCAGTCTTCTTGCCTTGCTGCTCGGCAAATGAGAAAGCGATCTTGTAGTCTATGATGCCTTTGTCGTTCTTGAACAAATCGATCATCGCTTCCCATGGAGCATTATACGATCCTCCTGCACTTGCGGTTGTTACCTTGATGGGGTACTTTACTTCAGCTATCTTGGCCTGAATCGGAAAAGTGGCGCTCTGCGGACCTTTTTCTGATGCAAGGCCAATGAGCGTAAGGGCTAACTGCCGAAGCAGTGCAGGGCCATCAAGGATGTCGATTGCATAGTTCTCTTGCATTTGTATGTTTCTTGTGAGCAGGACTCGCCCTGCTATCAGTATGGCCTCGCCACTCGACCCGTCAACGGTAGGAACAAGACCATCAAGTTTTATGCGCATATCGTCGTTTTCCATAAGTTGTACGGTAAATGAAGGGTTTCCTTGAATCCCCTTTGGCTCCAGCTTCAGCGTGAAATCTCTTGCCGAATACCATTTAGAATTCCTGGCACACAGGTGCCCCTCGTGGACCCGGTGCTCAAACGATGATCCCGAGATCGCAGCCGTACAACAAAGAAATACTATAAATGTACAAAGAAACCATTCGATCAGAAACAATTGAGGTCTATGCATTTCTTTATCTCCTTCTACGGGATATCGATTGCCTTAACCAGTAGGGCCACAGATGTCGGAATAAAAAAAGGAAGAGCGTTATTTCCCGTCTGGTTGAAGGCTGGGAAAGGGGACGTTGTCCATTCCATTCAGTTTTTTCGCCGCATTCAACCCCTTAATCTCCATGGCCACCCTGTTGTTCCAACCCCTCCATGACGAGCGACCTCAGTCACAGGAATCCCCAGTTCCAGATAAAAGTAAAAACAGATTTTCTTCCGGAGTTCCGATACGGCTCTTTGGCGGCTCCCTGATAGTTCCCGTAGGGTAGGTGGAACGAAGTGCAAATCACCAATATCTTCCATACAATCCAAATTGTTGGGTTCCGTTTTCTCATTTTTATCACCTCCTTTACTCTTTTTTACATTTATTTTACAAATTTTTACAAGTCTAAAAAAGATTCTTTACATCTCTGAAATAAGATACAGGAAAATTTTAGCTGTAAATCATTAGCCGCAGCACAAAGAAAGGAGAGGGAATATGGGAAAAATGACTCGTAGGGAATTTATTCTGAACGGTTCGATGATTGCCGGAGGAACCCTTGGAGGCCTGGCCATGGGGAGTGGGGCATTTACACCCCCAAAAGCCTTCAGTGCAGAAATTAAATTTCCGGAATCAAGCTGCCAGGCCAAAAAGAAAAGCAAAAAGAAAATCCTGATCGGCTATGCCAGTTTTTGCGGATCCACCGGCGAAGTGGCCGAGGCTTTAGGGCGGGAGTTGTGTCAACAAGGGGCCCAGGTTGATATACGACTCCTAAAAAACGTCAGGGATATTTCCTCGTATGACGGAGCCGTCTTGGGCAGCTCGGTGCGTAGTGCTTCCTGGTTGCCCGAGGCCATTGAATTCGTGCAAAACAACCAGGAAAGGTTGAGCCGGATTCCGGTGGCCTTCTTTTTGACCTGCCTGGCCTTATATAAGGATAACGAGGAAAGCCGCAGGGTAGCCGGGAGTTATATGAATCCGGTTCTCAAATCCGTACCTTCTGTTCAACCGGTTGACCTGGGGTTATTTGCGGGGGTATTGGATTACAGTAAATTAACTATTATGTATCGCATGATCATGAAATCAAAAATGAAGGACCGGGGTGTACCGGAAGGTGACTTCCGAAACTGGGAGGCCATCCATGCCTGGGCAAGGGCCCTTTGTCCTTCTTTGTCAGTCGGTTAGCTCCGAGCCCTATCGACAGGCTTCTCCAACACAGTCCAGTCACACCCCCAAGGCGATCTCTCACAGAGCGCGCAGAGATCACGGAGAAAAATAATTTGTAATTGCCGTTGAGGGGACGGCAATTATCATCGGTCATCTCCCCGCACGAGCACAGGCTTGATATCAACGATCGGCGTCCCGTCGATGGCTTCCATTCGCGCAACCTTCAACCTGTTCCCTGCGACCTCCAAGACCGAAACCCGATGAAGTCCTACCGGGTTGGGACGATGGGGCGACCGGGTCGAGAACACGCCTCTTAACGGTGCCTCGACCTTCCCGCGGGGATGCACCTGAAGCAGGTCACGTCGGGCGCGATGAAACCAGGTTAGAACGATAAGCTCGTCGCCGGCCCTGATGCCGAGAAGTCCTTGGGCTACTCGATCCGTGAGCTCCAGCCAGGCTTCGGGAGCGCCTTCGTCACCCTGGAGGGGTGCCGTCTCAAGACTGGTCAACCCGGAGCGTATGATCCCGATTGGTTCGATGGTATAGCTGTTTTCGATCATTATCATTTATTCAAGCCGAGTTTTTTCATTCGGAAAAACAAGGTGGTCGGCTTCAAACCGAGTATGGAGGCGGCCCCGTTCCTGCCGCTGACTTTCCAATGGGTGGCATTCAGGACCTTTTCCAGGTAGTCACGCTCCATCTCGGCCAGGGGCATCAGCCCGGTGGGCCCGGTTAAATCCCTCTGGGCCGGGACATGGTCCAGACCGGAAAAGCCGATCCGAGGGCCGTCGGACAGAATGACCGCCCTTTCGATGAAATGTTTTAATTCCCGCACATTGCCCGGCCAATGATATTCGACCAGCTTTTTTAATTCTTCCCTGGGGATCCGTTTGACCTCTTTACCCATCTGTTGGCAGCACTGGTCAAGAAAATGCCGGGCCAGCAGGGGGATGTCTTCCGGACGTTCTCTTAAGGGGGGAACCCGGATGGGAAATACATTTAACCGATAATAGAGGTCTTCCCGGAAGCTTCCTTCTTCGACCTGTTTGACCAGATCCTTATTGGTGGCGGCCACCACCCGGAAATCGGACTTTACCTGCCGACTGCTTCCCAACCGTTCAAAGGTGCCTTCCTGCAGGACCCTCAATAACTTTACCTGAACCTGGGCGGAGAGGTCTCCGATTTCATCCAGAAAAATGGTCCCGTGGTCCGCCAGTTCAAAACGCCCCCTGTGTCTCCCATAAGCCCCGGTAAAGGCCCCTTTCTCATGACCGAATAGTTCACTGGCCACCAGATCCGGAGGAAGGGTCACCAGGTTGACCGGAATGAAAGGCCCGTCTTTTCTCCCGCTCATATTATGAATGGCCTTAGCCACCAGCTCTTTCCCCACGCCGGTTTCACCCAAAATTAAAACCGAACTATCCGTGGGGGCCACCTGGCGTATCTGCTCGACAACCCGGCCCAGCGGGTCCGAACGTCCGATGAGGGCCTCAACCGGATTGGCAATCCCCATCTCGCGCCGGTAGAAGGTGGCCTCGTCTTCCAGGCGATCCCGGCGCACCTTCATCTCATCGTACATTCGGATGTTGGAGAGGCCTACGGCGATCTGGTTGCTGATGAGCCGTACCAGCGGAAGGTTGTCTGCCGGAAAGGGTTTCAGCCCGAGGCGATTGTCCAGATAGAGATAGCCATGGGTTTGGTCGGCCAGTCGGACCGGCAGGCAGATAAGGGAATGAATCCCCGCCTCCCGGAGGGAGATCTCGGAAAGATGGAATTCCGGGCTCAGGCCCGGCAGCACCGCTTCCCGGCCCAGCCGCGCCACTTCCCTTACGACTCCCAGGAGACCGGTGACCTGCTCCTGCCGGAGGATGGCAGGGTCCAAATTCCGGCTGGCGGTCAGTGTGAGTTCCCCGCCCGGGCCATGGGTGAAAAAAGCGCCACGCATGGCCATCGTCAGGTCCAGGGCCAGATTGATGCCCCGTTCTAGAAAAGAAGACAGGTCCTGCAGGGTTCCGAGGGATTCGTTGATTTCGATGATCCGGTCGATCATCACTTCCATCTTTTGCTCCTGGGGCATGATCGCCAGCAGATCTTTGGGAAAGAGGTTCTGGTCTACATTGGAAAAGAACCGCCAGGCCTTTCCCAGAAAGGTCTGGGCCGGTTTCATCTCGCCCTTCTTGAAGTAGAGATTCCCCAGAGCGATCCGCGTGCGGGCCAGTTCAATTTCCGCCCCCGATTGATTGAGATATTTTTCGCTCTTTTTTAAGTCGGCCAGGACCCGGCTCAGGGGTTGCTGTTTTTCCAAAAGGCGCAAGGCCCGATAGCGGTAGGACACTCCTTTCATGTAAATATCGTCCCAGTTGAGCATCCGTTTTATTTCATTCCGGTAATTCCACTCGGCATGGACAAAGCCCCTCGACTCCAGCACCTCCAGCAACTCGAAGTTCCAGGCGCCGTTCTGATGCAACCAGCCCACAAACCGTGAATGGTCCACCGCCCGTTTCAGGTGTTCAAAAGCACCGTCATAGTCTCCCCGCATGCAGCGGATGTAGCCTTTACAGGCCTCTACCGGCCAGAGGATATAATGCCCTACCTGTTCCGGTGGAAGGGCGGACAGACGGTCCAGATACACCTCGGCTTCGGTCGTCTTCCGCAGTTCAAAAAGGGCGATAAGGGTCATTAAATCCGAAAAAATGGCCATCTGCGGCAGGCGGAGCAGTTCGGCCTTGGCCCGGACGGTATCGATCATACCCATGCCCCGGGCAATACGACCGCAGCGCACATAACATAAGCCCACCCGGGCCGTGGCCCGCAAAGTGGCCTCGTCATCGCCGAATTCTTCCAGGTCCTCGACCACTTCTTCGTAGCGGCGGACCACTTCGGCGAATTTTCCCTTCCAGTGGAGAAATTCACTCATCATCAAAGTGGCCATTTTCAACATACGGGCCTCTCCGACCTTTTCGGCCAGTTTCCAGAAATCGCTCATATAGCGGAAGGCCTTCTTGTTCTGGCCGGCCGCCTGAAGATCGAAGCCCAGGGCCAGTTTGATCTTGGGCAGGTAGTCCCAGCGCTGGAAACGTTTAGCCGCCTTCTCGGCCCGGCTGAGCAAGGCTACCTGTTCCGGGATGGTCATCAGGTGTTTGGCGGAGGAAATTTTTCCGAGGACGCTGTCTAAAAAATCCCCGGCGTTTTCTTCGGTTACCGGCTGACCCTGAAATTTTTTCAGGAGTACCTCGTAGTAAGCCAGGGCCTGGTCTTTCTGCCCGGTAAGACACAGGATGTCGGCGGCCTTTTTTATCAACTGCCCGCCTTGGGCGGCATCTCCAAGTTTGTGGTACAATTCGGCCAAAATCAGAGTCTTGGTTTCTCCTTCCTCCAGGGTACGGGTATAATATTCGATCAGGCGCTTGATGGCCGGCCGGCTTTCTTCATCGACTGCCCCTTCCCGGACCCGATTAGTCAGTCGATCCAGGTTGGGAAAATAAATCCCTTTGGGAGTTCCTCTTTTCCGGAACACCAGTCCTTTCTTTTGCAGACCCTCCAGGACATTCAATACCGGCAGGGCAGGAGCGCCGGACAGGGCGCACAGGGTATCAATGGAAACCGGGGGTTGGGTGTGAAGGAGATATAAAAGGATGTCTTTTTCAACAGCATCCCAGTTTTCCGCCTGTTTTATCCCGGATTCCATCCGCCTGTTTCTCCAAATCGATAAGTTAATTTAAATAAAAAATACAATATACGGTAAAAAATATATTATATGGTAAGAAAAGGCAATTAAAAGATGAATCAAAAATAAAAAAATTTATAAAATTAATATGTTATATTAATGGCATCAAGATTGAATAGTATATCGAATTATAAACTTGTCATACAAATTGCAATAATAGCGGAAAATCCATGCCCCTCTTTTCCCAAATCCTCCAATATGCCATTTCCGGAATGACTGGCGGCAGCATTTACGCCGTTATTGGAATCTGTTGGAGTGTGGTTTATCTGATCACGAAGGTGCTCAATTTTACTACCGGCGAATTCGTGATGTTAGGCGGGATGCTGACCTGGGGGTTTCATGGCGCGGGCCTGGGACTGTTGCCGGCTTCCCTGCTGGCCGTGGCGGCTACGATCGCCATCGCCGTTATCCTGGAACGAACGGCCATCCGGCCGGTCAGACAGCCTTCGGAAATGGTCTACATGATGTTGACCATCGCCCTGGCTTCCATCCTTAAAGGCTTGATCCTGCTTCAATGGGGATCGGAAACCCGGAAGATTGAGCCCCTGTTCGGCAATACCCCCATCCAGTTATTGGGGGCCACACTGACCCCTCAGGTCATCGTAGTCCTCTCCTTCCTGGTCATCGTCACCGCCGGACTCTCCTGGTTTCTTAACTATACCTTGTTCGGTAAGGCGCTCCGGGCTTCGGCCGTCAACCCTACCGGGGCCAAACTGATGGGCATTGACATCAGCCGCTTCCGGCTTTTCTGTTTCGGGCTGGCCGGAGGATTGGGGGCACTGACCGGCATTATCACCGCCCCGATCACCTTTACGGGTTATGAAATCGGGCTGTTAAACGGATTGAAGGGGCTGGTCGCCGCCATTGTGGGCGGTTGGACGATCATCGGTACGGTCCTGGCCGCTCTGGCCCTGGGGTTGCTGGAAGGATTTTGCGCCGGTTTCATCTCCGCTAGCTTAAAGGATGTATTTTCCCTTCTGGTAATGGTGCTTTTTCTGGTTCTCAGCACCTACCGGCTGCGCTTTCGGAGAAAGGTCCAATGACCCCTTCACGATTTCCTCTTCCTTTCCTGGTCTTTGCCCTGGCTGTTTTCCTGCTGCCCCTGGCGGTATCCGGCTCCTACGTCATCGGGGTCATGTGTTTTGTCGCTATTTACGGGGCCTTGGCTCTGGGGAAAGGCGTGCTGCTGGAACAGGCCGGAATTTTCTCCCTGGCCCATCCCACCTGGTTCGGACTCGGTGCCTACGTGACGGGTATCGCTGCCGTGAAAGGTGTCCCTCCCCTGGGGGCCATCATTCTGGCCGCTGTGTTCGTAGCCTGCGTCGCCTTTATTTTAGGCGCACCGTTGCTTAGACTCAAAGGATATTACCTGGCCTGTGCCACTTTCTCACTCTTGTTGATCATCGAGATCATCATCGCCAACCTGGGATCGCTGACCGGCGGCCATGACGGTCTCATGGGCATCCCGCCGCTGTCCGTCTGGGGTCTGGCTCTGGAGGGGGATCGACCTTTTTATTTCCTATCCTGGGGGCTCTGTCTGGGAACCTACTGGTTTCTTAACAATCTGATGCATTCCCGGATGGGCCGGGCCATCATCTCCTTCAACGACAGTGAAACGGCCAGCCGTTGCCTGGGGATCAACGTGGCGGCCTATAAACTCCGGTTGTTCATCATCACCGCCATCATGGCCAGTCTGGCGGGCAGTCTCTTCTGTTTCTGGATTCGTTATATCATGCCCGCACTTTTCGGGTTTCCGCTGCTGGTGGAGTTGATCACCATGATCATCATCGGTGGCGGGAAAACCCTTTACGGCCCCCTGCTCGGGAGTTTGGTAGTCATGTGGCTCCGGGAGCTGATCCATACCTACCTGGGGAAAGTGTTGCCGGTCATGACGGCCGAAGTGGACGCCCTCTTTTTCGGGATCATCATCGTGGTTATTCTTATTTTTATGCCCGGCGGGCTGGCCGGGTGGCTGGAACGGTTGAGCCCGGCCGGAAGGAGGTCCCGTGCGCGGATCAACCCCTCCTGAAGGCTGGTTGGCGGTAAAGGAAATCAGCCGGCACTTTGGCGGTATTTTAGCCTTGAACCGGGTCTCCTTCCAATTGGATCAAGGCGGTATCACCTCCCTGATCGGGCCTAACGGGGCCGGGAAGACGACTTTAATTAATATCATCACCGGCCTGTATCCGGCGGACCGCGGTCAAATCCATTTTCAGGGAGAAAATATCGCCGGTCTGGCGGCCCATAGGATTGCCGCCCGGGGCATAGGCCGGACCTTTCAACTGGAAGAACTCTTCGGCAGCCTCTCTGTCCTGGAAAATGTCATGGTGGGCGGCCATGTGCGCAGCCGCTCCGGCATGGTGTCCTGCGGCCTGGCTTTGCCTTCGGCCCGGAAAGAGGAAAAACAGGAACGGGAGGCCGCCCTGGCCAACCTGCAGTTGATCGGCCTGGAACACAAGGCCGAGGACCCGATTGCCAGACTGCCCCTGGGTGAACGAAAGCTGGTTGGGGTGGCCCGGGCGCTGAATATGAACCCTCGATTTCTCATGCTGGATGAACCGGTAGGCGGTCTGGCGGCCCATGAGATCAGTAAACTGGTTGATCTGATTTATAAGCTCCAGTCTGAAGGGCTGACCATCTTCATCGTGGAACACAATATGCCTTTTGTCATGTCTCTTTCGGAAAAAGTCCTGGTGCTTGACGGCGGTTCCCTGATCGCCGAAGGACTCCCGGAGGAAATCAGGCGAAATGAAGCCGTGATCAAGGCCTATCTGGGCGAGGAGGTGACCGTTGCCTGAACGGCCGGTTACCGGAACAATATCGGGTACCCCGGAAAACGCCGGGGTAGATCGACTCAGGCTGGAAAAGGTTTCCACCTTTTACGGGGAAGCCCAGGTCTTGAAAGAGATTTCCCTGACCGCCCGGGCGAGACAGATCGTGGCTATCCTGGGGAGCAACGGCGCCGGGAAAACCACCCTGCTTAAAACCCTTACGGGATTGCTGGCCCCCCGATCCGGGAGAATCCTTTTTGAGGGCCGGCCCATTGAAGGTCTGCCGGCTCATCGGGTCATTGCCCAGGGGATCGCCAGCGTTCCCGAGGGGCGGGAACTATTCGGCTCCCTGAGTGTCATGGATAATCTGCTGATCGGTACTTACTCCCTGACCGCCGAAAAAAGGAAAGAAGCTCTGGCCGATCGCCTGAAAATGGTCTTCACCCTTTTTCCCATCCTGCAGGAACGGGTCAGGCAGAAAGCCGAAACCATGTCAGGCGGCCAACAGCAGATGCTGGCCATCGGGAGAGCGCTGATGGCCATGCCGAAGCTGCTGGCCCTGGATGAACCTTCGCTGGGGCTTTCGCCCCTGCTGGTGGCGGAGATGATGCGGGTCCTGAAAGAAATTGCCCGGCAAGGGGATATCTCCCTGTTGCTGGTGGAACAGAATGCCCGGGCGGCCTTGAAGATTGCCGACTATGTTTATGTCCTGGAAAGGGGGGAGTTGGTATTGAGCGGGACGACCCTGGAAGTGGTTGAGAGTCCGGTCATCCAATCCGCCTATCTGGGAGGATAATAGCTGAACAAATTCGAATAATCAAAATTAAGGAGGAGCATTATGAAACGCATGTTTGGTACAATCTTGGTCCTGTTGTTGGCAGCGGTCGGCTTCCTGCCCGGCTACAGCCAGGCGGAGAAAGCCCCCTACCTCATCGGCGGCACCCTGGATATGACCGGCCGTCAGTCCAACCTGGGAATCGGCGGAAAACGGGGCATGGAGATCGCCGTGGATACGGTCAATGCCGCCGGCGGTGTAAACGGTCGGCAACTGAAGGTGATTTATTATGATACGGAAAGCGAACCGGCCAAAGCGGTCATTCACACCAAACGATTGATCGAAGTGGACAAAGTTGTCCTGCTCGGCGGTTATAGTTCTTCCGGCGCCGCCATGGCTGTGCTGCAGACCATCGAATCCGGCAAAACTCCGATGATCGCCGCCACCCCCATAGACAAGCTCTGGATCCCCACCAAGAAGTGGGTCTTCAACGTCGTGCCCCGGCAGCGGGAGGCCTCCATCCCCGTGTTGTTGGATAACCTGCTGCAGCGGGGGGCCAAGAAAATCGCCTACTTGTACATCGACACGGCCTACGGCCAGGCTGGAAAAGAAGTCTTCGATTGGGCGGTCAAAGAGCTGAAGATCACCCCGGCCGTGGTAGAGAAATACGCCCCGGGAAGTACCGATATGAGTCCCCAGATCACGCACCTTAAAGCCGCCGGAGTGGACGGACTGTTGATTACCGGAAACGTCCCCGATACGGTGGTTGTGATCAAGAACGCCCGGGACCAGGGGTTCAACCATCCCATCGTCAGCGATTATGCCATTGTCAGCCCCGAGTTCATCGACCTGGCCGGGAAATACGCCGAAGGGATCGTCAGCACCTCCCTTAAAACCCTGATCGCCCAGGACCTGCCGGCCAAAGACATCCAGAAAAAAGTGGCCATGGATTTGTATACCAAATACACCAAGCTCCACGGGGCCTTCAGCCTCTATGCCGGCCACCCCTGGGATCAGGTCTATTTGACGGCCGAAGCCTTGAAAAAAGTGGACCCCAAGCTGGATCCCGCCGTTCCTGCGGATTTGATTAAAATACGGGAACAGCTTCGGGACAACCTGGAAAAAATTAAGGGCTTTGTCGGTCAAAATGGCGTCTTTAATTATTCGCCGGAAAATCATAACGGCCTGGGGCCTAAATGTTATGTGCCGGTCGTTATCGAGAAAGGTGCCTGGAAACTTTATAAGGGAAAATGAAAAATAGCTGATTAAGGAGGAATTTAATGGATAAACGGTTAATAGATCTCATGGCCGACCTGAAGGAAGGGGAGGTATATGCCCTGGTCGAAGAATTGATCAACAGCGGGACCGACCCCCTGAAAATCCTGGACGATGCCCGCTCGGCTATGGAGGTTGTGGGCAAGCGTTTTGAAACCGAGGAATACTTTATCCCCGACCTGGTCCTGGCCGGGGAGATCCTTAAGGTCATCACGGATAGAGTCAAGCCCTTTCTTAAAACAGAAGACGATTTACAAAAAAAGGGCAAGGTCTTGATCGGCACCGTGGCCGGAGACATTCACGACATCGGAAAAGATATCGTCACCTTTATGTTGGATGTCGGCGGCTTTGAGGTCCTTGATCTCGGCATCAATGTACCGGTTCCGGTCTTTGTTGAAAAAATAAAAGAATTCCAACCAAGGGTAGTTGGTTTGAGCGGTTTTCTCACCCTGGCCTTCGATTCAATGAAGAAAACCGTGGAGGCCATAGAAGAGGCCGGGCTGCGGGATCAGGTAAAGATCATGATCGGTGGCGGTCAGATGGATGATGAGGTCAGGAAATACGCCCGGGCCGATGCCTATGGGAAGGACGCCGCTGCCGCCGTAAATCTCTGTAAGCAATGGATCGGAGGGCAAGTATCATGAAAACCCCGGAAGAACTTTATCAGGAAAGGGAAAAGCGGGTCCTGGATGCTATCGCCCTGCGCGTCCCGGACCGGGTGCCCATTCTGGTCCTTTTTGCTTTTTTCCCGGCCAAGTACTGTGGAATGACCGTCCAGGAACTGATGTACGACCCGGAAAAGCTTTATCAGGCCGAGTGGAAGACCATGATCGATTTTGAGCCGGATATGGACAATAATCCATTCGGGATCAGACTACTGGGCCCCCTCCTGGAAACCCTGGATTTCAAGCCCTTGAAATGGCCCGGTCACGGGGTGACTGCCAACCACACCTATCAGTATATCGAGGGAGAATACATGAAGGCCGAGGAATACGATCATTTTCTTCTCGACCCTACCGATTTCATGATACGTAGATTCTGGCCCCGCATCATGGGCGGTTTGAGCGGGTTGCAGCAGCTACCCCCCCTCCACAACCTTATCAGCTATTATCTGGGGATGCCCATGGGCTTTCGTGGATTTACCCAGCCGGAGGTCAAAACGGCACTGGAAACCCTGGTGAAGGCCGGTGAAAAATCGCTGGAGATCGCCGCTTATTCCATGCGGTTTAGCCAGGAGGCCCGGGAGGCGGGTTTTCCTATGCAGTATGGGGCACTGTGTCAAGCCCCCTTCGATACCTTGAGCGACTTTTTCCGGGGCATGAAGGGCACCATGCTGGACCTGTACAGGAGACCGGAGAAGATTATTCAGACCTGCGAGAAGCTGCTGCCCTTTATGATCGAGATGGCCCTGAACGGCACCAGGGCCAGCGGAAACCCCCGGGTGTTTATCCCCATCCATTGGGGATTGGATAACTTCATGTCCCGTGAGCAGTTCAACCGGTTCTTCTGGCCCACCCTCCGGGATCTGATGGTAACCCTGATCCAAGAAGGATTGAATCCCTGCCCCTTGTGGGAAGGGAATTGCACCACTCGGCTGGAAACCATCAAGGACATCCCGCCGGGTAAGGCCTGCTATGCCTTTGAGGCCACCGACATGGTCAAAGCCAAAGAAATCCTTGGCGGCACGGTCTGCATCCGGGGCAACGTCCCGCTGTCCGTCATGGCTACCGGCACCCCGGACCAGGTCCGGGTCTATTGCAAGAAGCTGATCGATACGGTGGCCAAGGGGGGCGGCTATATCATGGACACCTCCACCGGCCTGGACGACGCCAAACCGGAAAATGTGAAGGCCCTGATTGATTTTACCCGGGAATACGGCGTGTATTAGATTCTAAAATAGCGCAATCGGCGATGCCGCCCGGATGAAACCGTTTATCCTGGCCGTGGATCTCATGCTGGGCCGGGATCCCACGGCCAGGTCCTATACGAATCACAACCGAAAGCTGAAATAGGAATTTAACGACGGGTGGAAGAACGGACCATCAAACTTCGGACGGCCAACGAACAACTGGGGCATGAGATTGAAGAACATCGCCAGTCCGAGGAATCCCATGGAGTTAGGTCAAGGTGATGATGTTGAGCGAATTCGCCCCTCCAATCTGACCTGGAGCGACCATTTCCGTGAGAATCACCCGTTCCCCCTTTTTGGCCAAACGGTGCTCCTTGATAAATTCAAGGAGGTAATCGTAATGAAAAGGATCCTTTTTCTCCAACAGGAAAGGAAAAACACCATAAGATAAGGTTAAAAAGTCGCGGGTCTGAACGTCCGCGCAAAAGGCCAGGACCCAACAGTCCGGCTTGAATCGGGAGATGCGGCGGGAAGTAATACCGGTGTGCGTGGGGGTTAAAATCAGGTTTATTTTCATAACAGCCATGGTCTCCATGACATTCATGGATATGGCATTCCCAACTGCCACCTTTTCCTGCCCGATATCCTTTTTGAGATATTCGTAGGTGTGGGACGAAGGGTTGATATTTTTTCTCTGGCCTTCAATCGAAGAGGCGATCCGGACCATCATTCTAACGGTTTCCACGGGATGCCTGCCGATTGCTGTTTCCTCGGAGAGCATAACGGCGTCGCTGCCGTCCAGAATGGCATTGGCCACATCGGTGACCTCTGCTCGGGTCGGCCGTATATTTTCAGTCATGGACTCAAGCATTTGGGTGGCGGTGATGACCGGCCGTCCCGCCAGATTGGCCTGGTAGATGAGTTTTTTTTGAATCGCCGGCACATCTTCAAGGGGCACTTCAACCCCCAGATCCCCCCGGGCGATCATAATGCCATCGGCTACATGGAGTATCTGGTCGATGTTCTTGACGGCCTCGGCCCGCTCAATTTTGGCTATCACTGAGATCCTTTTTCCCTTTTTACAGGCAAATTCTTTGAGTTTGACGATATTTTCGCCCCTGGTTACAAAAGAGATGCTGAAAAGATCTACCCCTTCCTTCAAACCAAATTCAACCCAGGCCAGATCCTCACCGGTAACCGGTTCGGTCATTATCTTGGCTCCCGGTAAATTTAATCCCTTATGGGACAGCAACACCCCTCCCATGATGACCTTGCATCGTACTTCGTTACCTGTTATATCCAAAACCCGCAACTGAATGAACCCGTCATTGAGAAAGATGATACTGCCTTTGGAAACACTTTTTGTAAACTGATCAAATTCTACGGGTATTCTGGCCGGGTTGGCGGAACCCTCATCGGTGACTAAAATAACCCGTTCCCCTTTCTTGAGGATCAAGGGTTCTTTGGCTAATCGTCCGATACGGATTTTAGGACCGGGGAGGTCTGCCAAGATAGGACAGGGAGTATGCATTTTCCCGAAAAGGGAACGGATCGTGCGAATATCCTTACGGTGCTCCTCAAGGGTACCGTGGGCAAAATTAAGGCGGGCGACATTCATCCCCTGTTTGATCATTTGTTTTAAAACCGCTTTTGAACGGCTGGCCGGTCCGATGGTACAGACGATTTTGGTCTTATGGAGAAACAGCTTTTTGGGAAAGGACATTTTGGGGATCCAGGTCTTTCATAAAAATTTTTAAAAAAGTATACGAAGTTATCTTAGGTCTGTCAAGCTATGGTCGCTCCGGTCAGTCACCTCAACCTGTAAATTATGTGCTAAAAACCAAAGTCCGTTTTTAACGTTTGGGCATTTTCTTTAAGTTTTCCTTACCAACCGGTCATCCTGCTCGGCAGATGATCCGGGACTCTTCCTGGGACAGATGTCACTCGTCACGTCTGTCCGGCACCCCTCAAAAAAACCCCTCAATATATGGAGGTTCCACCAAATATAGAGGTCCACCTTACCATTTCAACTTCTCTGTCGGTTCTTTTCCATTAATAAAACCCCATGATATCAGACCCGATTTCAAGATTTTTCTTTTTTATGTTTTTTGGCACCCCTGTTGCATTAAACATTTTTCATGATTCTGGTCGTCATACACTTGAAGGTTCATTCTGAGAAGCACTTGGAGCTTTCACAAACGATGGCTTTACTGAGCAGCTCCATAAGGATGGAGAAGGGATGCCAGCGCTGCGACTTCTGCCAAAATGTTGAGAAGGAAAATGAATTCTGCCTTCTTGAGGAATGGGATACCCAGGAGAACCTTAAGATCCACCTGAGGTCGGAACGATTTAAAATATTTCGGGGGGCGATGAACCTTCTCAAAGAACCCTATAAAATGACGTTCCACACCGTGTCCCATCTATCGGGAATAGAGAAGGTTTAAAGGAAAAACCAATCCCACTTACAGTATTTTTTGTGAAAAAATACAGGGGTCCCATTATTTATCTTTGGACCATTTTCAATAAAAATATGTCTAAAAGGAGACAGATCATGAAACGAATTGCCCATCAGGTCACTATTCCAAAGGCCCTTGTTATTTCGGCGGTGGCCTTCTTCGTCACTATCGTTTTCACCAGTACAAATCTTTCCCACGCCGTTTCGGGCAGCTCAGCCCCAAAAACCGTTACAAAAATCTCTAAAGTCGACCGCACCGAGGCACGCATCAAAGACCTTCATACCAGACTCAAAATCACACCAGCTCAAGAGGATTTATGGACTAAGGTCACCCAGGTGATGCGGGACGATGCCAAAAAGATAGATGACCTCAACCAGGCCAGGTTTAAAAAAGCCAAGGCCATGACCGCTGTCGAAGATCTCAAATCCTACAGCGAAGTCGCCCAAGCTCATGCGGACGGGCTCAAGAATTTCATCCCGGTCTTTGAGTCGCTCTATGCCGGCATGTCGGAAGACCAGAAAAAGGATGCGGATACCCTGTTCCGCCATGGCAGTTATAGGAAGTCAAAGAGCAGAAGCAAATGATCGCCAGCCCAACAACATCAAGTTCAGATGGGAGAACGTTACCAAATCGTTCCAGGAAAGGAAGGGTACTATGAGAACCTCAATCGTCGGTAGGATTTTGCTGGCGTTTATTTTCGCCTCCGTGATCGGCGTTATATCCGCGGGACCGGCGCTCGGCAAAAATGATAATAGGGGCCAAGGGCCAAAGCAACAAGGCAGGCACGACAACCGCCGTTGGCAAAATGATCGCGGTTGGCACGACAATTACAGCCGGCGTGTGTATCGGCCCTACAGGTACCGACCGGCTCCGGTTTATGCTCCTCCGCCGGTTATTTATGCCCCGCTTCCATCGCCTGGCATCAGCATCTTTTTCCCGCCGATCGTCATTCGATAGGGGAATCCTCTAAAAAGGAGGGATAAAACATGGCAGCATATGATTGGGGTAAAGGACTGGTCAAGGGTTTGTTTTGGGGTGGCTTAATTGGTGTAGTTATTGGCATCCTCTATACCACCAAAAAAAATAAGGGGACATGGGAGGACATCGGAAAATCTGCCGATGAGTTGTATGATAAAACCAAGGGGGAGGTTGAGCAGGCCCAGAGGAAAATGGAAATGTTGGCGAACCGTGAAAAGGATTCATCCGCTGAGGCTCTTTCTTCTTAAATGTTTAACGAACTTCTTAGAAAGCAGGCCAGAAAGGAAACATCATGCCGGCGCCCTTAAAATCCGAGAGTATAGATCAATTACTGGCAGAGGCCGATGAACTTATTAAAAAAATCAATTCAGAATTCATCGAAGACCTGGAAGAAGAACATCGCCTCCAGTTTGAAAAACATGCTCGAAGATTGCAGGAACTCAAGTCTGAAGTTCAGGCAAAGACCGAGGATAAAGGAACAGTAGAATCATTTTCCTCGGCCGAGGGAATGCATGAGGCGATCCTTGATATTGTCAAGGCCATGAAGGACTTGACCAGCTATCTTTCCTGATTTTCACAATGTATCGGACTTATTTGCTGATAACCACTAAGGTGTGTGTCCAGGAGGATGGAAAAAGGCTGAAGGAGACCGGAGAAAAGCGGTAGTAGACCTTTCAAATAAGGTCGGCCTTTATTATATGTAAGGCTCTATCCAGAAAGAGAAGTAATGGATAGCCTATTGATTCATTAGTGACTTAAGAATAAAAATCT
>CAZVHO010000095.1:0-20870 GCA_964627515.1 uncultured Thermodesulfobacteriota bacterium | reverse complement strand
CCCCTTATTCCATCCCCATCTGGTGAACGGTCCCCTGGGAGATCCGGCCCTTTACATCGATTTTAAATTCGACAAAAGAGCCCTCCTGTTTGATCTGGGAGAGATCCGGTCTTTGCCTCCACGCAAACTTTTAAAAGTATCCCATGTTTTTATCTCCCATACCCACATGGATCATTTTATCGGCTTTGACCACCTCTTGAGGGTTTGTCTGGGACGGGACAAGGTGATCCATTTGTTCGGCCCCCCGAATTTTCTGGATCAGTTAAAAAATAAGATCGCCGCCTATACCTGGAATTTAGTGGAAACCTATTCCAGTCCCCTGGAGCTGATAGTCGGAGAGGTCCATCCGGATCATGTTATTTCGGCGCGGTTGAGCTCTTCCTCGGGGTTTAAAACTGAAACCGACCGGGAGACCAGACCCTTTAACGGTTGTCTTTATGAGGAGATGTCGCTCATAGTCCGGGTCGCTTTTTTGGATCATAAGATCCCTTGCCTGGGGTTCGCCCTTGAGGAAAAATCGCATCTCAATATTATTAAAACGGAGCTTGATAAGATGGGATTGTCGAAAGGCCCCTGGCTCCGGGTCTTAAAAGAGGCCGTCTGGAAAGGGGAAGGAGATGATTTTACGATCCAGGGCTATGAAAAGGGGAGTGGGCAGGCCCGTCGATTTCCCTTAAAGGACTTGAGGGAAAGATTGATTAAAATTACCCCGGGCCAAAAGATCGCCTATATCGTCGATACCGTCTTAAACGACGCAACCCAAAAAACCATAGAACATTTGGTAACCGAGGCCGACACTCTCTTTATAGAAACGGCCTTTTTGGAGGAAGACGGTCAAAGGGCCCAGGAAAAATACCACCTTACCGCCAGGCAGGCAGGGACTTTGGCCGCAACGGCCGGGGTGAAACGTTTAATCCCCTTTCATTTTTCCCCTAAATATAGTACCGATCCGGAACGGGTTGTTGCAGAGGCCCTTGCGGCTTTTCAGGAAAAAAGGTAATAGGCATGAGGCACGAGGCGAGAAGGAAACAAAGAGCAAAAATTATTTTTGTCTCTCGCCCGCTACGCTCGAGAGCGCAGAGAGCACAGAGAGGAATCTTAAAGGTCTGAATCCCGAAGAGGGGGATTCAGACCTGCGGGCTCAGCCTCCGGCAGAGGGGGCGGCAGCCCCGACCGGTTTTCATTAGAGATCAAGCTTTTAACACGAAAATAGAATCCGTCTTCCAAGGAGCCTATTTTCATCCTTCGTGGTGCCATGCCCCAAAAGGCGGGGCATGGCGGTTTAGTACGAAAACAAGAAAAGACTTTTTCTGGCCCTCTGATTTTGGTATAAAAAAAGAAAAGGAGAAAACTACCATGGAAGAAGATCACCGCCCCTGGGGATTTTATCAAGTCCTGGCCGATGAACCGGACCATAAAGTCAAACGAATCGTCGTTTGTCCCGGAAAACGCCTTAGTCTCCAAAGACATCAGTATCGAAAAGAACACTGGTATCTGCTCTCCGGTCATGCCCTGGTGACTAAGGGGGAGGAGCAGCTCCCTTTAAAACAAGGAGATTCCATTGATATTCCCAAAGGGGTCCTGCACCGGATCGAAAATGTCGGGTCAGGGGATGTGACCTTTATCGAGGTCCAGTCCGGGGAGTATTTCGGGGAAGAAGATATCGAGCGTGTCGAAGATGATTTCGGACGGGATTAGATTTCTAGTAAATCAACATCGACAAAGTTTTGTCGATCATTCTGGGACCACCGGAAACCCCATTGACCGTCACCCCGGCGGAAGCCGGGGTCCAGAAGCAGTTAAAATTCCTGGATTTCGGCTTCCGCCGGCTACGGGGTAACTCCTGGGTAAGGACCCGGATCCCGGCAGAGGGTATGTTTCCAAACCGTTAAGGTCTCATTTTTTTCGGTTCAACGATTTCGAACATGACTTCGAAAGTATCCATAAGCGATAAAAGTTCTCCTAATTTACGCGGATCGCCTTCCACTTTGATCTGACCGGATTGCATGGCCTTGGGGAAGGTTAGCTGCTGCAGGGTAATGGCATCCAGGGTCGAACGGGTCAGGGTAAGGGTCGCATCGGCCTTGGGAGATTGTTTGTTCGACACGAAAGTGAGGGCCGAATTTTCCAGGTTTAAAACGTACTGCTGCTTGAGGTCCGTAAAATTCCAATTGATGACGATATGCTTGCCATCGGCCTTAGGGCCATTCAGTCTTATTCCGAGATAGTCGAAAAACATGTCAATGGTTAGTGCCTTCAGGGTATCCGGGGTAATCGCAGAACCCCCTGAAATCTTGGCCGGACCCTGGCGCAGCTCCTGGGCACCTAAAAGGTAAGCGTTACGCCAGGTAGCCGCCTCGGCCATATAACCGAGCTGTTCCAGGGCATCGGCGCCCAAATCCCGGGCCTCCCGGTTGGCCGGGTCGGCAAAGACCAGGTGATTCATTACCTGGACCACCCACCGGTAATGCCCTTCCTTGAAATCCTGTCTGGCCCGCTGAATAACCGCAGCCGGGCCTCCCATGTACTCGACGTATTTCTTTCCCCCTTCCACCGGCGTCAAAGGATTAAGGTTGGCGGGATTGCCATCGTACCACCCCAGGTACTTCTGATAAACCGCTTTGGCATTATGACTCAGGGAGCCGTAATAACCGCGGGCATGCCATTCATTGGCCAGACTCGGCGGCAATTGCAGCACTTCAGCGATCTCGCCGGCGGTATAGCCGTGGTTGAGAAGACGAACGGACTGGTCATGGAGATACTTATAGAGATCCCGTTGTTTCTTGAGCACCCTCAGAACCCTTTCCTTCCCCCAGGTGGGCCAGTGGTGCTGGATCACCATTATCTCGGCCTGGTCACCAAACAACTCCAAGGCTTCATTGATGTATTTGGCCCAGGCAAGAGCATCACGTACGTCGGCTCCACGGAAGGGAAGCAGGTTGTGTAAATTATGGCTGATGTTCTCGGCCATGTTGAGGACCTTGAACTGAGGATAGTACATGTGAAATTCGGCCGGAGCCTCGGCCCCCGAAGCTGATTGAAAAACAATCTCGATCCCATCGATGATCCGTGTCTCCAGTTTTTTGCTGATCACGTCGGTGGGGGCGATCAGGGTGACACGCCCCCTGGACAAGGTTTTGCCCAACCCGGCATCAACCTGGCTCTTTTCCCCTTTGGGTAATGAAGGACCGAACTGGTATTGGGCCCGCCGGCTCATGGCATTGCCGGCAATGATATTCTCCGACACGGTGGTTTCCATGAATCCGGCCGGGGCTATGATCCGGACCTTCCCGGCCGATACGTCGGCTTCATTGACCACTCCTTTGACGCCGCCCCAGTGGTCCGCATGGCTGTGGGTATAGATGACCGCCACCACCGCCTTTTGGGGGCGGTGCTGATAATACAGGTCCAGCCCGGCCTTGGCGACTTCCAGGCACAAAAGCGGATCGATGACAATCAACCCGGTCCGGCCTTCGATTATGGTCATGTTGGAAATATCAAAACCTCTGATCTGGTAAAGGCCCTCCGTAACCTTAAAAAGACCGTTTTGATAATTGAGCTGGGCCTGCCGCCAGAGGCTCGGATTCACGGTAGGCGGGGCCTCAGACCGCTGTAAAAAGGCATAATCTTTGAGACTCCAAACTACCTGATCTTTGGCATTCTTGATGAGGCCCTCGGGGAGGGTCCCGATAAAACCCCGGACGGCATCTTCGTAATCCTGTCGGTCGGCAAAGGGCAAGGTCTTAAGTACTGCGGCATTGGCGGCCTGGGTCGCCGGTTCAGCCTCTTTGGGACCCTGGGCCATGGCCGGGAACGATAAACTGCTCTGGATAAAGGCTGCAATAAAGAAAAAGGCTGACCAAATCGAGGTGGGTAGAATACGGTTCATGTTGGATTCCTTTCGCTGAAGGATTGAAGGGTGAAAAGATTGATGCAATCTGTTTGAGTAAGATTTTGCTTTTCGACGAAAAGAGTATAAAATACAAAAAAAATAGGGTCAAGGAAATAAGCCGGCCGGCCCCCATAGCTCTTTTCAAGGAGTGTACACGGCCAATGAAACCCAAAATACTTGAGCCGAGAAGAAGTTGCTTTTTGTTACGAAGGGTATAAAATTAGAACCGGATTGTCGGAATAAACAAAAAACCTATCAAAAGGAGGAAAGGGTATGGGAAAGCATTTCGTTTTGATTCACGGCGCATGGCATGGAGGCTGGTGCTGGGACGGCGTTATCCGCTCATTAGAAGCGGCCGGCCATAGGGCAGAAGCACCGACCCTGCCGGGACAAAACCCCGGAGAGGATAAATCCCGGATTACTTTTGAATCCTATGTCCGGGCCGTTCAGGACGTCCTGGAACGCCAATCGGGCCCGGTGGTTCTGGTCGGTCATTCCAGCGCCGGCTTTCTTCTTCAGGCAGCCGCCCCCAAAGTGCAGGAAAAAATTGAACGCCTTATTTTTTTAAATGCCTTTATCCTGCCCGATGGAATGGCCCAGTTCGACCTGGTCCCCCCGGAAGTAGCCCAGGGTATGACGCAAATGGCTGAGGCCTCACCTGACCGGAGTGTCCCGGTGAACGAGGACTTTGTACGACATATGCTCATGGCCGGTGAACCCGTGGAAGTCCAGGATGGCTTGATTCGAATGCTCTCTCCCCAGCCACTGGCCCTTTTCACCACCAAGGTGGCCACTGCCGCATTCAACCAACTCACGATTCCCAAAACCGTCCTGTTTTGCAAAGAGGACGTTTCCCTGCCCCCGGGCGCTTATCTGGGGATGGCTCAAAGTCTGGGCCCATTCAATCTCATTGAGATCGCAGGAGGTCATGAGACTTTGTTTACCAAACCGGAGATTGTTGCCCGGGGTTTGATCCAGGCGGTTGGGTCCTGATCGACCGGGCAGAGGCTATCGGGCGCCGGCCTTCTCCTGCTCCTGGAGCAATCGCCACTGGACCTTCCCGGACCCGGACTTGGGCAGCGACTCAGCGAATTCAACAAGGCGTGGATATTTGTAGGCCGCCATCCTTTCTTTACACCAAAGAATGATGTCCTGGGGGGTGGTTTTCCCCTTGGCCGTCTCTTTAAGGACGACGATCGCTTTGACGGTTTCGCCGCGGTGGGCATCCTCGGCACAGATAACGCAAGCCTCCTGGATATCGGGGTGAGCAAACATCATGGATTCCACCTCGGCCGGCCAGACCTTGAAACCGGAGGCATTGATCATACGCTTCAACCGGTCGACGATGAAAAAATATCCCTCGTCGTCATAGTATCCCAGATCACCGGTGAGGAAGAACGTTTTGCCGTCTATCTCGGCAAAACAATCCTGGCTGGCCTGGGGGTTGTTCCAGTATCCTTTGAACACCTGCGGGCCCCGCGAGACGATTTCGCCGGTTTGGTTGGGACCGAGGGGCTCTAAAGTGTCGGGATTGACGATCAAGGATTCGGTGTTGCAGATGGGTATGCCGAGGCACTGACGCTTCGGTCTGGAGTCGTGGTTGCTGTGGGTCGGGGCGGCTGTCTCGGTGAGCCCGTACCCCTCGATATAGGAAAGCCCGGTGAGGTCGAAGAGCCTTTTGGCTACCGCCTCGGGCATGGCCGCACCGCCGCCGCCGATGAGTCGCAGGCTTTTCAGGCTGTCGCTCTTGAAATTGGGGCTGGCGAAGAGGTCGATGATCATGGTCGGGATATTGATCCAGTTGGTCACCTGGTGCCGTTCCATCAATGTCAGCGCCAGTTCGCGATCCCACCTTGTCATGACTACGATCTCGGCGCCGATAGAGATCGGCATGTTCATCAGGACCTGCATACCGGTAACGTGAAAGAAAGGCACGACGCCAAGGAAGACTTCCTCGCACGAGGTGTTATGCCAAATGCCGGTTATTGAGGTCGTGGCCATGAGCGTGCTGTGGGTATGCATGCAGCCCTTTGGTTTTCCGGTCGTGCCGGAGGTATAACAAATGGCCGCCAGATCATCGGGGCCTGCCAGATGAAGGCCGGGCTTACAGTCGGCGGCCAACACTTCTTTCCAGCTTGTGACCCCCTGAAGGTCCATCTCGGGAACGGCGGAAGGGTGGATAAAATCCGGTATCGGGACATCGGTGGCTTCAGTGACATATTCGCCGTAATCGGCCACGACTACCTGATTGAGTCTTCCCTTACCCATCAACGGCTCCAGGCGGGGGAAAAGCTCGATCCCGCAGATCGCCACCGAACTCCCGGAATCTTCAATATAGTGCTTCATTTCCTCGGTGAGATTCATGGGATTGGCTGGAACCAGGACGGCGTCGGCACGGAGCACGGCATAGTAGGCTATGATGAACTGGGGGCTGTTCTGCATGTACAAAAGGACCCGATCTCCCTTTTTCACCCCGAATTGCTGCTGCATATACCCGGCCAGGGCGTCCGCTTCCGATTTGAGCCTGGCGTAGGAAAGGCTTGATCCATAATAGGAGATGGCCGTTTTCTCCGGATAGCGGGTAGCCGAGACCTCGAGGTTGTAGGTAAGCGTGGTCCTCGGCAAGGTGAAGGACCGGGGGACCCCCTTTGGCCAATGTTTGTAATATAAAGGTTCCATGGCTCTCCTCATTAATCTATGAATTATCAACGGGTGAAAAGAATATAAGGAAAGCAAAAGAGGGGGTCAAGGAGAAAATCGAATCCCGTTTTCTTTCTGAAAAGAGGTCTCCAATTTCCTTTTGACGAAGTCCCCGGGAGGCTGTATTATAGGAGCCTTAAAAAAAGAATCAGGGAGTCAGACTCAACATATGGAAATAAACAATTCGGAATATCTTAAGCCCACGGCGATTATCGATAGTGATCATCCGGCCATCATAGCCTTAAGCCGGGACACGGTAGGAAGGAGCCGGGAACCGATAGAACAGTCCCTAAAGATCTATTATGCCGTTCGGGACGGGATTCGCTACGATCCCTATTGTCCCTTTTATCTCCCCGAGCATTACCGGGCCAGCAATGTCCTTAAAAGTGGCCGGGGATATTGTGTCAGCAAGGCCTCCTTGCTCTGCGCCCTGGGTCGCTCTTTGGGGATCCCCTCCCGGGTCGGTTTTGCTACGGTCCGAAATCACTTGGCCACTAAACAAATGCTGGAGTTTATGGGGTCCGATCTATTCGTTTATCATGGCTATACGGACTTTTTTTTAAATGGAAAATGGGTTAAGGCCACGCCGGCCTTTAATAAGGAACTTTGCGAACGCCATAAGGTGGCCCCACTGGAATTCAATGGTCTGGAGGATTCGGTCTTTCAGCCCTATAATTCCGAGAACCATCTTTTTATGGAATATATCGAATTTTCTGGAACTTATGCCGATATCCCGGTTGAAGTCATCGTCACTGCCTGGGAAAAGGCCTATGGCCGGGAGCGGGTCCAGGGCTGGATCAAAGGCTTGGAAGAGGGCCAGGGGAATAGGCAAAAAGATTTTTATCAGGAAGATGTAGTCTAAAAAACAACATTGATGGAGGATTCATGTCGAAGAATGGATTATTGGAAACCCATTTTGAGGGATTGAAACTGATAAACCGGGGAAAGGTCCGGGATATTTATGACCTGGGAGAGCACCTCCTGATTGTAGCCACGGACCGGATTTCGGCCTTTGACGTCGTCATGCCCAACCCTATACCGGGGAAGGGGGTCATTTTGACTCAGATATCCAAATTCTGGTTCGAGGTCCTGGAATCCATTACCCCCCATCATCTGATTTCTACTGAGGTAAAGGACTTTCCCAAAGAGTGCCGGGCCTATGAAGCCGATTTGAAAGACCGGAGCATGCTGGTCAAAAAAACCAAACCCCTGCCGGTGGAATGCATTGTCCGGGGTTATCTTTCCGGCTCCGGCTGGAAGGATTATCAGGCTTCCGGAGGGATCTGCGGTATTTCCCTGCCGGCGGGGTTAAAGGAATCGGACCGCCTGAATACACCGATCTTCACCCCATCCACCAAGGCGGAACTCGGTACCCATGATGAAAATGTCCCCATGGAAGAAGTCCGAAAACTTCTGGGTGATGAATCGGCCGATTACCTGGCCTGGACCAGTCTGGCTATTTATGAAAAGGCCAGGCTGTTGGGAGAAAAAAAGGGGATTATCATAGCCGATACCAAATTTGAATTCGGTATGTTGGAAGGGAAATGCATTTTGATCGATGAGGTTTTGACCCCGGACTCTTCGCGGTTTTGGCCCCAGGATCAATATAAGCCCGGCGGCCCCCAAGCCAGTTTCGATAAACAGTTTTTAAGGGACTACCTCGAATCCCTTCATTGGAACAAAAAACCACCGGCCCCTGAACTGCCGGTGGAGATTATCGAAAAAACCCGGGCCAAGTATGAAGAGGCTTTACGAATATTGACGGGTTGAATTAAGGTTTAGGGTTCAAGGTCCAAGGTCCAGGGTACAAGATTTTTTTCTTTGGCGTTGGTTTTTATTCTTGAATTTGCGCCTTGCACCTTGCACCCTGAACCTTGGACCTTTCTCTACTCGTTCTTATATCCCACCGGCATCAGAAGAATCGGGTCGTGGCTTATCGGAAGGCCTGCCGTCTCAACAATCCGCTGGTTATCAAAGGCCCCAACGATACCGGCCCCTAACCCTAAAGCCTCGGCTTGAAGAAAGATATTCTGCCCCATATGCCCGGCTTCGATATGGGTGTAACGGATCCCTCTTTGCCGGTATTTGCGGCTGCATCGTTCATATTCTCCGGTGATTAAAAGCATGACCGGCGCCCGGGCCATCCATGACTGGCTCAAAGAGGCCTGGGCCAGATCCCGTCGCCAATCCCCGGCCTTGACCCTGGAAAGTCTATGCCCTTGAGGGTGGAAGTGATAGAGCCCGTCTTCCAGACCGGATACTCCGTTCCCTCCCGTCAGGACATAGAGGTCCAAAGGATAAAGTGCCCCGGCCGAAGGGATGGCCCGCTTGAATCCCCTTTCTTCGGTGATCCCATGAGCGGCCCAGAGCACCTGGGAGAGCTGCTCCCGGGTCAAAGGGTTCGGCCTAAATTCCCGAATGGTCCGCCTGGAGTTTATGGCCTCCTCCAGGCTGACTTTCCCTTTAAAACTCGGTCCGGGCAGGGGCAAGAAGGTGTCCATAGCCTTTCCCTCATTTACGGCTTTGAATAAACCGGCTGATGGACCGATCATAGGTTTTCTCTACCGAAGCGGGAAAATAACAGGCCGGCAGTTCGCCGTTGCGTCGATGATAATGGAGACATTGACAACACAACCCCTTTCGCTCGCAGGGATCATAAGTGCAAGTGCAGTTTTTTGAATTTTCTTTGATGTTGGAACAGCTTTCATGCATAACATCGTATGAAACCATAAAGTTCAACCTCCAGGATTTAATTTTTTTCATAAGGCTTTTGTAAGAACCCTTATACCTTATCAAAGATTTTTCCGCCTATCAAGACTTTCCCGGACCACCCGGGCTGCCCGGAATATCTTTTTAGAACAAAACTTGACATTCATTATAAAATCGTATTAATTTCTTTAGTCAAATGATGAAAGTTGTACGACGTATTTGAATCTTGCCGGACGAATAAGGAGCGACTAAAATGCCCATGTGCCCGCAGTGCGGTAGAGCGATAGAAAGGGGGAATATTTTTTGTCCCCATTGCGGCGAAAAAATCCCTCCAGTTGGAGTCGAACCTTCTTGTGACAAGGTTTACGAAGAAGATTATAGAAGCTTTATCGGTAAAAATGCCGATCGCTATTTGAGCAAATTCCGGAAATTTCAATTCACGGGAAGGGATGGGTTTGCCGTTACCTGGAACTGGCCGGCTTTCTGGTTGGGATTTATCTGGATGCTCTATCGAAAAATGTACCTCTGGGCGTTGTTGGCTTTTATTATCGCCCTTACCCCGGTTGGGTTTCCGCTGACCATGATCGGCTGGGGAATTGTCGGCAATTATCTCTACTATTTGCATGCCAGAAAAAAGATCCTGGCCTTCAAGTCCCAACCGGTTGGCGGCCCGACGCCCTTTTCCTTGAACGAACTCGGCGGGGTCAATCGCTGGGTCTGGTTTATCGGGATCATTTTTTTCCTATTTCTTCTGGCCGTGGGGGTCCTGGGAATCATGCTTATTCTTTATCTTCTTAATTATGGATTTTTTTATTGGCCGGATTTTATAGAAATTTAACCAAAGATATTTAAAATCTTAACAAAAGGAGGGGCAGCTATGGAAAAAGAAGAAAAAAAAGGGTTAACTCGCAGAGAGTTTGTCAAGGCCGCCGGGATCGGGACGATCGCCGCGGGCATTGGGCCTTCCATCTTTCTTCCCGGCCAAAGCCGGGCCGCCGGGAAAGAATTGAAGATCCTGGTCTGGTCCCATTTTGTTCCACGGTTCGACAAAGATTGGTATGATAATTTTGCCAAAAATTGGGGTAAGGCCAACGGCGTTACGGTCACTGTAGACCACATCGGACTGGCCGAACTCCCCTCCCGTACCGCCGCCGAGGTTTCCGCTGGCCAGGGGCACGACCTGATCGAATGGATCTCGCCGCCTTCGCAATTCGAGCCGAGTGTCCTGGACATGTCCGATCTGGTCAAAGAGGCCGAAAAGCGCTTCGGCAAGATGCATCCCCTTTGCAAAAGGAGCTCTTACAACCCGAACACCAAGAAGGTTTATAGCTTTTGCCCCGGCTGGACCATCGATCCGGGATGTTATCGAAAGAGCCTCTGGGCCAAGGCCGGCAAACCGAACGGGCCGGAGACCTGGGAAGATTTGATCACCTATGGCGGCAAGATCAAGAAGGAGCAGGGGATCCAGCTCGGCATCGGCTTGTCCCAGGAGCTTGACTCAAACATGGCCGCCCGGGCCTTGCTTTGGTCCTTTGACACCAGCATACAGGATGCCAAAGAGAACGTCGTTCTTAATAATCCCAAGACGGTGGAAGCAGTCAACTACATGGCTCGGTTGTTTAAGGAGGCCATGGTGCCGGAGGTATTTGCCTGGACGGCTGTCTCCAATAATCAGGCCTTAATTGCCGGACGGGCCGCCTTTATCCTTAATTCCATCTCGGCCTATCGCTCGGCCCAAAAAGAAGTCCCGGAGATTGCCCAGGACATTTATTTCACTCCGGCCCTGAAGGGACCGAGAGGGGCCCATTGGAGCTGTGAGCATGTGATCTATAACTATATCATCCCCAAATATTCCAAGAACGCCGACACCGGTAAAAAATTCCTCCTGGACCTGGTACAAAACTACGACCAAGCCATGTATAGCAGCGAGCTTTATAATTCCCCGGCCTTTTTCGATGCCCCCATTCCTGCCGGGGACCGCGGCTACCCGGCCGTCAAGGGCGCTAAAAAGCTCAGGGATCTCCATAATACCTGGTTCGACGACGACCCCTTCATCATTGCCGGGGAAGAAAAGGGGAAGCTGGCGGTGCTCAAGGATGCCGAGAAATGGAGCACCAACGTTGGGCACCCCGGACCGGCCAACCCGGCCGAGGGGGAGGTCTTTGCCACTTTTATTCTGCCGAACATGATGGCCAATTCGGCCCGGGGGATGAAGGCCGAAGAGGCCGTGGCCCAGGCCGAGCTCCTGGTTAAGGCGATTTTCACCAAGTGGAGGAAGAAGGGGCTGGTAGGCGGAAAGGGCTAAAAAATAACGGTTCAAGGTTCAAGGTCCAAGGTTAAGGCTAAGACCTTATATCGTAAACCTTGTACCTTGAACCGTATATAAGGGAGGGCGGAAGGCATCATGGCGCGGGTTGCAATCAAAAAAGTTTCTAAATCTTTCGGGGAGGTCAAGGCGGTAGACCAGGTGGATCTTGAGACCGCCGAGGGAGAATTCCTGGTCCTTCTCGGACCCTCGGGCTGCGGGAAGACCACTCTTTTGCGCATGATCGCCGGCATTGAAGAACCTACCGCCGGGGACATCCTCATCGACGGGCAGGTGGTAACCCACCTGCCGCCGAGGTTGCGGAATATCGCCATGGTCTTCCAGAGTTACGCCCTCTATCCCCACATGTCGGTCAGGAGGAACATCGCTTTCCCCCTCCGTACCCGGGGGGTGGACAAGGCCGCTATCAAAGAGAAGGTCCGCTGGGCCGCAGATATGTTCGGAATCGGGCGCCTGCTGGACCGTAAGCCCCGGGAGCTCTCCGGCGGTGAACGGCAGCGGGTCGCCCTGGCCAGGGCCATGGTGCGGGAACCGAGCGTCTTTCTCCTCGACGAACCCCTTTCCAACCTGGATGCCATTCTGCGGGCCTCGGCCCGGGAGGAACTGCGGCAGTTTCAAAAGCGCGTGGGCGTGACCACCATTTATGTCACCCACGACCAGGTGGAGGCCATGGGACTGGGAGACCGGATCGTGGTGATGAGTCAGGGAATGATCCGGCAGATAGGCACGCCCCGGGATATTTACCAATGGCCGGCAGATACCTTTGTGGCAACCTTTGTAGGCTCGCCTCCCATGAATATTCTGGGTGAGGGGGAAATCCTGACCGGATTCCGGCCGGAGACCTTCTTGCCGGCCGATTACCTTAAAGAGTGCGGACAGGTGGTCACCTATCCCTTTGAAGTTACATGGATGGAGTATCTGGGAGCGGAAAGACTGATTTACGGTAACGTCGGTGAAAAGTGTCACGCCCGCCATGTGGTTGCCCGCCTTCCTGGAAACGTGACCCTGCCTATCGAGGCCGGGCGGACCTATCCCTTCGCCGTATCGGGCTCGGATATACGGTTCTTCGAACGGCAGAGCGGCCGGCGGACCGATCGGGGGCAGGCATGAGCCCCGTTCCCCAGGCCGGAATCCGGGATCAGTCCGGGCTGCTGGCCAAACTCATGATCGCCCCGGCCATCCTTTATGTCGTGGCCATGATCGGGGTCCCCTTTATATTAGCCCTGATGTACAGCCTCAGCGATGCCACGACCGGAGAGCCTAATTTTCGCTTTGTGGGTCTACGAAACTTCGGGGCGGCCCTGGCCGACCCGGTCTTTCGTCTTTCCTTGAAAAATACCTTTTTCTTTGCCCTGGTTTCTCAGACTTTGGTCATCATCCTGTCCAGGGTTATTGCTACCGCTTTGATGAAAGAGTTCCATGGCAAATGGCTGGCCCGCTTCCTGATCATGCTCCCCTGGACGGCACCGATCGCCCTGGGGACCATCGGCTGGTTGTGGATGCTCGATTCGATCTTCAGTCCCTTCGACTGGGTCCTCCGTCGCCTGGGGCTGCTCGGTACACCGACTGCCTTGTTGGGACCGATGCAAAATCTCTACTGGCTCGGCCAACCGGCCCTGGCCATGTTTTCGGTGGTGCTGGTCCATGTCTGGCGATTGCTGCCCCTGGCCACGGTGATTCAAATGGCGGGCTTGAGCTCCATCCCCAGGGACCTCCTGGAAGCCGCCGAAGTGGATGGGGCGTCTCCCTTACGCCGGACTTTTGAGATTACCATCCCCTTGACCCTGCCCATCATCAGCATCGCCTTCCTGTTCGGTCTGGTTTTTACCTTCACCGATGTGACGGTCGTTTATGTGCTGACCCGGGGCGGGCCGATCCATAGTACCCAGGTACTTTCAACCTGGACTTTCTTTAAAGGGATTGAGGGCGGGGACCTGGCCCAGGGTGCGGCTATTTCCCTCTTTCTCTTTCCGGTCCTGGCCGGTGTGGCTTCCCTGATGCTGCGGATGGCCCGGAAAAGCGAGGTGGTCTGATGAGAAATGTGCGAAAACTGTTAGGCCGCGGGGGCTTTTACTCTTTGGTAGGGGGCTTTGCCTTCTTCGGGGCCTTCCCTTTCTACTGGATGATGATCGCCACCTTCAAAAGGGATCACGATCTCTTCCGGCCGGAAAACAATCCCTTTATTTTTAACGAACCACCCACCCTGGACCATCTGCGCCTCCTTTTATTTGACACCCACTATCTTCAATACCTTTTAAATACCTTCTGGGTCGGCATGGCCGTTGTTTTGATTACCCTGATAGCCGCGGTCCCGGCGGCCTACAGCCTGGCCCGCTGGGCCAGGGGCTGGGGAGAGACCCTCGGGATCGGGATCTTCCTGACCTACCTTGTTCCGCCGACGATCCTATTCATTCCGCTGTCCCGATTTGCCTCGGCCCTGGGTCTTCAGGAATCGCTTTGGTCCCTGATTCTCATCTATCCGACCTTCACCATCCCCTTTTGCACCTGGCTTTTGATGGGGTTTTTCAAATCCATACCCCGGGATATCGAGGAGCAGGCCATGATCGACGGGCTCTCCCGGTTCGGGGCTATGACCCGGGTGGTGCTGCCCCTGGGCATCTCGGGGATCCTGACGGTGGTGGTCTTCGCCTTTACCCTGTCCATGCACGAATTCATTTATGCCCTGACCTTTATTTCCGTCTCGGTCAAAAAGACGATCTCCATCGGCGTGCCGACCGAACTGGTCCGGGGGGATGTTTTTCAATGGGGTCCGCTGATGGCCGGGGCCCTCCTCGCCAGTATCCCCGTGGCGGTCATTTATACTTTTTTCCTGGACCGGTTTATCTCCGGCTTCACCATGGGGGCCGTAAAGTAAACGCAGGAAGCAGAAAAAGAAGGGGTAAGTATTTTTTTTGTTGATCTCTGATTGACCCCTCACGCACACTATGCTATCTTGGGTTCTAAGGAACCGAAACCCGATTTTCTAAATCTATGCAGGAGGATGACCATGGCGAAATCCAAAGACACCAAGAAGGAAGACAAAAAGAAACCGGCCAAAACAGCCAAGGAAAAAAAGAAGGCCAAGCAGGAAAAGAAAAAGGGAAAATAGCCGTTAGGGATTAATCGGCTATAAAAAGAAAGCCGCAGGAATAAAAAGGGTCGGCCTGATTTGGGGCCAACCCTTTTTTTATTTCTATCTATAGAAATATCAATAGAAGACAAGGTTAAAGGCCGATCAACTTCTTTTTATATTTTTTTGTTTTTTAACCTGTTTTTGTTATAATGGGAACAAGTTGGTAATAAAAAAATAAGAAACGGATAGAGAAATGATACCTATCGAATATGACATCATTGTCTTTAAAGAAGAAAATACCTATGTGGCCTATTGTCCAGAGGTTGATATTTCAAGCTGTGGCCGTGATGTGCAACACGCTAAGGAAATGCTTAAGACAGCGGTAAGGCTGTTTGTGGAAGAAGCGGAAAAAATGGGGACCTTTAAGGACATCCTGGATGAATCCAGATACAAGAAAGACCCCGTAGGACGATGGATTCCACCCAAACTTGTGGCGACCGAACTGGTGAGCGTTTTTTAGAATGCCTAAAATTATTTTTCTTTGTTGGAAGTAATATAAATCAGCGTTTGGTAATCTTACTCATGTTCAAGTATTCGGCCCATCAAGCCTTTCGGACCGGTTGATCCGCTTCCGATAAACCGGCAAAGAATGGTTTGATCTTCTGGAGACCAAGAATGGCCCCATCTGGTCAGGTGCTCGGTATAGACATCGGCTCCGTCTCCCTGGCAATCGCCTGCCTGGCTCCCGACCGGTCCATCCTCAAGACCTTCTACGCCTTTCACCAGGGGAAGATTCCGGAAACCCTGGTTTCCCTCCTTTCCGGGTATCCACTGGAATTCGTCGACCGTCTGGCCTGTACTTCCTCCACACCCGAAACCATTGGCCCGGCTTCTGCAAGAAGCCTCTTCGAAAGCTCGACAAAGTCGAGCGGCCCGGCTTCTGCAAGAAGCCTCTTCGAAAGCTCGACAAAGTCGAGCGGCCCGGCTGTCCGTTACGACACCCAGTTGGCCGTCATCAGCGGCGCTTCCCTGGTCCAGGAAAAAATCGGAAGCATCCTCCTGGTGGGCGGCGAAAAGTTCGGCCTTCTTCTGTTTGACCCCCAGGGCCGGTACCGACGATCCAGGACCAACACCTCCTGCGCGGCAGGGACCGGCAGTTTTCTCGATCAACAGGCCTTTCGTTTAAACCTGAAGGGGGTCGAGGCCCTGGCCGAACTGGCCTGTACCAACCAGGACGAAATCCCGAAGATCGCCTCGCGGTGTGCCGTATTCGCCAAAACCGACCTGAGCCATGCCCAGCAGGAAGGATACTCCCTGGCCGAGATCTGTGACGGACTTTGCTTTGGTCTGGCCCGGAATATCGTGGATACCCTGTTTACCGGGGGCGGCGCGGAGACGCCGCTGATTATGAGCGGCGGGGTGTCACTGAACCGGGCCGTGGTCCGCCATCTTTCCAACCTGATCGGAATGCCGATCGTGGCCGATGCCTATTCCCCCCTGCACGGCGCCATCGGCGCGGCCGTCTGCTTGCTCCAGGACAACAAATCCGGAAATCCGCTATCGGTCCGGCAACCGTCCGATCTTATCCGGCCCTCATTGGAAAAACGGATCTACTACTATCCGCCCCTCAAGACAACCGGTTCCGAGGTCCAGGATTTTCAGAACCCTCTCACCTATCTATACCGTTCCGCGCGGTCCGATTTCCAGCCCGAGGTGGAGGTGGAACGATTCGAGCCCCTTTCCAGGGGGGAAAGCCCCGAAGTATTTCTCGGCCTGGATATCGGTTCGACCAGCACTAAAGCCGTCCTTATCGAACCGGACCGGAAGGTCGTCGCCGGGTTTTACACCCGGACGGCCGGACGTCCTCTGCAGGCCCTTCAGGCCCTCCTGGAAGCTATGGACGATCTGGCCCGAAATCAGGGGAGGGCCTTCAAGATCCTGGGGGCCGGTACGACCGGATCGGGCCGGGCCTTCATCGGCCGGATCATCGGGGCCGACCTTATCATTGACGAAATCACGGCCCATGCCCGGGCCGCTGTGGAGCTAAATCCGGCGGTCGACACGATCATCGAGATCGGAGGACAGGATTCGAAGTTCACCACCCTGAACAATGGGATGGTTACTTTCTCGACCATGAATACCGTTTGCGCCGCCGGGACCGGCAGCTTTATCGAGGAGCAGGCTTCCCGGCTCGGCTGTCCGCTGACGGAATATTCCCGGCGGGCCGAGGGGCTTCGAGCCCCTCTGACCAGTGACCGCTGTACCGTGTTCATGGAAAGGGACCTGAATCATTACTTGAATAAAGGTTACGGCGTCGACGAGATCCTGGCCGCGGTGCTCCACGCCGTACGGGACAACTACCTGTCCAAGGTGGCCGTGGGCTCCCGCATCGGAACCTGCCTTTCCTTTCAGGGGGCGACCGGCCGCAATCGGGCCCTGGTGGCGGCCTTTGAGCAGAAGCTGGGTCAATCGATTTTCGTTTCCCCCTACTGCCACCTGACCGGGGCCCTGGGAACGGCTTACCTTCTGGCCGAAAGCCGCCTGGTCCGCTCGTCCTTCCGGGGTATCGATCTGTATAAGCAGCCGGTTCCGATCAAAACCGAAGTCTGCGAATACTGCACCAACCACTGTAAGATCAAACTCGCTTCTCTCAACGGTGAAACGGTGGCCTATGGTTTTCTATGCGGCCGGGATTACGATACCCGTCAATTCGTCAATAAGAACCGCTCCGGTTTCGATCTCCTGCAGGAACGAACCAAGGCCTTCCGGTTTAAAAGGTCAACCATCGGTCTCGGGCCTACCATCGGGCTTCCGGCGGCCCTGCATCTCTTTGAGGACCTGCCTTTCTGGGAAAAGTTTTTTGATCTGCTGGGTCTGAAAACCCAAACCAGCCGGGACTGCGGGGATGCGGTCTCTAAGGGAAAGTCCCTGGCCGGCGCCGAGTTTTGCGCCCCCATCACCGCCTTCCATGGCCATGTTTCCTATCTGGCGGATCGGTGCGATCATATTTTTCTGCCGGTCTACCTGGAAGCGCGGGACAAGCCGCCGGGTCTGATTCGAAAATACTGCTATTACACCCAATATGCGCCGGCCCTCGTCTCCCGGCTTGATGTCACCGTCCAGTTGAAGTGCCTGATCCCGCTTTTGGATTGTAACGCCGGGCTTTGGTCCGGGCTGCGGCGGCTGCATCAGGTGCTGAAAAAGGTCCAACCGGGTCTCTCCTTCTTGGCGGTGCACTCGGCCTTTCAACAAGCCCGGGCCTTTTATGCCGGCGGACTAAAGCGGTTGAAAGACCTTTTCGAAGGCCAGGCTTCCGAAAACGGCGAAATGGGCGTTGTTTTGCTGGGCCGCCCCTATACGCTCTTCTCCCGGGCCATGAACAAAGGGATCCCCGAAATTTTCGGGTCCCTGGGGATCAGGACCTTCTCACAGGATATGATGGCCGGGACCCCGGAAGGGGGTGAGCGAATCTTCGGGCTGCTGAAGGCCTTTCACTGGAACTATGCGGCTCATATCCTGGAGGCCGCCGAAGCGGTCGCTTCCTGTCAGGGGATCTACCCGGTGCTGGTCACCTCCTTCAAATGCTCCCCGGATTCCTTTGTAACCGAGTACTTCAAGCGGATCATGGAACGGGAAGGCAAGCCTTACCTGATCCTGCAATTGGACGAGCATGATTCCAGCGTGGGCTATGAAACCCGGATCGAGGCCGCTGTGCGGGCCTTCGGCAATCACTTCAGGGGGAAAAGCCGGATCATGGACCACAAAATTCGGGAAATAAACCCCTGCGCCGAAAACAAGATCGGCGGCAAGACCCTGCTGCTCCCGAACTGGGACCCGATCTGTTGCCGGCTGATTGCCGCCAACCTGATCCGGTACGGATTAGATGCCCGGGTGCTGGAGGAGAACCGGCTCATGATCCAGAAGAGTCTGCGCTATAATACCGGCCAATGCCTGCCGCTCAATACCATTGCCCAGGAATTCATGGATTATATCGAAACCCATGAACTGGAACCGGATAAAACCCTGCTCTGGATGGGGGGCTCCGAGATCGCCTGCAATGTGCGGCTCTTTCCCTATTACATCCGGAGCATCCTGGACGCCCGCGGCGGAGGCCTGGAAAAAGCCGGGGTCTATGTGGGAAACATTACCTTTTCCGATCTGTCGCCGCGCATCGGTGTGGAGGTGTACTTCGCCTATATGTTCGGGGGAGTCATTCGAAAAATGGCCTGCAAGCTCCGGCCCTATGAGGTAACCCGGGGGGAAACCGACCGGGCGGTTTCCCATGCCGTTCAGGTCGCAACCGATTCCTTCCTGGGGAGGCAGGACCGCGAAGCGGCCGCTCGTGAAATTTCCCGGATGTTCCAGGACATCAAGGTAGACCGGACCACCCCGCGTCCCCAGGTGGCCGTCTTCGGGGATCTCTATACCCGCGACAACGAGGTCATGAACCAGGACCTGATTCAGGCCATCGAGCAGGCCGGCGGGGAAGTAGTCACCACGCCCTACAGCGACCTCCTCAAGATGATCGCCGAGCCTTATTTCAGGCGCTGGATGATTGAGAAGTATTACTGGGAGGTGCTGGTGAACAAGGCCCTGCTCGGACTGGTCAATATCCTGGACCGGAAATATTACCGGATTTTTGAACCGGTGCTGGGCGTCCCTTATCCCGTTTACCCCCATACAGCCCTGGCAATCCTCTCGCGCTTCAATCTGATGGTACAGCATGCCGGTGAGTCCATGGAAAACCTGGTCAAGATTTTTTCCCTGCTGCGACTTTATCCCGGGATCTCCCTTTTCGTCCAGGCCAGCCCGGCCTTCTGCTGCCCCTCCCTGGTGACCGAGGCCATGGGCCGGGACATCGAGCGCCAGACCGGCATCCCGGTGGTTTCCATTACCTACGACGGAACGGGCAGCCGCAAGAACGACGTCATTATTCCCTATATCCAATATGCGGCCCAGTCCCTCTCCATCAGCCGGCAGGGGACCCATTCCAGCCTTAGGTAAGCCCTTTCGGGACATGGAAAGGGTGGACGTGGTGGTATTGGCGGAAGGTTAAAACATAGAACGTAGGGTGGGTGGAGTGAAACGGAACCCACCAATTTAGATTGAATGGCAGGATATTGGTGGGTTGCACTTCGTTCCACCCACTCTACGGAAACTTGAGGATACAGGATGGGGATTTATAGACTTCTTCCTGAAGTCGTGAAAATTCCATTTGTGAAAAATCGGAAGAGTACAAACTGAAATTTATTCACAAAGTCCATTCCTTTATAGTCTCATTTTCTTCAGAAGATTTCCTTTGTCTCCCTCGCTTTTCGCCCTATTTTCTTCTTGACTGTGTCTTTTTCGTTCCATATACTTTTCAAATAAACAAGCAACTTCTTATCAACAAATGAGAGGAGGGATAATATGGGTTTGGGAGAAATAATAATTCAAAAGGTAAATAACCTGCCGGAAACTGAAAAAGCTGAAGTTCTCGACTTCATAGAATACCTTAAAAATAAAGCCGGCAAGAAAGAAAGAAAAAAATGGACTGATTTTTCCCTCTCTTCAGCAATGCGCGGGATGGAAGATGAGCCGGCGCTTTATTCCATTGAAGATCTTCAGGAATCATTTTTATGATAGCTGAAAGTCAGATAGTGCTTTTTAAGTTTCCCCATACCGATCACACAGATGGAAAACTACGTCCTGCCCTCGTACTTCGACAATTACCGGGTGAATATAACGACTGGTTGATTTGTATGATCTCCTCACAACTTGACCAAAAAATTCCCAATTTTGATGAAATGATCTCTCCCGAGGATTCAGATTTTCAACAATCCGGTTTAAAGCTACCAAGCATTATCAGAATCAGTAGACTGGCGGTAGCCAGTGAGGATATTTTTATTGGTAAGTTGGGAGAAGTTGATTCCCATCGCCTGAGAAGAATAAAACAAATGCTTTCGAACTGGATACAAGGGATATAATCACCCCCCATTCCTAAAGGTCAAATGACATTAATTGGCCCCCAATTAAAACCTGCAAGAGTCAAGAGCAGACTTGACCACTTTCCAGTTGGTGGAAGGTCAAAACATAGAACGTAGGGTGGGTAGAGTGAAACGGAACCCACCAATTTTGGATTGTATATTAAGATATTGGTGGGTTGCACTTCGTTCCGCCCGCCCTACGGG
>CAZVHO010000094.1:3567-21262 GCA_964627515.1 uncultured Thermodesulfobacteriota bacterium | reverse complement strand
GCCCTTTCCACGAAAACGTCATGGGCCAAAGGAACCGGCGGATGGGACTTCCATTTGGGATCGAATTCGTTTTTCACCTTGAGCAGGAATTCATGGTAATTGGGTCCGTATTTCGGCCCGGTGAGATAAAGGGGCTGATGAGGTCCCAGCAGAGAAGTATAGTAGCGGTTTTTGATGTTCATCTTGGAAGTGTCCACGTAGAACTGATCCACGGCGTTAGTATCATCGTCGGGATCCCAGTAAACCAGAAATTCAGAATAGCCCTGGTGGCCCAGTTCGAAGCTCTGGAACCAGCCGGGATCGCCGTAGTCGGGCATCAGCGGCGGGGTGTATTTCTTCTTCAGTTCGGCATAGGACGGGCCGTGGTCCGGGGACTGGGACAGCGTTTCAATGACATAGTCCACCGAGACATACCCACCGCACATGAGCCACATACCGGCCGAATCGGCGTTTTTGATCCAGGACTCATCGGAGGGTTTGGTCCGCCGGGCCTGGCCGCCCACCTCGTTCATGATGTCCATCAGGACCCGTTCATCATACTCCATCTGTTCCTCCGAGGTGTACCCGATCAGAAGGACCCGGACGATAAAGAAGTTGGCGACGGTTTCCTCATTTTCCTTGCTCCAAAGGTCCCAGAATTCTTCCTTGGACTCGGCCTTGGCAATGGCCCGCCAGAAGAGGGGCACCTTCGTCACGGCGCCGCCGATCTCGGCATGGCCGATCTCCCTCATGGCCTTCACCTGGGCCTCCTTGGAAGGCACGATGAAATTGATCCACTTGATCCGTTTTTCCGGCAAGGCCAGGGCGGTATTGGGCGAAATACCCGTAGGCTCCAGACGTTCGGGTTGAAAGGGCAGGGTCTTAATGGCCATGCGGGTGACGATCCCCAAACACCCCCGCAACCCCGTATAGCCCCGCAGCAGCCCCCTCAAGTCCGGCCCTGGGCCTTCACCCCAAAAGGGGTCATCGCCTTCGGCCAGAGAACCCATTTTGAGGAGTTCGCCGTCCGGCATGACTATTTCGGTCCCCAGGATCCGCCGGTGAGGCAGCCCGATTCGATGGCTCAAAGGTGACCAGCCGTCGCCGATCAGATTGGCAATGGCCGAGGCCTGGGCCCCGCCGCCCCCGATAACCACATAGGCCCCATGTTTCATGCAGACCTCCTGGATAGGCGAATAGATCATACCGGGGCCTACCTCTACGTAAAAGTGCTTTTCGTCGAGCACAAAATCATTCATGCGTTTGAGGTCGATCAACAGGGCATCCTCCACATGGGGATGAGAGCGGGGTCCGTAAAATCCCGTACTGTACGGTACGTAAGGAATGTCATTACGATAGCACACCTTGACGATCCTCTGGACTTCCGCCGTTGTTTTGGGCAAGATGACACAGCCCGGGATCGTGGTCATGACCCGCTCATATCCCAGACCGTTTTCGTAACCCCCCGGGCCGCTTCGATAGCCCTCACAGATTACCGGGTCGTTGGAGAGGTACGCAGGACCGACAATGGCTTCCAGGGCTTTATAGATTTCTTTGGCAATGGCCATATTAAACCTCCGTTTTCTTTATCAAGAAATAGATATCAGTTTTAGTCTAAAGATGCTGGATGCTGGATACTTGATGCTACAGTTGATTCTTTTATCCAGTATCCAGTATCGTCTTTGGCTTTTATCCAGCATCTGTTTTAACCAATCGCCGCGCAGATCACTTCCGAAATGTCCATAACCTGCACATCGTTGCCGCCGGCTTTAACGGCCTGGTCGAAATTATTCTTGCACCAGGGGCAGGCGGTGACCAGCGTCTCGGCCCCCACATCCCGGACCTCCTCCATACGCTGGTTTACGGACCACTGGGCAAAATCCGGAAAGGCCTCCTGGGTCCCCCGACCGGCCCCACAGCAAAAGGCATTTTCCCGGGTCCTGGGCATTTCCACCAGGTTTACTCCGGGGATGGCCTTGAGGAGGTCTCTGGGCTGGGCATAGAGGCCTTTGTCCCCCCGTCGGCGTTTGAGCCTCGGCTCCACACAACCCATCCAGCCCCGCTTGCCTTCATAGGGGGTCCAGGGGTCGCTCAAGCGGCTGAGACTGCAGGCATCGTGATAGGTCACACGGGACGAAAGGGGCTTTTTCATTTTAAGCCCGCCGTTTTTAACCTTCTCGTCCGCATATTCCACCAGGTGGACCACCTTGAATCCCAGGTCATCGGTGGAGATATTAAGCAATTTCGGATAATCGACCTTCCACATACGGTACCCCTCGGCGCAGCTTAAGAGCAGGGTCTTGGCCCCGGTCTTCCGGACTTCCTCGACATTGCGCTGGGCCAGGGCCTTGGCCTGGTCGTAAAGGCCTACGGAAAAGATGGTGTTGCCGCAGCACCATTCATCGGGCATAAGCATGAAATCCGTACCGGCCGCCTTGAGGATCTTGGCCGTGGACCGGGCGATTTCTTTGTTCCGGTATGAGGCCGTACAGCCGACAAAATAAAGGACCTCGGCCTTTTCGGCCGGGGTGATCCCCTCGGAGATCCATTCGGTCCGTTTCCCGTGGGGCGCCCCGTAAAGGTTGTGCATCTGGGCGATATTTTCGGCGATCTTCTTGTGGGCCGGCATGGGTCCCACGCCGTCCTGGACCGCCTTGACCCTCAGGGATTCCAGGGTAAGCCCGATTTCCAGGTCCAGATTCCGCTTGCAACCCACGTCGCAGGCCCCGCACAAGGTACAGGCATATAGGACCTCCAGGGCCTTTTCATTCCAGGGAAGGACCCCTTCGGCCATGGCATGGCCGATACGCATTTTTCCGTAGGCCCCGTAAGCGTCAAACTCATACTTGGCCGCGCTGGGACAGCGGGTCATGTGCTTCGTATCGGGCATGTAGGTATGATCCACCCAGGTGCAGCCTTTGCATTTGATGCAGCGGCTCATGTCATAAACGAAATTCTGGATATCGGTGATATCCAATTTAAATTCTTCTTTGGGTTTGTAATATCGAAAAGGCATTTCATTAGCCATGATTTCTCCCTCCCTTAGAAACACAGATTTGAAGGATTCATAATATTGTTCGGGTCAAAGACCTTCTTCAACCGCTTGAGATGAGCAGTATAGGAAGCGGCCCGTTCATAAACAATTGGCGCCAAGTCCCCGTAAGGCCGGGTAAAGACAGCCCCCATATTGAGGCAGGCCGTGGCCGCCTCCTGATAAAGGGCACGTATAGCAGCCTTTTCGGCCTCATTTTGCGGATCGTAGAAGAAGGTGAACTCCGGCCGGCAGGCCCGGTTATGTTCTATGGGCTGGACGTAGATCCCGATATCCTGGGGAGCGTATCCATGGCCGGCACTGATGGCTGCCACCTGGTCCACGAATTGCCGGGCCTTTTCCGGCCGGGTGTGGAAAAAGAGCATCTGGCAGGCCCCTTTGACCCGGTTCTTCCAAAAAGGCCGGTCGGCCGGCCAGGGGTTCCGGAGGATTGTCAGGAGCTTTTCCGGCACCCCGGGGAAACCGGGCAGGGTCTCCCCCAGCCTCAGATTGGGGAATTCGTTTTTCAGGACCCCGGCCAGGAAGTTTTCTTCATAGGCGATCTTTTCTTCGGGCCGTCTCTTGAGCCCGCTGATCACCAGAATCAGGGTCCAGGGGGGCAGAGCGGCCTTTAGTTTTTCAAAGTCCCCGGACCAATTCTCGGCCAGGATGGCGGCCAGATCCACATTATTCAAGAGCAAGACTTCCTGACCGATCCGGCGCGGCAGGATCCGATACAGAAAATTAATGGCATAATCAAGGTCTTGAACCGGTGCGAAGAGGATCTTGTCCATCCTCGGGATGGATTCGATCTTCAGATTCGTCCAGGTGACCACTCCCATGGTTCCCTGGGCGCATTGGAAAAAGCGGTAAAAATCCAGACCCGGCCCTGAGGGATTTCCTCCCTTGGAGGGGGAATCGGGATAGCCGTTGACGCTGGCCGAGCCCATCCGAAAGATCTCACCGGTGGGCCAGACCACTTCCATGGCTTCCAGGGGTTCGCCGTAATCATAGACCTGGTTGGTGGGCTCTTCGCGCTCCAGGAAGTCGGTCAGCACTGAGCGTTCGGCCGGAGGGGTTAAAGGCATCAAAACCCGGAAGCCCTCCTTTTGCAAGGCCCTGGTCATCTGTTCCCAGGTGACGCCGGCTTCGAACCTGACCCGTCGGTTGTCCGGGTCGATTTCCAGGATCCGGTTCATCCTGGACATATCCAGGACCAGACCCCCCTCCTTCGGAATGGTGGCCCCGTAGAAATGGACCTTGGAACTGCAAGGCACCACGGGGATGCTGTTCTCGTTGCAGCATTTGATAACCTCGGAGACTTCCTCGGAACTCCCCGGTTTGGCCAGATAATTGGCGGCCCCGGCCGGGGTGTAACTGAAATCGGTCTCATAGGTTAACAACTGAACAGGGTCATCGGAGAAATTTTCAGCTCCAACGACTTGGGATAATTTCGTTTTAATGTCCACTTTTAACCTCCATTTTTTGATTAATGTTCAAAGTTCGAGACAAAACGGCCTTTACCCTTATTGTCTATTACTATCTGATACTATTCTCGTTATTCCCGAAGGTCTTTATCGGGAATCCAGGTTTTTTTACAAATGGTCAAGACATAAATAGTATAGGTTTTGATAGTCAATATGTTTAGTATTTTTTCATACCCCAGTCTCAACCCCTTGTCAAGCTTTTTTTTACCCCTTCTGCCACTAAGACACGAAGGCGCAAAGAAGGAATATGTGGAAGAGCTTATTATTGGTAAACTAAACCCTTATGCCCCAGGGGGGCACCACGAAGCATGAAAAAGCGAATATCGAATATCGAATAATGAATGTCGAAGTAAGGTTGGTTTTGAACCCGTAACCCGTTACTCGTAACCCGTAACGGTATTTTCGATCTAAACCCTTTGTGCCTTAGTGACTTGGTGGCTGAACTATTACTTTTTACCACGGGTCGACGAAAGAGTGTCCTGCCCCCTTCCTGCTTTCAGCCGGGACGGATCTCAAGCCCTCCAGAATCCAGCGGCGGGTCTCGGCCGGATCAATTACAGCATCGATTTCGAGATGAGAGGCCATATTGATGGCCTTTCCCCTCTCATAGAGTTGGGCGACCAATTTTTCGTAAAGCGCTTCACGCTCCTTGGGATTTTCAACGGCCTCAAGCTCTTTCTTATAGCCGGCCTTGACGGCCCCTTCCAACCCCATGCCGCCGAATTCTCCGGTCGGCCAGGCCACCGTAAAGATAGATTCATGAAAGCCCCCCCTGGCCATAGCCATGGCTCCCAGACCGTATCCCCGGCGTAAAACAATCGTAAAGTAGGGTACGGTTAAATGGGCGCCGACGACAAACATACGACAAACATGGCGAACCTGGGCCCGTTTCTCGATCTCCGGCCCTACCATGAATCCCGGGGTATCGCACAAAGACAGGATCGGCAGGCCATGGGCGTTGCAAAGCTGCATCAGGCGCACGGCTTTGTCGGCATCTTCGGCTTCGATAGCTCCGCCCATGTGCTTGCAGTTGTTGGCGATCAGACCGAAAGGTCTTCCTTCGATACGGAACAGGCCCGTAACCATTCCGGGTCCGAATTGGGGCCTCAATTCTAAAAACGATCCCGTATCGGCAAGCGTTTTAATCACGGTCCGCACTTCATAAACCCGGCGCCGATTTTCAGGCAGCAAGCCCCGCAGAATACCCTGGTCGGCGGCCTCCCAGGGGGAAGTCGTTCCCTGGAAATAAGAAAGATATTGCCTGGCCGCGGCAACCATCTCCTGATCATCCGCCACAGCGATATCGACTACGCCGTTTTTGGTCTGCACCTCAATCGGGCCAACCTCCTCCGGCCTGAAAACCCCGAGTCCGCCGCCTTCGATCATAACCGGACCGCCCATACCGATATTGGAATTCCGGGTGGCAATAATCACATCGCAGCAGCCGAGCAGGGCTGCATTGCCTGCAAAACAGGGTCCTGATACGAGGCCTATCATCGGAACCCGGCCGCTGAGTCCGGCGAACAGGGCGAAGGTCGACAGGTCCAGCCCCGCCACGACGACCCCGTCGGCATCTACATCGCCCGGCCTGCCACCGCCGCCTTCCCCGAAAAAAATCAGGGGCAGGCGCTGCTCATAGGCCAGCTTCAGTATACGATCCTTCTTTTTGTGATTAAAATAACCCTGGGTGCCGGCCAAAACGGTATAATCATAGGCCATCACCAGACAGCGGGCCTGGTCATCTCCGAATTGGGAGCCGTTTACCGACCCGATGCCTGTGATCAGGCCGTCGGCCGGCGTCTTGCTGATCAGGTCTTCCATGGAACGCCGGCCCCGTTGGGCAGCGATGGCCAGGGCGCCGTATTCAATGAAACGCCCTGGGTCGCAGAGGTCCTCTATGTTGGCGCGAGCCGTGCGCTGGTTTTTTTGCCGCCGACGGGCCACCGCCTCGGGGCGATTCTCATCGAGGCCGAAAGAATGCCGCTGGATCACCTCGGCCAGTTCCGGGCGTATGGGTTGCCGTTCTTTTTTTGATTCAATGGCCGGAGCACTCTTTCCGGCCATCGCTTCTTCTTTATCTTTTGATGTTTTCATGGGCAGCACCTTTCCCTTAATTCCCTCCGGAGTTTTTCCCGCAAAAGGCAGGAACGGAATTTTAAAAATCTATACCAAGAAATCCACAAAGTCAAAATGTTTGGGACCGGCATTTAAAGACGAGACCCACTGTTTCGGGTTGCGGGTTGCGGGTTGCGGGTTGCGAGTTGCGGGTTGCGGGTTTTGCCGATCCCCGACCCCGTTCTTCATTATTGCAACTTGAAACTTGCAACTTCATCTAACTGCCCCCCGATCCCCGCCCCCTGATCCCTGCCCCCCGATCCCCGAAAAATCTTACCGGTCAGTTTTTCCGTCTTTCCTGTTCCATGATCCCTTCCATTTTGGCCTTCCGCAATCCCAAGATAAAAACCTGCTCATTAACCCCTCCCGGATAATCCAGATGAACAGCCGATAAGCCGCAGCGCTTGGCCGTTTCATCAAACTGGGCCGATAATTCCTCCGACAGTCTCTGTTGGTCCGGCCCGGACAAGAAATGGATCTGGTATTGTTTATCCGCGATCTTTTTTCTGGAAAAAGCCCTCAGGGTTATTTCTTTTTCCAGATAGATGACGGCCAACCAGTCCACTCCTTTTCCTTTCAACACAAAACATTCCAAAATGATATCCCCTTTCCTTTCCATGACCCCTCCTTTGGGGAGAGGAAGCCCAAAAAAAATCCCCGGCCGGGCATCTGCCGGCCGGGGAACGATTTTTGAACCCCCTCACCGGTCTTTACCTCGAAGACGATGTCGTGAGGAGATCCAGGCAGGTTTCCTGGCTCAGGGATTATTCTCCCCCTGCCCTTCCCATTCCACCCTCAGCCATCCTCGGGTGAAATAGTGGTTAATGCAGAGATCGTACCCCTTTACAGTGGCGGGACCGCGCCGGCCTTGCACCGGCTTCCCTTTCGACGTCCTTTTTAAGGACACCTGGATCTAACGCTATTTAATTAATCAGAATCATCGAGGCTTGTCAATTCCCTTTTTCAGCCTCCCTTTTCCCTTCTGTCTTTCTGTCCCTTCCTAAAAAGGAGCCTGTAGCCTGTAGGGTGGGTGCAGCGAAGCGTAACCCACCACAAGAACAAGGTATTCACTTCATTTTTATATCGGTGGGTGAAACGAAGTTCCACCCGTCCTACAGGAGATCCGTCTCAGATAAATTTATCTTGAAATAAACCCTGTTATGTATTATTATTAATTAAAAATTAGTCTAAAGGAGGTGAGGATACCATGTGTTGCCATACTAATGAGAAGCATGAACACGAGCATGAGCATGTCGAGGAGGCTCATACCCACGATGGGCATGAACACAAGCATGAACCGCAAAAGCATGCCCATGAGCATCGTCATGATGACGACCATCATGACCACCAGCATCAGTGCTGCCATTAAAGGGAAGCCACAACTTTAGTTACAAAAGAAGCCACGAAGGCAATCACCTGATCAGAAGATCGGGAGGTTTTCGTGGCTTCCCTTTTTTTATGGCGTACCCTTATTCATGTTCCCACCTGCCCTCCATCTCTATCTCCCAAAAACATCTATATTTTCAAAATCTTGCCCTATCCTGAATTTCCCTTATTTTTTCTGTAATTTTTTTATTGACATTGGAGTGGAACTTGTCGTATCTATTTTATATAGTTAGGAAGGCTACGACGGCCTTTACCTGTTAGTTTAAAATTAAAGAAAATATATTAGATAAGGCCACGAAGGCCAGGGCTTCAAAGAAAGCCGGGTTTTCGTGGCCTTTTTTATTGATGCTTTTTTAGTTCGAATCATGACGATTTGATTCTTCCAAGAAGGAGGTGACAAAATAATCTCAGGAGGTGCCCAATGAAAAAACTTTTAAGAGAAGGTGCGGTTTCTGTTTTGTGTATTTTAATCGGACTAAGCGCGGTCCAGGCCGGGGAAAAGATTCAAGAAACCCGGCTCACTCCCATTGAAGTGGTCGCCACACCCATCATCGAAGGCAATCAGGTCACCAAGTATGCCAGCCAGGTGACTACCGTGACCAGCAAGCAGATAGAGGACTTGAATGCCCTGGATCTGCCCTCGGCCCTCAGATGGGTCCCCGGGGTCAACATCTCCCGCTATAACCTGGTGGGGGGGTATGGAGGCGGATCCGGCAGTTCACTTTTTATCCGGGGGATGGGGGTTTCCAGACCCGGGGCCGAGATACAAACCCTGGTGGACGGAAAGCCGCTGTTTCAAGGGGTTTTTACCCATCCGTTGATGGATCTTCTCAATGTCAATATCGCCGATCATGTGGATATTTATAAAGGTGCCCAGCCCGTCCTTTTCGGTAACATGGCCTTTGGCGTGGTCGACCTGGTCACCAAAAGAAAAACCGCCCCGGGCTTTGAAACCAGTTTGGATGTCGGGTACGGTTCCTATAACACCTGGAACACGGCTTTTCAGCACGGCGGGAAGGTGGATCGCCTGGATTACTACCTGATTGGCAGTTTCAAGTCTTCCGATGGTCATCGCCAAAATGCCAATGGCCAGTTACAGAATTACTATGGAAGGGTGGGCTATGAATTATCGAGGGAGTGGGACCTTTCCTTTATCACCGGCTATTCGGATAACTGGGCCCAGGACCCAGGGGTACAGGGGAGTGCCAAAACCCCGGCAACCCCCAAGTTCAGCACCAAAGATACCAATTTCGATCTTACCCTTTCCAATAAACACGATTGGGGAAAAGGGCAACTTAAGGTTTTTTCAGACGTGGGCAAAGTGGAATGGAAACAGTGGGATTCCTCCAAAAAGGAGGTTTTTTTCAGCAATACCGACTGGACTACCACCGGGGTCAAGGCCCATGAAAAACTGCCTCTCTGGAAAGGCGGAGAAGTCCTGGTCGGGTACGACTATCTTCGATATGGCGGAAAATTCGAGGAGATCCGGCCGGCATCCACCATTAAGCTCAACGATACCTTCTTCTCCAATTCAGCCCCTTACGCGGCCATCAGTCACACCTTTGGAAAAACAATCCAGATCACCCCTTCGGTCGGGTTGCGCTATAATATGAGCGACTATTTCGGCAACGATCTCGGCTGGCAGTCGGGAATAGTGGCTCGATATCAGGGCACCGAATTCCATGCCCAATATGCCCGGGCCTTTAACCTGCCCGGGGTATATCAAGTCTATTACGCCCAGATCTATAAACTGGGAGACGCCTGGAAAAACCTGCGATCAGAAAAAATAGACCATTACGAAGCCGGTATCGCTCAACGATTTACTTCCTGGTTAAAGGCCGATTTGACCTTTTTCTGGGATGAGGGAAAGGACCGACTGGTTTTCAAGGCCCCGCCGCCTCACTTTGAAAACCTGGCTGAATACCGAACCCGGGGCGCTGAAATAACGACATTCCTTTCCCCGCTGAAAAACCTTGAATTTTTTGTTGGAGCCACCTTTCTCGATCCGAACCCCGATAACCTGCCTTACGCCCCCAAGCAAACCGTCTCCGCCGGGCTGAATTGGCGTTTCTGGAAAAAATTCACCCTGAATATGGACGGGCAGTATGTGGCTTCACGCTATGCATCCAATCCCCGCTACCCTGCGGCCACACCGGATAAGGTGGATGCCTATCACCTGATCAATGCTAAATTAAGTTACGCCCTCACCCCCAAAGGCGCCCCGGTGAAAACGACTCTGTATCTGTCTGCGGAAAATCTGACCAATACCAGTTATGAATTTTTGAGAGGTTATCCGGCTCCCGGAATAACCGTCATGACCGGAATCCATGTGGCCTTATAAAAAATCTGGTGGATAGGAGACAATCCATGAAAGTTCAAAGCCCACAGACAAGTAGAAAAGATTTTTTCAATCAATTAGCCCCGGACTGGGACCAGCGTTTTTATACCCCGGAATTAAAGGAGCATCTGAAATTCCTGGTCTCCGATTTCCATCTGAAAAAAGGGACACGGGTCCTGGATGTCGGGTCGGGAACAGGGGGTATCATCCCATATATTCTGCAGAATATCGGCCAAAGAGGATCGGTTTGGGCCGTTGATTTTGCCGAAGAGATGGTCCGGATAGGGAAGGAAAAATTCCGTCATGACTTAAGGGTCGATTTTCAAACCGCTTCAGTAGAGGCCCTGTCCTTTGGCGATCAATTTTTCAACCATGTGGTCTGTTTCGGAGCCTTGCCTCATTTTATAGACAAACACTTGGCCTTTAAACAGATGGGACGGGTCTTAAAGACCGGGGGCACCCTGATTATTGCCCATGCCTTGAGCAGCCAGGAAATCAAAAATCATCATCAAGGGAGCAGTCCGGTGTCTATGGATTGTCTTCCGGAAGAAGCAGAGATGAGGTCACTTCTCACAACCAATGGTTTTCAAGTGACCCGGCTTGTTGATCGGCCTAAATATTATTTGTGCGAAGGGGTGAAATCAGACAAGCCTCAGAGGAAACCTTGAGGCCCAACTTCAAGATTGAAGCAGTGGGTTGCCTTATCAATCAAATCATGCAGACGAACAGACCATGACGGCCGATCCTTTTGCAAGAGGAGTCGCCTTCGTGGCTTTTTTTCGGAAATGTAATGAGTCATCTTGAACGTTTAACCGAAACAGTTCCTTGCGCCGCCGTGACGAAACGCCGGCAAGAGATCAGGAAACTTTATCAGGCCTCGATCAAAAGGAAGCTTTCTTTTTTTAGCCTGCTTTTTCTTTTTCTTCTGGTCCTGATCGTTTATGCCATAGCCGTTGGGTCTTATGATCTGTCGGTGAAAAAGATCCTGGGAGCCCTGCTGGAAATGGATTCCGGCGCGGGAAATATTGTCGTCTGGAATATCCGCCTGCCGCGCATTACCGCGGCCATTGTAACCGGGTGCGGTCTCGGATTATCCGGGGTGGCCATGCAGAGCCTGTTAAAAAATCCTCTGGCCTCCCCTTTTACCCTGGGCATCAGCCAGGGGGCGGCCTTCGGAGCGGCCTTCGCTATTGTCTTTTTGGGCGCAGGTAAAATGCAAGGCAGTGCCTTGAGGACGGCTGCCGCCGGCAGCTTTTTGCTCAGTAACGTCTATGCGGTGACCTTCTTTGCCTTCCTGGGCGCCATGGCCGCAACCGTTATCATCCTCTTTCTGGCCAGATTGAAAAAGCTTTCTCCCGAAGCCATTATTTTAGCCGGTGTAGCCCTGTCTTCCTTGTTTACCTCCGGGACCATCCTGGTGCAATATTTTGCCTCGGAAGTGGAAATCGCCTCGGTCGTTTTCTGGACCTTTGGCGATGTAGCCCGCTCCAACTGGCGGGAGATCGGTCTTCTGACTTTGGCCACCCTTTTTACTAGTGTTTATTTTGTGTTTAATCGCTGGAACCTCAATGCCCTGTCGGCCGGGGAAGATACGGCCCGGTCCTTGGGGGTCGATGTCGATCACTTCCGCCTGTGGGGGATGCTCCTGGCCTCCCTGGTAGCGGCTTTGGCCACAGCCTTCCACGGCGTGATCGCTTTCCTTGGTTTGTTGGCCCCCCATATCGGACGTCGTTTGATCGGGGCCGATCATCGTTTCTTGATTCCCTATTCCTGCCTGATCGGTTCCCTGCTTCTCCTACTGGCGGATACGGCCGGGCGTCTCCTGGTCGGTTCGGGGACCCTTCCGGTGGGGGTTTTGACTTCCTTCATGGGCGCTCCCCTGTTTCTATATCTTCTGCTCAGGGGTTGGGCACGATGAACTTGAAAGTCACCGGTTTGGAATTTCATTACGAAGGATGCCCTGTCCTTAAGGGCATCGACTTCGAGCTCCGGCAGGGGGAAATATTGGGGCTCTTGGGGATCAATGGAGCGGGTAAGACCACCTTGCTTAAGTGTCTGAATCGAATTCTTAAACCGCAGGCGGGGACCGTATTTTTAGACAAAGAAAATGTAAGGCACATGAGCAGAAACGAGATAGCGACACACTTCGCCTATGTGCCGCAAAAATACGGAGAAGAGCCTTTGACCGTCTATGATACGATTCTGCTGGGTCGAAAGCCCTATATCAAATGGGAAGCCACCCCCAATGACCTCCGTATTGTCGAAGCCATTCTCCATCGCCTGGACATCGAGCATCTGGCACTCCGGCCCACCAATCAATTGAGCGGCGGGGAGATGCAAAAGGTCATCATTGCCCGGGCCCTGGCCCAGGAACCGGAGGTCCTGCTACTGGATGAACCAACCAGTAATTTAGACTTGAAAAATCAGCTCCAGGTGATGCAGTTAGTGACCATGGCGGTCAGGGAGCATGATATGGCGGCGATTGTATCCGTCCATGATATCAATCTGGCTTTTCGATTCGTGAATCATTTTTTAATGCTCAAAGAAGGGCGGGTCCACTTATCGGCCGCCAAAGAGCAGGTGACCGCCACGGATATCGAGGAGGTTTATGGCCTGAAAGTGGTTGTCGGTACAGTGGATCGATATCAGATAGTCATTCCTTTGGACGAAACGATGGAACGGAGAATGGTATGAAACCCTTGAAAATAGTAACCGCTTTTTTTACGGTCGTGACCTTACTCTTGCTGACTGTTGGGAGGCCCTGCCCGGCAGGAGAAATGATCCGGATAACCGATATGGCTGGCCGGCCGGTGTCGGTCCCCAAAGACCCGGCGCGGGTTATCGGTCTGGGGCCGGGGACCTTGCGGTTACTGATTTACCTGGAAAGTAAAAACAAAGTCGTCGGGGTGGAGGATATTGAAAAACACTTTCCGACAACACGGCCTTACTGGATGGCCAACAGCGACCTGGGCCGGCTCCCCTCCCTGGGACCGGGTGGGCCCAGTGCCATCAATAGCGACCCGGATTTGGAAAAAATCCTGGCCTTGAAACCGGAGGTCATCTTTCTTACCTATCTGGACCGCGAGAAGGCCGAAGCCTTACAAAAGAAGATAGGCATTCCGATCGTCGTGTTAACCTATGGGCCCTTCGGCTCCTTTGATGAAAAGCTTTTCGATTCACTGCGGTTGTGCGGCAAGATATTGGGCAAGCAGGACCGGGCCGAAGCGGTAATCCGTTTTATCGAAAAAACCAGGAAAGATCTCTTAAAACGGGTGGAAAAATCCCCGGACGACCGGAAGCCGTTGGTTTATGCCGGAGGCATAGGTTTCCGGGGCACCCACGGGCTGGAAAGCACGGAAACCACCTATGCCCCTTTTGAATGGATCAAAGCCAATCCGGCCGTCAAGCAGGAAGGAAGCCAAGGGCACCTCTTTGTGGACAAAGAAAAACTCCTCTTCTGGAATCCGGAAATCATTTTTATCGACAGCGGCGGCAGTGACCTGATCCGCCAGGACTATGAAAAGAAGCCGGCCTTTTATCAGGGGCTCAAGGCCTTCCGGAATAGAAAAGTGTATACCCTTCATGCCTTCAACTGGTATCTGACCAATATAGAAACGGTCCTTATCGACGCCTATGCCGTGGGCAAGATCCTTTATCCGAAGGAATTCAAGGATGTCCAATTGGAAAAAAAATCGGACGCGATCTATTCCTTTCTTCTGGGACGACCGATTTTTAAAGAAATGGAAAAGCATCACGGACGCTTGGGAGGTATTCCTTCTTTTCTGAAGTAAATTGATCGTCTTCCTTTTTATCGATATCACCAGGATCAATGACCGGCACCGCAAGGCGGGAACAGCGGTGGGAAAGGACCTGATGCCCTCCCGGAAAGCGATTGATGATTTGGGTTATTTTCCTGGTCCGGTACGTCGCTAACTTTTAAGCGGACTTTAATGGTTTTTAATGAGAAATTAGGGGTTTATGGCAATCAAGCGGGTGTGTGTGGTGGACGGACAGGGTGGGGGTATCGGCCTCCTGCTGATCAAGTCTCTCAAGGAGGTCTACAAGGAATCCATAGAACTGATCGCTTTGGGAACCAATGCCATTGCAACTTCCCAGATGCTGAGGGCCGGGGCCAATAAGGGCGCCTCAGGAGAAAACGCCATCTGCCAAACCCTCCCCACAGCCGATTGTATCGTCGGCCCCATCGGGATTACCTGGCCCAATGCCATGTTGGGTGAAATCACCCCTCGAATGGCCGAAGCGGTCATGTCCAGTCGGGCCGTTAAAATTCTTATACCCCTTTCTCAGGAAAGGGTAAACCTGATAGGGATGATTAAAGAACCTTTGCCCCACCTGGTTCAGATATTGGCGGAGAAAAAAATCAAGGAGGTGTTAAAGGATGTGTGAATCCAATGTCTATCTGGTTAAAGAGGGAAAAGAGGAACTCCTCATGGAATCCATGGATATTCTGGAACCCCTGGAAGAAGAGGGATACCGTCTGGTGGATATCTTCGGGGCCCAGAAAACCGTCAAGGCCCGGCTTAAAGGGATGAACCTGGTTAACCACAAAATAATATTTGAAGAATAGGGGGCTTCCTTTATGAACAGCAAACCAATAAATCCTGAGATCGTCGATCAAACAATTGCCTTCCACGGCCACTGGTGCCCCGGTCTGGCTATCGGCATCCGGGCCGCCCAGTGGGCCGTGGAAGAAATGGGCAAGGCTTCGGATGAAGAAATCGTCGCCGTGGTCGAAACGGATATGTGCGCCGTGGATGCCATTCAGTTTTTAACCGGCTGCACCTTCGGCAAAGGCAACCTGATTCACCAGGATTTCGGGAAAAACGCCTTTTCCTTCTACCGGCGGCGGGACAATAAGGCCGCTCGGCTGGTGGCCCGTCCGGATATTTATGGGGAAGACGGTTTGAAACTCAGATGTTTTTTTCGCAAAATGCAAGAAGGGGTTTTGAGTGAAGAGGAAGAGAAGGCTTTTCAGGAGACCCGGGAACGGATTTCCAAACACATCATGGAATCGGACTTGAAGGAGATCTTTGAAATCAAAACGCCCGCCGGACCCGCACCCAGGAAGGCCCGGATCATGAACAGCCTGATCTGCGCCTCCTGTGGGGAGCCGGTTATGGAGACCCGGACCAGGCGTTTTCAGGAACAGGTTTTGTGCATTCCCTGCTTTGAAACCGCGGAAAGGCGGTATTAGCCGGAGCCCGGCCTAAAAGAATTAAAAAAGGCAGGGCAACAACCTTTGGCCAGGAGCGCCCTGCCTTAAGGAAACGCTGATCAAAAAACAACGCTCCCCTATTTCTAATGTTAACAGAAAGGGGGGAGAATACCAACGAAAAGGAGATTAATTGATGAAAAAATTTCTGTTTTATGCGGCTTGTTTATTTTTTCTGATGTCCACCGGAGCCCCATTGGGTGAGGCGGAAGAAACCAAAGACACCAAAGGATCTTTACCCTATACCCTGGATGAAGTGTCGGTAACGGCCACCAAGGTCGGGGTAAGTCCGGATACCGTGCCCTTCACTTACCATAGTGTTGATCGGAAAGACATCGAGGCCCAACCCAACCACTACATGAACAACTTCGGGGAACTGGTCCGGGATATGCCCGGGGTTCATGTGGCCCAGTATTATCCCTGGGGACCGCCCTGGGTCCATCTTTGTGCCTCGGAGACCTGGGAAGGTCCTGGCGGACCGGCAGGCAGGTCATCGACGAAATCGCCGCCCGGTTTCCAGCTACCCTGGAATTGGCTTTATTCGCCTTCGTTTTCATAATCCTCCTGTCCTCGATCCTGGGATTTATCGTAGCCTGGAACAGGAATAAATTGGGGGACCGGACCTCCGGAATCTTTTCCGTCCTTTTTCTTTCTCTGCCGAACATCTGGCTCGGGACCTTTACCTTTTAGGAACCGATGCCCTGGGCCGCTGTGTCCTTTCCCGTCTGCTCTGGGGCACCCGGCTGTCCCTGGGAATCGGCCTTCTGGCCCTGTCGCTGACCTGGGGATCGGGAATGATTCTGGGCCTTGTTTCCGTCTTGTCCGGAAGGGGATTTCAGGCACTGATAAAGGTCCTGATCGATACGGCCCTGGCCTTTCCCGGCCTGGTCCTGGCCTTGCTGATGACCGGGGTCCTGGGTCCCTCCGGATCCAGTCTGGTCATCGGGCTGGTCTTATCCGGCTGGGCCTGGTGGGCCCGCCTATCCAGGTCATTACTCCTGACCGCTCAAGGCCGGGAGTTTGTTCTGTCCGGTCGTCTGGTCGGAGTAAAGGGCAGGCGTTTATTTTATTATTATCTCTTTCCTCAGATCTGGCCCCCTCTTTTGATCGCGGCCTCCCTTCGGACCGGCTGGACCATTCTGGCTGTATCCGGATTGAGTTACCTCGGGTTAGGTGCCCAACCCCCGGCACCGGAATGGGGGATTATGCTGCAGGAGTCTCGTCTCTATTTAACTCGCGCCCCCTGGCTGATGGTGGCCCCCGGGGCGGCCATTACCTTGACCGTTTTGTCTTTTATTCTTTTAGCGGAAGGATTGCGCGCGACCTTTCAGATCAAAAAGGCCGTTGCCCTTTAAAAATGCTTCTTGCCGTCGAAGGATTAACCATAGGTTATCAGGAAAAAATTCAGATCCGGAACCTGGTCCAAAAGGTTTCCTTTTCCCTGGATAGGGGAGAAATTATGGCCCTGGTGGGAGAAAGCGGCTCGGGAAAGACTTTGACGGCCTGGGCCTTGAGCGGGCTGTTAGTCCCCCCTTTGGAAGTGACGGAAGGGAAGATCATTTATAACGGAAAAGAGATGAAACCTGATGATTCAAGGTCCTGGAATGGTCTGCGTGGGCAATCCATTCTTTACCTCTTTCAAAGTCCCCTGGCCGCCCTCAACCCGACCCTCAAGGTAGGCCGACAGATCAGCGAAGCCCTGGAGGAACGCTATGGTTGGGATAAAAGGGAAGCCCGGAATCAGGCAGCGGCCCTCCTGGATGAAGTAGGCATCCCGCCCAATAAAACGGCCAGCTACCCTTCGGAACTCAGCGGTGGCATGAGGCAGCGAGTCCTCCTGGCCCTGGCCTTAGGGCTCAGGCCTCAACTCCTTATTGCCGATGAACCATTCACCGGGTTGGATACCGTCCATCAAAGGGAGAACCTGGGCCTATTGGAAAAACTGCGCCATCTCCAGGGGACAGCCATCCTGGTGATCTCCCATGATCTCAGGTTAGTTGCCTCTTGGGCCGACCGAGTGGCGGTTATGGTCCAGGGGACCGTAGTGGAAGAGACGACCGGCCAGGATCTGTTCCGGTCGGCCCGGCACCCCTATACCAGCAGTCTGGTGGAAAATCTGATCCGCC
>CAZVHO010000094.1:2007-3467 GCA_964627515.1 uncultured Thermodesulfobacteriota bacterium | reverse complement strand
ATTTTTTTATTGACAGATGATGCAAGCTTTGGGATACTTAGTTTGTTATGCGGCCATGAAGGCCAGCACCGGCTCGCCGGAAACCCAAGATTAAACAAAAACAAGGAAGCCACGAAGGCCAGGGCTGATAAAACAGCCGGATTTCGTGGCTTTTTTATTGGAAAAGGGGATTTGGAAACCTGGAACCTGGATCTTACAACTTACAACATGCAGCTTGCAGCTTGCAGCTTGCAATTTTTGAGGTGCCATGGACTGGTTGAAAATTGCCGTAGATTACGGCATCATTGGATTATTAATAATTCTCAGTATGATTGCCATTGGGATTGCCATTGAAAGGTTTTTCGTTTTCAGACAGATCCGGATCGAGGGTTTTCCGGACCAAAAGACCCTCGAACTGGAACTTACCCGAAAGCTCCATCTCATCGCCACTATCGGCAGCAACGCCCCCTATATCGGTCTTCTGGGCACGGTCCTGGGTATCATGCTTACTTTTTATACCATCGGGCAGGAGGGCTTTATGGATACGGGCAAGATCATGGTCGGCCTGGCCCTGGCCCTGAAAGCCACGGCCGTCGGTCTTCTGGTAGCCATCCCTTCCGTATCATTATATAATTTTCTACTTAGAAAAGTTAAGGTCCTGTTGATGTCTTGGGAGATTGAACATGGAAGAAAAGTCCTTTGATTATATCAATGTCATCCCCTTAGTGGATGTCATGCTGGTCCTGCTGACCATTACCCTGACCACCTCTTCTTTTATCGCCAGCGGGATGATCCCCATGGATCTGCCTAAGGCCCATCGAAGCCAGGGAGAAATACTGAAGACCCAGACGGTGGAAATCGATAAGGCGGGAAAAATTTATCTGAATACCAAACCGGTATCTCTGGAGGGATTGAAAACCAGCCTGGCCTCCATGAATAAAAAAGTCCCGGTCCTGATTCGGGCCGATAGGCAGCTTATTCTCCAGACCTTTGTCAGTGTCCTGGATGTGGTCAAGGGGCTGGAATTTTCCAGGGTGAGTCTGCAGACCGAGGAGGTAAAATGAGAGTCCAGGTCAAAGCCTTCCAGATCTCCTTTTTGTTTCATAGCCTCCTGTTGGTCACCGCCCTGGGTCTAAGCACCCAAATGGGAGTGTCAAAAAAGATAATGGTCCTGGACTTCAATTTGTACAAACCGGAACCTTTAGTCAAAACAATCGCCCCGCTCCCCTCGACTCCCCTCCCCCGGAAAAAAGAGATGAAAACCAGCCAGGCCCAAGGCTTAACGAAAAATGAACCCCCTGAGCAGGTTGAGAAACCCGAAGCAGCCCCCCCTGTGGACATTCCACCAGCAGTCAAACTCCCGGAAGTCCAAAGTATGGAAGGCCATTCCCTGGGTCTAAGAATGGTTGCCGGCACAAAGTCCGCCCAGGAGGGCGTCGCGGGTACTCCCGGTCGGGTGAAAGACGGGACCGGAACCAGCC
>CAZVHO010000094.1:0-1907 GCA_964627515.1 uncultured Thermodesulfobacteriota bacterium | reverse complement strand
TTTATCCCTCCAGTACTTCCCGCACCTTCCGGGCCAGGTCCTCAGGCCTGAAGGGCTTCTGGATATAGGCGATCCCCTTATCCAGGATACCATGGTGAACAATGGCATTGTCCGTGTAACCGGACATAAAGAGCACCTTCAGGTCCGGCTGCAGCCCTTCCAGCCGCTCGGCCAGTTCTCTGCCGCCCATCCTGGGCATGATCACATCGGTCAACAGCAGGTCAATGGAATTTTCAGACCCTTCAAATATCTCCAGAGCTTCCAGCCCATTCCCGGCCGTGACGACCCGGTAGCCGAATCGTTCGAGAACCATGAAAATAAGATTTCGAACGCTTTCTTCGTCTTCCACCACCAGGACCGTCTCCGAGCCGCCCCGCACTTCATCCTTTATCCTTTTTCCCTTTTCCTTTTCCTCCTCTTTATCCACCCGAGGCAGATAGATCTTGAAGGTGGTGCCTTCCCCTTCCTCACTGTAGACCCAGATGTTCCCCTGGCTTTGTTTTACGATCCCGTAGACCGTTGATAATCCCAGGCCGGTCCCCTTGCCTTTTTCCTTGGTGGTAAAAAAGGGATCGAAGATCTGGTCCTGAACCTCGCGGGTTATGCCGGTTCCGTTGTCGCTAATGCTGAGCATCACGTAAGGACCGGGAGTCACCGCCACATGAGCGGCGGCATATTCCTCATCAAGCTCGGCGTTGGCCGTCTCGATAGTCAATTTCCCGCCGGCGGGCATGGCATCCCTGGCGTTCACCGCCAGGTTGATGATCACCTGCTCAATCTGCATTGCATCGGCCTCAACCCGACCCAGATCGGTGGCCAGAATGGTTTCCAATTCGATATCCTCCCCGATAAGACGCCGCAGCATCTTTTCTATGTCCGGGATCACCTCATTGAGGTTGATCACTTCTGGCCGGAACACCTGTTTCCGGCTGAAGGCCAAGAGTTGCCTGGTCAGCAAGGCCGCCTTTTCTCCGGCCGCCACGATTTCATTCAGGCTTTCACAGAGGGTTTCATCCTTACCGATGCCCAGGAGGGCTATTTGGGCATTCCCGATAATGGCGGTCAAAAGGTTGTTAAAATCGTGGGCCACCCCGCCGGCCAATCTCCCAACGGATTCCATCTTCTGGGCCTGTTGGAGCTGATCCGCCAGTCGAAGATGTTCCGTGATGTCCCGTTTGACAGCCACGTAGTTGACGATTCGGCCATCCTCTTCGCGTACCGGGGAGATAGTGGCCTCCTCGGTGTAGAGTTTCCCATCCTTGCGTTTGTTGATCATGCGGCCTTCCCAGGTTCGGCCGGCGGAGATGGTTTTCCACAGCTCGCGGTAGAAGACCTCGTCCTGCTTCCCACTCTTGAGCAGGCGCGGGGTCCGGCCAAGAGCCTCTTCTCGAGTATAGCCTGTCACGGTCTCAAAGGCCGGATTGACATACTGGATGGTTCCCTCGGGGTCGGTGATAAAGACGATCTCCCCGGCCTGCTCGATGGCCGCCATCAGCCGCTCCCGCTCGGCCTCGGCCTGTTTGCGCTCGGTGATGTTTACAAACATGGCCCGTGTTCCATAAACGTGACCGTCGGCATTAACTTCCGGCAAAGCCCGGAGTAATGTATGGACGATATGGCCATCACTCGTAACCAGTTCACGCTCTTCGTCCAGGCATTGGTTTTTCAATGCCCTCTGGTATCCGCCTCCTTCAAGCAGATGGTATCGCGATGCGGGTGTGTAGAAATCGGCCAGAGGGCGATTTACGACCTCAGCCCGGGGATAGCCCAGGGTTTTTAGAAACAACTCGTTGCAGTCGGCGATGATAGGGATGCCGCCTTTGTTAAACGTAATGACATACATGGCCGGCGCTTCCTCGAACAGGGTACGGTATCGCTGCTCTGTATGTCTGAGAGCCGCCTCGGCC
>CAZVHO010000093.1:13598-21282 GCA_964627515.1 uncultured Thermodesulfobacteriota bacterium | reverse complement strand
TTAACGGGCATTAACAGGGTTAACATAAGAAAGATACTCAACAAACCGATAATCTTTTTCATATTTTTTCCTCCATAACGTCTTCTTTAATTTTATAGACCGAAGAAGTCGTTGTAAAGTTAAAAACTAAAAAAACCGGTTGTCCGAATCCGGGTGAAAAAATCATTTTACATTTTATCGTTTTGCATATAACTTAATGCAAATTATCGGGAAAAGTGGGGGTGGAAGAAGACTCAAACCAAAAATCAGGAAATTATTCGAAGGAGTCTGAGGCATGCGTTTTCAATTTACCCCGGAACAGGAACAATTTCGTCTTGAAGTAAGGGAGGTCCTCCAAAACGAAATCCCTTTGAGGTGGAAAGAGCTTGGGTATCAGATCTGGGAAGAGACTGATGAATCCTGGGCCATCACCCAAGAATGGAACCGGAAACTGGGGCAAAAGGGGTGGTTGGCCCTGACCTGGCCTCCGGAGTACGGCGGTCTCGGGCGTTCCCAGGTGGAACAATTCCTCCTGGATGAAGAGATGGCCGCCATAGGGACTCCCACGGGAATCGAAACGGCCATAACCATCGGCTGGGTCTGCCCGACCATCATGATTTACGGGACCGGGGAACAGAAGCAGCAGTACCTTCCTCCTGCGGCCAGGGGGGAGATCACCTTCTGTCTCGGTTACAGCGAACCCAATGCCGGGTCGGACCTGGCCGCCCTCAGGACCACCGCGGTCGAGGAGGGGGACGGGTTCCTGGTCAACGGCCAGAAGGTCTGGACCTCCATCGCCCATCGGGCCGATTACTGTTGGCTGGCGGCCCGGACCGACCCGGAGGCGCCCAAGCATAAGGGCATCAGCATGTTCATTGTGGATATGAAAACCCCGGGAATTACCGTCCGTCCTTTGATCAATATGACCGGCTTCCATTCTTTTAACGAAGTCTTTTTTGACAATGTCCGGGTTCCCGGCAAAAATCTGGTAGGTCAGAAGAACAGGGGATGGTATCAATTAGCCACTGCCCTTGATTTTGAGCGATCGGGGGTCGGTACGCCGGCCAGGGTAAAACGGATGGTCGAAAAGCTTGTGCAATACTGTAAAGAGACCAGAAGAGACTGCCGACTGCTGGCCGATGATCCTGGAATCAGGAGACGATTGGCGCAACTCTCGGTGGAGGCCGAAGTCCTGAGGATTCTCTGTTACCGGATCACCTGGCTGCAGACCAAGGGTAAGGTTCCCAACTATGAGGCCTCGGTCAGCAAGGTCTTCGGGGCCGAGCTCCTGGGGCGGTTGACCGATGTAACCATGCATATTCTCGGGCCGTTCAGCCAGATCGATCGCGGTTCAAAATGGGCACCCCTTCAGGGAGAAGGTTTACGGTTATTCCTCACCTCTCCCTCTATGGGGATCGGCGGCGGTACGAATGAAATCCAGAAAAGTATTATCGCCACCAGGGGTCTGGGGCTGCCCAGAAAGTAGGGGTGTTTTTCAGACAAGGGGAAAGGAGCGATAGAGGATGGACCTTGAATTCACGGAAGAACAGAACCTGTTGAAGTCTGCGGCCCGCAATTTTTTAAAAAACGAATGCCCGCCTTCTTTGATGAAAGAGATGAGAGAGGATGAAAGGGGCTATTCTCAAAAGCTCTGGGACCGGATGGCCGATTTGGGGTGGCTGGGGGTTATGGTCCCTGAGGAATACGGCGGTATCGGAGGTGATTTCCTGGATTTATCGATCATTATGGAATCCATGGGCGCAGTCTGCTTTTCAGGACCTTATTTTTCCACGGTGGTGAGCGGCCTGGCCATTCTTTCCGGCGGTTCGGAAGAGCAGAAGCAAAGAATCCTGCCAAAGATGGCCAGAGGGGAATTGATCCTTACCCATGCCCTGATGGAACCGGACGCCTGGTTTGAGGTATCATCTATTTCCACTACGGCCACCAGAAAAGGGGAGGGTTATATCCTCGAAGGGACCAAATTATTCGTAGACAATGCCCACCTGGCCGATTATATACTGTGTGCGGCCCGAACCGAATCAGGGGGGGGAGCCGGGGAGGGGGTCAGCCTTTTTCTGGTGGATGGGAAGGCCCCGGGGGTTCGATGCACCTTGCTTAAAACCCTGGCCTATGACAAACAATGTGAGGTTATTTTCGACCGGGTAAAAGTGCCGGCTGAAAACATCCTTGAAGAACCGGGGAAGAAGCCGGCTCTTCTTGAACAATTACAGGAAAAGGCAACGGTGGCCAAATGCGCCGAGATGGTCGGAGGTCTCCAATCCGTCTTAGACATGACCGTAACCTATGCCAAAGAGCGCGAGCAGTTCGGACAACCTATCGGCAGCTTTCAGGCGGTTCAGCACCACTGCGCCGATATGGTGATTGATGTGGACGGCGCCCGATTCATCACCTATCAGGCGGCCTGGAGGCTGGCCGCAGGGCTGCCGGCCGGTAGGGAGGCCGCCATGGCCAAAGCCTGGACGAGCGATGCCGCCCGACGGGTTACACGATTAGGCCTCCAGGTCCATGGGGCCATATCCTATTGCGATGAGCATGATATGCACCTTTACTACCGGAAGGCCAAAGCCGGGGAAATGGCCTTTGGAGACAGCGATCATCACTTAGAAAAAGTAGCCCGCAGTCTGGGACTTTAACAGCTCAAGGCTGAAAGCTCAAAGCTCAAAGGAAAGCCCCTCACCTTGAACGGCTGAACAACGAACTGTATTTTTTTTAAATTCCGAATTCCGAAATCCGAAATCGAACGAAGAGGCAACCTATGGGACAATGGATGAATGGTTATCTGGAAAGGCTTTATGAAAACCGCCGGGAAAATCTTGAAGGGGGCGGGAAAGAACGGATCGCAGTGCAGCACGGCCTCGGCAAGCTGACCGCCCGGGAGCGTATCGACCGCCTGGCCGACCCCGGCTCTTTTGAGGAAATCGGTTCCCGGGTCAGGGAGTTTCGCGTCGGCTTGGCCGGGAAGGAAAGGCCGAGTCCCTCGGACGGGGTGGTCATGGGGACGGCCCAAGTCAATGGGCGGACCGTCATGCTCTATGCCCTGGACTTCACGGTCATGTCCGGTTCCCTTGGAGATCAGGGGGTCTGGAAGATGGCCGAACTCGTCCAGATGGCCGGGCAGGAGCAGGTCCCCATCATCGGTATCTTTGATTCGGCCGGCTCCAGGATCAGCTTTAAAGGCGGCTATGTGGGTCTTCACGGATTGGGCCGATTGGTCCGGAACTATTGCCTCTATTCCGGGGTTATCCCCAGGATCAGCTTGCTTTTGGGACCTTGTACCGGGCCTCTGGCCCAGGTGCCGGTCCTGTCGGACTTCCTGATCATGAATCGGCATAGCGCCTTCCTGTGGTTGGGTGGGGAGAAGCATTCCGAGGAGGCCGGAGGGGCCGACTTTCATATGGAAAAGAGCGGTCAGTGCGATCTTGTCGCTGAAAATGATGAGGAAGCCATTTCCCTTGCCAGGCGACTCCTTAGTTTTATCCCTCAAAACTGCTGGAAAAAACCGGTGCCCCTGAAATCCGGGGATGATCCGGAGAGACGGGAAGAGTCTTTGCTGGAGGTCATGCCAGACGATCCCAAGTTTCCCTATGATATGCACGAGGTCATCGACCTTATCGTGGATGACGGCGAATTTTTTGAATTGAAGGTCGACTTTGCCCCCAACATGATTATCGGGTTAGCCCGGTTTGACGGGATGGTGGCCGGTATTGCCGCCAGCAATCCGGACGAACTGAGCGGTATCATGGAACCGGATTCCTCGGATAAATACGACCGGTTCATCATGTTTCTGGATGCCTTTAATATCCCTTTGATCACGATCTCCGACACCCCGGCCTTTCCACCCGGCGACCGATGGGAGCGGATGGGGGTCATCCGGCACGGGGCCAAGAATCTGCACGGCTATTCCCACCTGACCAACCCCAAGGTCTCCCTGGTGCTGAGGCGTTCCTACGGCGGATCGAACATCGTCCTGGGTTGCAGCAAGATGGGGCCTGATTTCATCTATGGCTGGCCGACGACGGAGTTCGCCCCCACAGGACCGGAGTCCATCGTCCAGGCCGTCTTTCATAAAGAGCTGGCCAAGGCCAAGGAAGAAGGCAATTATGACCAGGTCTACAATTTCTTTCTGAGCATCCTCAAAGAACAATTCAGCGTTTTGAACATGGGCAAGCTTTTTACCACCTACTATACGGTCCATGAAATCATCGATCCGAGAGAGACCCGACCCAGGATTATCCAGGCCCTTCGGGCAACGGTCGACAAATCAGAGAAGGTTCCGGAAAAGAGACGTTTCATCAAACCGGCGTGAGCCAACGTTCGGCGTTAAGCGTTCGGCGTTCAGCGAAAACAATTTCCTTCGAAAATAAAGTTTCAAGATGCAAGATGCAAGTTTCAATTTAGAAAAACCTTAAAATGGCTATGGGCAATAGGCTATGGGCGAAGAAAAAACCTTAAAATCGTTTAACCTATAGCCTTGCGAAGCATTTTTATGATTTGTGGTGTCCCGCCCCAAGCGGGGCATGAGGGATTAGTAAGCACAGGAGGGGTTATCGACTATGGGAAAGAGAATGGAAGAAGCTGTCAGGAAATATCAGGCCGTTCAGGAGAAGAATCTCCTGGGGGGCGGTATCGAACACATCGAGAGGCAGCACCGTCGGGGCAAGATGACCGTCCGGGAGAGGATCGATTGTCTGATAGACCCGGGAAGCTTTCAAGAGTTGGGTTCCTTTGTCGGCACCACGGGCCGGCGTATCGATGGGCGCATACCGGATGCCCCCTGTGACGGGGCGATTATCGGTACCGCCCGGATCCATGGCCGTCTGATTATGATCCACGCCACCGATTTTACCGTCCTGGGGGGGTCGACCGGTATCCAGCACCTGGCCAAGTTTGCCAAACCCCTGGAGATGGCGGCCCAGTGGGGTATCCCCATGGTCAACCTTCTGGATTCTTCCGGGGGGCGTCTGGGGTATGCCGATGTGCCCATGGCCGGCTTTGATTGGCATTTCAGATTGCAGTCCCTGTATTCCGGCGTCATTCCTCAGATCACCATCCTCATGGGGCCCTGCATCGCCGGCGGGGCTTATCTGCCGACCTTATGCGATTTCCTGCTCATGAGCCGCATCTCGGGAAACATGTGGCTGGGCGGTCCGCGCCAGACCCAGGCGGCCACCTCGGAAATATTTGACCGGGAGGTAGGCGGGGCGGACTATCACATGAAATTCAGCGGCTCCTGTGACGTGGTCGCCGCCGACGATCAGGCCACCATTCGGAAATGCCGGGACCTGCTCCGTTATCTGCCCCAAAACTACCGGGAAAAACCTCTGGCCTGGGAAAAGACCGATGATCCGGACCGGGAAGTGAATAGTCTTGCGGACCTGGTCCCCGATGACTTCGAACAGACCTATGATATGCACGAGGTCATCAAGACCATTGTCGATGATGGGGAATTTTTTGAGATCAAGGACGAGTACGCAAAGAATCTGATCACCTGCTTTTGCCGCTTTAATGGGGAAGTGGTGGGACTTACGGCCAACAATCCCCTTTATCCGGGAAGCATCCTGGAGATTAATTCCTGTGATAAATACTACCGTTTCCTGCAGGTTCTGGACGCCTATAACATCCCCCTGATAAACCTGGTGGACACACCGCCCATAGTCCCCGGCGAGTCAGAAGAAGTCAAGGGATTGAACAGACACCTGGGCAAGATCACCGACGTCTACGCTACAACAACCGTGCCCAAAATCAGCATCATCCTGCGGGAGGCTTACGGCGACGCCGGAAGCCTGATCATGGGCGCGGTGAAGAGCATGGGCCCGGACCTGACCTATGCCTGGCCCATCGCCCGGTTTGCGGTGGAGGCTTCCCAGGCCGATTACCGGGTTCTTTACGGGAAAGGCATCGAGGAGGATGCCTACGAGGCCTATCTCAACCGTTCGAGAGAAAAGGTCGATGTCTTCGAGGCCGCTTATGCCTGGACCACCCAGATGATCGACGAGATCATCCTCCCCAAAGATACCCGGAAAAAGATCATCCAGGCCCTGGAGATCACCAGACACAAAAAGGAGCGATTGCCGGAAAGGGCCAAGATACATGGCGTACCGCCGGTTTGATTCCTATGCACAGGCCTTCGCCAAATTCCTCGGAGTTTCGGTACGGACTCTCCAGGAATGGGAATAAGGACGAAAAGTGCCTTCCGGGGCTGCCGCCACGTTACTCAAAAGGGCTGCCCGCCATCCTGAAGTGCTGCAGGAGCTGGCAGCTTAATTGATACGCCAAAAGGCGGGCCATCGGTTTGAAATCCACTGGTTGGATGATTTGAATTACTTCCTGAAATGTTGTTTTTAAATTTTAGCCGGCCTTGCTGGATTTCTAACGCTAATCGTTGACGGCCCTCCAATTTGATGAGCCCACTCCATAGAAAAACCCCCCTATTTACTATTCCCAAAAACGTGTATAATTGGGGTCCATTCAAAGGGCAGATTAATAAAGTAACCTGTCTTCCAGTTTCGCCACTTTACTAAAGGGGGCAAGAATATGGAGGAATTTAAGAGACCCCGTTTCTCAACCGAGAGGTTGGGTTTTTTATTGTGAATGCATCAACTGGAAAGTTCTAAAATGAGCGATAACGGAATAACGAAAGATCAACTGGCCCAAGAGGTGGAAGATCTTCGCCGGAGGATTGCTGAACTCGAAAAATCCGAAACCGATCCCAAGTGGGCAAAGGGATTCCAGCGCGAGAGCGAAGAGAAGTTTTTTTTGGCCTTCAAGCACGCTCCGCTGATGGCTGCCATCACGGTACTGGAAGACGGAACCTATCTGGAGGTCAACGACAAGTTCATGGATGTGGGCGGCTTCAGACGGGAGGAGGTATTGGGCAAGACATCCATCGAGTTGGGCTGGCTACGAGGTGAGGATCGGCAGAGGGTCATTGAAGCCATCCAAAAGCAAGACCAGGTCTCGGGATTGGAGATTACCTCCTACGCCAAAGACGGAAGGCCAATTGATTGTTTGTACTACTTCGAGCTGGTGACCATCGGCGGAGTAAAACGACTTCTCACTATGGTACTGGACATCACCGAGCGCAAGCGGACCAAGGTGGCGCTGCAACAGGCGCATGATGAACTGGAACAGCGTGTTGCTGCAAGGACGGAGGAGTTGCGCCAGGCGAATAAGGAGTTACAGGCCGAAATCACCGCACGCAAGCGGGTCGAACAATCTCTACGGGAACATGAATACCGCCTGCGACTGATTACGGATAACATTCCTGCCCATGTTTGCTATTTGAATCAGAATCGTTGCTACAGCTTTGTGAATCGTTACTATGCCGAGTCTTATGGTTTGCCAAAGGAAGCCTTTATCGGTAAGTCTTACAGGGACTTGGTGGACGAAGACTATTATCTGGAAAATCACGAAAACGTTGAGCTGGCGTTTTCTGGACGACTTATTTCCTTCGAAGCCCCGATTATTCTCCCTAATGCTGATAAACGCTGGGTAATGGTGAACTATGTGCCGGACTACGATCCGACGGGCAACGTCCACGGAATTTTTGTTTTGAGGTATGACATCACCGACCGTAAGCAGGCCGAGAAGTTGCGTGAGGAGTTGGAATCACGGCTACAGCGGGCCGAGAAGATGGAGGCCCTGGGTACTCTGGCAGGAGGCGTAGCCCACGATCTCAATAATG
>CAZVHO010000093.1:0-13498 GCA_964627515.1 uncultured Thermodesulfobacteriota bacterium | reverse complement strand
AAGATGGAGGCCCTGGGTACTCTGGCAGGAGGCGTAGCCCACGATCTCAATAATGTTTTAGGTGTTATTGTTGGCTTTTCGGAGTTGCTCCTTTATGACGTAGATGAGTCAAGCCCGCTCAGACCCGGTCTGGTGAATATTCTGGGGGGAAGCCAGAGGGCGGCCGCGATTGTCCAGGATCTGCTCACTCTGGCCAGAAGGGGAGTATCCGACAGGGTTGTACTCAATCTAAACAAGATTATCGTCGATGGCCAGAATTCATCTGAGTTTAAGAATCTGTCTGCCTACCATTCTTCGGTAAAGGTCAAGACCGATCTTGAACCGGATCTATTGAACATCTCAGGTTCCTCCGTCCATCTCAGTAAAACCCTATTCAATCTGGTTTCGAATGCCAGTGAGTCCATGCCGAAGGGCGGCACCCTGACCATTAAGACATCCAATCAGTATCTGGACAGAGCGATTCAAGGATATGATGAGGTCCGGGAGGGAGACTATGTTGTCCTTTCCGTGTCCGATACCGGGGAAGGGATAACTGCGGATGATCTGAAACGTATTTTTGAACCTTTTTATACGAAGAAAGTCATGGGGAGAAGCGGAACCGGATTAGGGCTGGCGGTGGTCTGGGGTACGGTGAAGGATCATCACGGATACATTAACGTTCAGAGCGAAGAGGGTAAGGGGAGCACCTTTACCCTCTATTTTCCAGTGACCAGGGGAGAAATTACTGCTGAAGATGTTACTTTACCTCTTTCCGAATACCTGGGGAAAGGCGAAACCATTCTCATTGTAGATGATGTCAAGGGACAGCGTGATTTAGCCGAAGAGATGCTCAAGAAATTGAATTACCACATAACCAGCGTCTCCAGCGGTGAGGATGCGGTGGTTTATCTGAAGGAGCAGAAGGTTGATCTCATGGTTCTGGATATGATCATGGATCCCGGCATGGACGGACTGGACACCTACAAGCAAATCCTTGAGATTCATCCACGACAGAAGGCGATTATCGTCAGCGGTTTTTCAGAGTCGGAGCGCGTGAAAGCCGCCCAGTCCCTCGGTGCGGGGGCCTATGTAAAAAAGCCCTATATCATGGAGAAACTGGGACTGGCGGTGAGAAAAGAGCTGGCCCGAATCAAATAGAAAAGGGAGGATCAAGACCGGACCGCCTTCCGAAAACGGCGGCAGCTTGGCAGGTAGTTCTTGTCCGGAAATCCAAAATTTCTGGATAGGGCCTTAAACTCCATTCGGAAAGTGACAGTCTCCGGATGGGTGGGCCTTCAACAGGGAGGAGGAAGCGCAATGGATTTCAAATTAACCGAGGAACAAAGGGCGCTGAAGCAGGCGTTCGAGGATTTCTTCCGGGAGGAGATGAAACAGGCTCCGGAAACGACCGGGGGGCTGGAGGCCTTGTTGGCCAGCGAGGAAAGCTGGAAGTTCCACCGGTACCTGGGAAAGAAGCTCGGAGAAAAGGGCTGGCTTTCGCGGCCGTGGCCCAAGGCTTACGGCGGGTGCGATGCTCCCATTGTCGAGCAGCAGTTGTTCAACGAGGTGCGGGCCAAGTACCGTGCACCGGGGGTCGATCCCTGGGGCGTGGAGATGTTCGCACCGACGGTGCTCATCGGCGGGACCGAGGAGCAGAAGAAGCGGATCCTCCCTCCCATCGCCAAGGCCGAGGTGCATTACTGCCAGGGATGGAGTGAACCTAACGCCGGATCGGATCTCGCCTCGGTCCGAGCCACTGCGCTTAAAGCAGGGGATCATTATATCGTCAACGGCCAGAAGATCTGGACGACCGGCGCCCACTTCGCGGATCACATCTTCCTGCTCCTGCGCACTGATTCGTCCAGCAGGAGGAACGCCGGGCTCTCGGTTTTCTATTGCCGGAAGGACCTGCCCGGAATCGAGGTCCGGCCGATCAAATACATGAACGGTAAACACGTCTACAACGAGATTTTCTTTACTGATGTCAAGATCCCTGAGGCCAACCGGATCGGTCAAGAGGGAGAGGGGTGGGGGCTTACCCGCGAGACCATGAACTTCGAACGGTCCGGGATCGGGTACTTCGCCGGAGCAAAGACCGTGCTGGCGGAATTGGTCCGGTATGTCAAAAATACCGAGCGGGACGGCAAGGCCCTGGCTGAGAATCGGTTGGTGCGTCAGCGTTTGGCCAAACTTTACCGCGACATCGAACTGGGCATCGCCCTGTCTTATATGGGCGCCTGGACGCAGCATAAGGGGAATGCCATGAAGGCCGTGACCATGGCCTCTATGGCCAAGGTATACGGCAGCGAACTCAACCAAAGGCTGGCCACTGCCGCCACGGAGGCCATGGGTCTCTATGGTCAATTGGAGCAATCCGATTGGGCGCCCATGGGGGGAAGCATGATCGACGCCTTTCAAATGGCCATCGGGATGAACATTGCCGCCGGCTCCTCGGAAATCCAGCGTAATCTGATCGCCTGGGTCGGCCTCATGCTGCCCCGGACAAAGTAAGGGAGGGAGAACGATGGATCTCGATTTTACGACCGAACAGAATACCTTTCGAGAGTCGGTCAGCCGATTCCTGACAAACGAGTGCCCCTTTGACCGGGTGAGGCAACTCGAGGAGAGCGCCCAGGGATATGCCTCCGATCTCTGGCCCAAGATGGCCGAACTCGGCTGGTTCGGGATGTCTTTCCCTGAGGCGTACGGCGGGTTTGGCGGGGAATTCATGTACACCGTCATCCTCCAGGAGGAGATCGGTCGGGCCTGTTTCCCGAGCCCCTTTTTCTCTACCGTGATCCAATGCGGCCTGACCATCCTGGCCGGGGGGACCGAGGAGCAGAAAAAAGACCTATTGGGAAAGATTTTTGATGGGAGCCTGATCATGGCCCTGGCCCAGTATGAGGAGGAAGCGAGCTATCTCCCCACCGGCATCCGGATGAGGGCCGTCGATCAGGGCGACCGGGTCGTCCTGAATGGAACCAAGATGTTTGTAATGGACGCGAACATCGCTCATAAGCTGATCGTCGTTGCCCGGGCCGATCCGGGGATCACCCTTTTTCTGGTAGAGGCGAATGCCCCCGGGATTACCTGCACCAAGATGCCGACCATCGGCATGGACAATTGTTGCCGGGTGGTTTTCGAAGACGTCCGGATCTCTCAAAAAGAGGTTCTCGGCCAACCGGGGAAAGGTTGGGAGATGCTTGAGAAGATGGCGCCAAAGGCGACGGTCGCCAAGGCCGCGGAGATGGTCGGAGGCTGCAAGGGCGCCATTGATATCACCGTCCGGTACGCCAAGGAACGGGAGCAGTATGGAAAGCCGATCGGGAGTTACCAGGCGATCCAGCACTTCATGGCCAATATGGCGCTGGCCTACGAGACGGGGTGGAGCTATTTGTACAAGGTGGCCTCGATGATCGACGCCGATGAGGATTTTACCATCGAGGCCTCGGTTCTCAAATCGGCCATGGACGAGAACGCCAAGTTCATAAGCGAGCGGGCTTGCCACATCCATGGGGGGATCGGCACCGCCCGCGAGGCGGATATCGGACTCTTTTTCCGCAGGGCCAAAGCATTCTCATATCTCATGGGAGATACCGAGTACCATGACAACAAGGTGGCCGAGGCGCTCCTGAAGGGGCTCCCGGACCTTACCTGACCTTCGCCCCTCTATTTTAATAAATTGGCCCTTTGATCGCGGCGGCAAAGGCTTTACGATGGAAGCCGCTTGAGAAGGCGCAGCAGGCCGTCGAGGATGGTCAGGGGATGGGGCGGGCATCCCGGAATATAAAGGTCAACGGGAACGGTGCTGACGCAGCCGTTTTGCACCTCCGAATGGTCCGCATAGGGGCCGCCGGATATGGCACAGGCCCCGGAGGCGATGACGATCTTGGGAGAGGGGACCGCCTCATAGGTCTTTCGGAGGGCCAGGGCCATGTTCTGGGTGACCGGTCCGGTGATCAGCAGCCCGTCGGCATGGCGGGGAGAGGCCACGAATTCAATTCCGAATCGTCCCATATCATAGGTGATGGTTCCGAGGACATTGACATCCGCCTCGCAGGCATTGCACCCTCCGGCAGAAACCTGTCGCAGTTTCAAGGATCGTCCCAACAGGCGTCTGAGACCGTCTTCGAGTGGGGCGGCCAATAAAAACTTGCTCCCCGAAAGAACGAGATCTTCCCGATGCCGAACGGAGAGCCGGTAATCTTGGCCAAAATCAATGACACCCGCCGGGCAGGCCTTGCAGCAATCCCCACAAAAAAGACAGCGGCCCAGGTCGAGATGGGGTCCCTGCCTGGTGATTGACGGGGCCTTTGTCGGACAGACCTCTTCACAGGCCTGACAGCCGGGAAGGCATTTTGAGGAATCGATTTCCGGACGACCCCGGTAACGGTCGGAAAGCCCCGTTTCCCGAGGCGGGAAGGGGATGGTCCGCTGACCTTGTTTGAATCGCGTTGCCAATGCCTTAAACATCGCTGCTCCTTAAAGATCGTGCCCGCAATAAGAGAGGTTGAAACTTTTGTTGCACAAAGGGAAATCGGATATCTGCTGATTTCTGAGGGCCATGGCCAGTCCCATCCAATTGTGAAAGGAAGGGTCGACGATCTTGTAGCGGACAAACCGGCTGTTTTTGTCCGTAATGGCCACATGGCAGATCTCTCCGCGCCACCCTTCTACCATCGAAACGACCATTTTTGAGGCCGTTAAGGGGCCTGATTCCTTAAAAATGGGTCCTCCGGGCAAGGTCCGGAGCTGTTCTAAAATAAAATCGCCGGATTTCTGTATTTCCAGCCAGCGGATATAGACCCGGGCAAAGACGTCTCCCCTTTCCCAGGTGGAAAGGGGAATGTGGCTCACGGTGTAGATCCCGGAGGGGAATTCGAAGCGCACATCGCGCTTAAGTCCGCAGGCCCTGGCCGCCGGCCCCACCAGTCCCAGGTCCCTGGCGGTTTTTTTGGGCACCATGCCCGTATCTTCCAGGCGGGCCCGCACGGACGGGGTGTGCTGCAGCAGATGAAAGGCATCGGCCACCTCGGCCAGTCCTTTTTTGACCCTGCCGGCCAGTGTGGAGGTCCTGTCCGCGTCCAGGTCAAATCCTACCCCACCCGGTCTTATCCAGCCCCTTCCGAATCGGTTTCCGCAAACCAGAGCAGTCATATTTAGAAAATCCCCCCGAATCCGCCCGCAAAAAGAAGCCGTGGGCAGGTATCCGATATCGCCGGCCACGGCGCCCAGGTCGCCGACGTGATTGGCCACCCGTTCCAGTTCAAGTGCGATTCCTCGCAGGGCCTGGGCCCGGGCCGTCGGATGGCAGCCGGAAAGGGACTCTATGGCCTGGGCATAGGCGGTGGCATGACCGATGGTGGTGTCTCCGGCCAGCGTTTCCATATAATGAATCGTCCGTTCGTCCGGTCCGCTCACCAGGGCCTTTTCCACCCCCCGGTGCTGGAATCCCAGGGCTATTTCCAGGTGTAGCACCTTTTCACCATGGCATTGAAAACGGAAATGCCCCGGTTCGATGATCCCGGCATGGACCGGTCCCACGGCCACCTCGTGGATCTCTTCACCCGAAACCTGAAAAAAATCGGTCACCCCCGGCAGGATCGGGCTGCCGGTCTCTTTCCCCCGAGTCTTTGGTCCCAGGTCATAAGGACCGTGAAAGCGGATCGGCTTGAGCCAGGGATGCCCTTCCGGACGGATACCCCACTGTTCGGCGATTTCTCTTTCAAACCAGTGGGCTTGCGGACATTCAGCCGTCAAGGCCGGATAGGCCTCATCAACCGGTGCGCTGAGGATGGCGAAATTGCCCGTGTCGGCGTGGCCCAGGACCCCCACAAGCCAGGTTTGGCCCTCCTGGGGCCAGATGAAAAGACTATTGATACGGCCGCCGGATTCCACTTCATTGATGACCGTGGATCGGAAGGTATCGCTATCCACGACGGGGATTTCCGCCAGAGCGATTTGCTCCCCATTGTGGAAGCGCATAAAAGGCCGGGCCTTCATTTGGCCCCTCCGACGATCAGGGCCGCCTGTTCAAGCATATGCCGCAACCCTTCCGGCATCCAGATTCCCAAGACCAGCAGCAGACCCAGGGAAACAAAAACCAGGGAAACTTCCGCAGGCCTGGCCCGATCCGAAAGGGTCTCGGGGGCGATGGACGGTTTCCCCCAGACGATCGGAATGGCGTGCTGCAGGGCGGCAACGAAGACCACGCTGCTGCCGAAAAGAAAGAATACCAGGGGAACGATGGCCCGGGTCTCCATGGCCGACTTGACGATCAGCCATTCACTGATAAAAAGGGCAAAAGGGGCAAGGCCGATAAGGGCCAGCAGACTGCCCAGAAGGCCGCTGCCCCAGATGGGCGAGACATGCAAGGCCCCTTTGATCCGCCTCATGTCATAGGTTTTATAGATTTTACCCAGGCTCCCGGCACAAAAGAAGCCCAGGGACTTGCAAACCGAGTGGTTCAGGGTGTGAAACAGGGCGGCAAAGACACCCAGGGGACCCAAGCCCAGACCAAGGGCGATGATCCCCAGATGCTCGACGCTGTGATAGGCCAGGAGTCGTTTGACATCATGCTGAATCAGGATAAAAGCTGCGGCCACGGTGATGGAAAGGACCCCGAAAAAGAGGATGAGATCATTGGTAAACTGAGAGGTCGGCAAGACGGCATTCACCAGCGCTATATGTCGCATGATGCAGTAAAGGGCGGCCGTCAGCATAAAGCCGGAAAAAATAGCCGATACCGGCGTCGGCGCCTGACTGTGGGCATCGGGAAGCCAGGTGTGCATCGGGGCCAGCCCGGCCTTGGTTCCATACCCGACCAGGGCAAAAAGAAAGCCGGCCTTAATCAAGGTTGGATCCAGAGATCCTGCGGCCATCCGCAGGTTGGTCCAGAAAAGGGTGTCCGCCATCCCGGCCGGAAGGGCATTGGTCGAGGCTGCAACCAGAATCGTCCCCATAAAGGCAAAGGCGATCCCGACGGAGCAGACGATCAAATATTTCCACATGGCCTCAATGGCGGCCTTCTCCTTGTGCACACAGATGAGAAAGGCCGTGACCAGTGTCGTGGCCTCCATGCCGACCCACATGATTCCCACGCTGTTGGAAACCAGGACCAGGGTCATGGCGGCCAGGGAGGCAAACCACAACGTTCCATAACGACGCACCCCGGCCAAGGGGAAGAAGCCCGAACGGAGTTCCTCGTCAAAGTAGTGCCGACCATAAAGAGAACTCATCACAAAGACGATGGACATGACCACCAGGTGATAGGCGGAAAGGGAGTCCAGATAGAGCCATCCCCCGAGAGCCGTCACGGGGCCGTCCATTACCACCCGGTAGACCGCAACCAGGCAGAGGGCCCCGTCCAAAAGCACCCCGGCCAAAATAAAGGCCAATATTTTTCGGCCCGGTTTCAATAGCTGGCAAAGGCCGGCAGCGGCCATCGGCACCAGGAGGATAAGCCAGAGAAGCATTCCAAAGTCCATCAAAGTCAACCTTTCAATCGGTTCAATTTATCCACGTCGGTATGTTCAAATTGACGGCTAATGTGATAGGTGGCCACCACCATGACAAAGACAGCCACCCAGACGTCCAGCAGCACACCAAGCTCCACGGAAAAGGGAATCCCCCGGACCAGGGTGATCCCAAAGGCGTAAATGCCGTTTTCAAGCACCAGATACCCCAATATTTGGGTCAAGGCCTTTTTGCGGGTCATCAACAGAAAAAGACCCACCAGTATGGTAAAGAAAGAGACCGGCGAGGCCAACCCGTCTTCTACCACTACCCGCAGACCCAGGCGGGTATCGAACCAAAGAGAGGCCAGAAGGGCCCCCACTCCAACCAGAAGCGAAGTGGAATAGCCGACAAAGGGTTCCTCTTCGCGGCGGACGCTGGCCTGACCTAAGGCCCGTAACAGAAGCCAGGGGAATACCCCGCCTTTGAGGGTCATGGCCAGCAGAGCGATGACCGTGGTGTGCCAACCCATGGTGGACGCGAAAAAGAAAGGCAGGAGGCCAAGGATAACCCCCTGAAAGGCCACCAGGCGGATACAGGTTCGAAGACGGCTTGATCCCAGTAGTAAAAAATTAGTCAGGATAAGCAGGAGCAGGGCCAGGTCAATAAAATGATTCATCGATTACCTCAAAGTCAGGATCAAGGCCAGGGCGCAGAGACCCACGGCGCTGGTCAGCAACTGGGGGACCCGAACCAGCCGCATTCTGGCCATGGAAGACTCCACCATTCCAATGATAACGGCCAGGCCCAGCAGGCCGGCGACCGCAATCAGCAAGCTAAGCCACCAGGGCCCTCCATGAACCGGGATCAGAATCCCGGTCAGGATCGTGCCCATGATCCACAACTTAAGGGCCGATCCGTAGAGGATGGCGCCGAACTCCGGGCCGCTGTGGTCCAGGACCATCACCTCATGAATCATGGTCAGTTCCAGATGGGTGTTGGGATCATCGATGGGGATTCTGGCGTTTTCGGTGAGAAGGATCACCCCCAGGGCCACGGCGACCAGCATCAGGACAGGGCCTGAGGAGCGCCAAAGCTGGCTGTCAAGAGCGGAAAACATACCGGACAGCGAGGTGCTTCCCGAAAGGCGGGCCACGGCGGCCAGACCCAGGAAAAAGGCCGGCTCGGCCAGGGAGGAGAAGGTCACCTCCCGGCTGGCCCCCATGCCCTCAAAGCTCGATCCGGTGTCCAGAGCGGCAATAACGGTAAAAAAACGCCCCAGTCCGAAAAGATAGGCCAAAAGGACAAAATCCCCCGGAAAGGCGAGCAATGCCGGACAGGATCCCATAGGCACCAGGAACAGGGCCATCAAGGTGCTGATGAGGGTAACCAGCGGGCCGGCCTTGAAGACCCAGGTGGTTGTATGACTGTAAGTGGCGCCCTTGCGCAACAATTTCAGGATATCATAATAAGGCTGGAGAAGCGGGAGTCCCTTCCGGCCCGCAAAGGCGGCCTTGACCTTGTTGATGACGGACAACATAAGCGGTGCCGACAGCAGGGCCAGGGTCGGTGGAATCAGGGCATAGGCCTTTATCGCCATCTTTTTCACTCCTACATTAATTTCCAGATAAAAATCCCAAAGAGGGTGACTACGATATAAAGGATGTAAAGCTGGACCCGGCCCTGCTGGAGCCATTGAAGGCCGGACATCAAGCGGGCGATCAGAGAAAAGGCCGGTTCATAAACCCCCTTTTGAAAAACATCCGGCGTCTCGCTGGAAAATGAGGCGCTGGAGGGGAACAGCCCTTTGGGTTTCTGGGCCTTTTGCCGGGTGTGGAGAAAGATACGGAAAAGGTCGGTCAGGGGTTGGGCAAAGGAGGAGGCGGTGTACTGCATCCTGGGCGTGGGAGCGGTATAGCCGCATCCCCAGGTTTCGGTCCGGGTTACCACGCGATGCGAAAGCATCAGTCGCCGTGCCAGGGTCATGAGGGCCGCCAAAAAAAGAAGCCCCAAGGCCGCATAGACGATCATCGTCAAGGGCTGCCGGGCCCGGTCCAATCCGCTTTGCACGGCTTCAGCGGGAAGAAGGGTCACTGTTTTTAAGACCGGCCCAAGGGCGGCCACGACCCAGGGACCGCCGAATCCGAGGAGCACACAGGCCAGGGCCAGAACCGCCATGGCCGAGCGCATGAGCAGGCCGACTTCCTGGGCCTGCCGGGCCGCTTGGCTTCTCGGCTCACCGAGGAAAATGATGCCATAGGCCTTGGTAAAGCAAGCCACGGCCAGTCCCCCGATCAGGGCCAGACCGGCCAGGGAAGCAATCAGGGCGCCGGAGGGAACAGCGGCCAGGTCGAGGAGGCCGTTCAATGATCCGAGGTAAATCAAAAATTCACTCACAAATCCGTTTAAAGGCGGCAGGCCGCAGATGGCTGCGGCCCCGACCAGAAACAGGGTGCCGGTCCAGGGCATCCGTTTCTGCAGACCGCCGAGATGATCGATCTCCATGGTCCCGGTGCCGCGAAGCACCGCACCGGCGCCGAAGAAAAGCAGCCCCTTAAACAGGGCATGATTGATAACATGAAGCAATCCCCCGGCAAAGCCCAGGACCGCCAGGGTGGGGGAGCCGATGCTGAGCCCCAAAAGACCGATACCCAGTCCGAGGGCGATGATACCGATGTTTTCCACGCTGTGATAGGCCAGCAGGCGTTTCAAGTCATGCTGGGCCAGGGCGAAAAGAACCCCCAGGATTCCGGAGGTCAATCCAATGCCGATCAGCAGATAGGCCCACCAAATCTCCGGTGGGCCCAGGAGGGTGATGATGCGCAGCAGGCCGTAAATTCCCATCTTGATCATGATACCGGACATGAGGGCGGAGACGTGACTCGGGGCTGCGGGATGGGCTTCGGGCAGCCAAACGTGGAGGGGAATAAAACCGGCCTTGGCTCCGAACCCGACCAGGGCCAGAAGAAACAACCCGCCGGCGCCGATTGGGGACTCAGCCCCGCCCGGAACCAGGCGGACAAAATCCAGGGTTCCCTTATCCCAGCCCATTAAAATAAAGAGCAGAATCAGAAATACGCCTCCCAGATGGGCGGCCACCAGATAGGTCCAGGCCGCCTTCCGGGACGAAGCCTGGTGATCTTCAAAGACAACCAGGAAAAAGGGGGCCAGGGACATCCCTTCCCAGGCGACGAGAAAGAGGAGGCCGTTGCGGGCCAACAAGACCATGATCATCCCGGCCACCAGGAGGTTGAAAAAAAACCAGTGGCTTCCGATGGCGGGGGCTTCCTGCTGGGTTTTCAGATACCTGGCGCCGTAAAGGGCCGAAAGAATCGAGAGCAGCAAAAGGGGCAGTAAAAACAGGGCCGATAGGGGATCCAGGGCGACCAGAAAAGAACCAAAGGGCATATTCCAGGCCAGGGACAGGACATCGATCTCGCCCGTAAGCAGGCAATACAGGGCCGGATAAAGGCCGGCGATGCAGGCCAAAATCGTGCCGCCGGCCCCCCAAACCGTGGACCGGGTAAAGGATTTTCCGGCCGCCAGGGCGGCCAGACCGCTCAGGAACAAAATAATAACGCTTCCTAAAAGGATATTCAATGTCAGCTCCCTCGTAGCCTTGGTGATGGTCGATTAGACTTTTTTGAAAGCAGCTTCGATTCGTTGGATTTCGGACAGGATTTCCCGCCGGGGGGCCTGGTGTTCAATAGCGGCCCGGAGTTTTTCGTCGCGCAAGGCGAAGGAAACTCGGGAAAGCATGTGGAGATGGGCCCGTACCGTGGGGCTCATGATGGTGAAAAGGGCGCAAACCGGCTTCCCGTCCAGGGCCCCGAAATCAATGGGCTTTTCCAGGAAGCAGAGGGAGACGAATGGTCTGGTGATATGGAGTACCACCGGATTGCGAACATGAGGAATGGCAATGCCGTCGCCTATCCCGGTGGACCCTAATTCCTCCCGCGCTAATAAGACCTGAAAGAGAAATTCCCGATCCACCTCGTCAGGGAGCCAGATATGGGCGATAATGGAACGCAGCACGGTATCCTTGGTATCCCCCTCAATCCGATAAAGGATACCGCCGGTCTGGAGGGCCTCCACCAGCGAAGGCATGGGGACGTCCGTGCTCTCCGGCTCGCGAAAAATATCAGGGGATACCGCCATGTTTCGCCTGGTCGCCCATTCCAGGAGTTCGGCGCGATTCAAGCGATATTGTTCATTCACCCGGTAAGCCGGGACAACCTCTTTGTGGATCCAGCGGTAGATGGTTTTTTCTGAAACATTCAGGGCCGCTGCCGCATCCCTTACGGTTATATTCATAGGTAAACCTGACTCCAAATCTATACCCTTGTGGATGGACTGGTAAAAAGTGCATCCACAATATGGATGTTATGAATTTATATTTGGGACACCAATGAACTCGGATCGGCAGAAGGCCGATCGTGCAGATTGCCAAGATTTTAAATATAAAGAGCTATAGAATAATTATCTGCGTGTATCGGCGAAAATCTGCGTCCTATTTTAATGTCCCAGAGACCTTGGGTGTCCTCTATTTAGAAGAGTTGTCCAAAGATGTCAATGAAATTTTAATCTTTGATACGGAATTTTTCGATTAAACTGTCTTGTATCAGCACCAAGGGGGGAGTTATAGACAGCCGAGAGGGACCGGGCGGGTGATTTTCTTGTTTTGCTTATCCATTCAACATTACGTGCCGGTCAACATTACGTCCCGGAATTTTTGTGAACGAAGCTGGTTTGGTCAAGATAATTTTTTGACACAATATTAGCTGTCTTGGTCGCCTCATCATAGACAATAAAAGCTTCTCCTCGTTGTAGCTGTTTCTTTACCATTTCCACATTTTCTTCAAGCGATGTTTTGGTATATCCGGAATCAGTACCATCCCGGGTTACAAATTCTTCGATAAGCCCTTGCAAGGCCGTCCGGCTTAATCTTCCGTATGGGATAATCACTGTGACTTATTCCTTAGGATATTGGTGGGTTGCACTTCGCTCCACCCACCCTACGGGAACTCCAAAGGAAAGGTAACCATCAGAAGACATAATAATGAACCAATTGTTTGGTCAGGGCAATGAGGTCTTCCACCAGGACGAATTCATCGGCCCCATGGGCTGCGGTTATGCCCGGACGAATCAGGCCGCAACAGACCACCTGTGGCTTTTCGGCCCGTAGGGCCTCCAGGACTATTCCCAAATCTGATGAAGCGGTGATCCCTCCTCGAAGGAAGTGCTGATATCCCCAAACGGCGGCAGCAGCGACCTCCATTTTCTTGACCGCCTCGCTGTCGGGATCGATCATCACCGGGGAATACAAATTATAATAGTCCACCTTAAGGTCCAGGAGTTTTGATTTTGCCTTCCCCTTTTTTACGGCCGTCTCAATTTCCGCTATCACTTCTTCAACCTTCTCCTCCGGGATATAACGGCGGTTGATGGTCAGACGGCACTCCCCGGGAACGACATTATCCTTAAACCCGCCGCGAAGGACCGTGAGATTGAACATGGGGGTCATCTTATCCGAAGGTGCGCCGGGCAAAGGAAAGGCCGGGATGCGGGAGGTCTTCTTTTCCACCTGTTTTTTAAGATCCAGGAGGGCCTGCATCACCGGGACCATCTCCTCAATCGCGTTGACTCCCATCCAGTTCATCCCCGAGTGACAGGTCCTGCCCACGGCCAGTATATCGGCCCGGGCGGCCCCGTTAACACCGATCAGCGTGGCCGCTTCGACGGTCGCCAATTCCCCCCAGACCAGGTGGTTCGAAAAATATCCCTCTTCGGCCAGATAGCGGGCCCCCGGATAGACCCCCACCTCTTCATCGGTGCAAAAACAACATTCCATCTGGAAGCGGGGTTCAAGCCCCATCTCCCGAATCACCCTGGCCGCCCCGAGAAAGGCGGCTATAGACCCTTTCATATCCACCGCCCCGCGACCGTAAAGCTTTCCATCCTTGACCGTTCCGGTAAAAGGATCGACTGTCCAGCGGTCATCCACGGGAACGACGTCCAGGTGGCCGTAAAAGGAACTCCGTGGACGGTTGTTTCTCAGGATACC
>CAZVHO010000092.1:3007-21423 GCA_964627515.1 uncultured Thermodesulfobacteriota bacterium | reverse complement strand
GAAACTGGCCAAGGTCCTGGCCGGAATACCGCTTACCAGGGCAAAATAATAAAAACGGACAACCACAGATTTTCTCCTGCAAAAATCCGCTTTTCTCTCGCCCGCTCCCTTTGGTCGCTCGAGCACGCAGAGACCACGAAGAAAATCAACTGATTTTTTATGAAAAATCGGTGAGAGACCGATTTTTCATAACATCTCAGGCCTTCGGCCAACAAATTCGTTATCCGCGAAGCAGCAGAAGGCTTTTTGATTGGCGACTTCTCAACGGCAATCAAAAATATTTCCTCTGTGTCTCTGCGCGCTTTGCGAGAGACCGCCTTTTCTCTTTGGTTTCGGATAGGCTACAATGTGTGGGCCGTGGCGAAATAATATTAAGGTGCACAGCGCGCTGAGATCATTATCTCAGCCCTCTTCGACAAAGGCCTCCTCCCGTGTTTTGGAAAAGGCCGGGATAAAGACGGCCAGCATCGCCAAAACCGCCAAAACGAGTAAGGTGGCACTGATCGGCCGCCGGATAAAAATGGTCGGATCCCCCCTGGAAATGAGCATGGCCCGGCGCAGGTATTCTTCCATCAAGGGACCGAGGATGAAGGCCAGAAGCATGGGGGCCGGCTCGCATTCCAGCTTGGTAAAGACGTACCCCAGGACCGCGAACAAGGCCATTAGAAAGATATCGAACTCCGTGTTGTTCAGGCTGAAGACGCCGATGGCGCAGAAGACCAGGATCGCCGGATACAGGTACCGGTAGGGCACCATGATAATCCGCACCCAGAGGCCGATCATCGGCAGGTTGAGGATGACCAGAAAAAGGTTGCCGATCCACATAGAGACGATGATCCCCCAGAACAGGGCCGGCTGTTCGGTGATGACCGATGGTCCGGGCTGGATGCCCTGGATGATCATGGCACCGACCATGAGGGCCATAACCGGATTGGAGGGGATGCCCAGAGTCAGCATGGGGATAAAGGAAGTCTGGGCGCCAGCATTGTTGGCCGATTCCGGGGCGGCCACACCTTCGATCGCCCCCTTGCCGAATTCTCTTGAATGCTTTGATATTTTCTTTTCCAGGGAGTAGGCCGCAAAGGACCCCAGGATGGAGCCGCTGCCCGGTAATATGCCCAGAAAAGAACCTACTGCCGTGCCGCGCAGAATCGGTGCCACCATGCGCTTCCAATCCTCCCTGGTCGGCATCAAGCTGCTGATCTTCTTGGTCACCATACCCGTTCGTTCCGTTCCCTCCAGATTACGGATGATCTCACTTAAGCCGAACATCCCCATGGCCACCACTACAAATCCAATGCCGTCGGCTAACTGGGGTAAGCCGAAAGTATAGCGCACCCCCCCGGAGGTCACATCGGATCCGATCAATCCAAAAAGGAGGCCGAGGATGACCATGCCGATGGCGTGCAGCAAAGACCCCCGGGCCAGCACCACCGAGGCAACCAGACCCAACACCATGAGCGAAAAATAGTCGGCCGGGCCGAATTTGAGGGCAATATCAGCCAGCGGCGGGGCAAAGAGGGCCAGCAGCAGGGTGGCCACCGTGCCGGCAAAAAAGGAGCCGATGGCGGCCGTGGCCAGGGCAACGCCGGCCCGTCCCTGGAGAGCCATCTGATAACCGTCAAGGGTCGTGACGACCGAGGCCGCTTCGCCCGGCAGATTGACCAGAATGGAAGTGGTGGAACCCCCGTATTGGGAGCCATAGTAGATGCCGGCCAACATGATCAGGGCCGAGACCGGCGGTAAAACAAAAGTAATGGGCAGCAGCATGGAGATGGTGGCTGTCGGCCCCAGACCGGGCAAGACCCCGATCAGGGTCCCGAGAAACACACCGGCCAGACAATACAAGAGGTTGGCCGGGGTCAAGGCGGTCCCCAAACCTAAACCGAGGTTGGTAATGAGCTCCATAAAGACCTCTTTAAAGGAAGCAGTCAGCCGCCAGCTATCAGCTATCAGCTATCAGCAAAATACTTAATATTTAATGGGCTGGCTGAATGCTGATCGCTGACCTCTGAAAGCTTCATTCGAAAATTTTTAATTTTCCGGATGAGAATTAGTTAAAATAAATTAACCGCCAAACCACGAACCCAGTATCGGAAGGGGTACGCCCAGCCCCTTGAGGAACACTATGATGCAAAATATGGTCAGTCCGGCCGCCAGGGCTATTGCAGGGCCCCAACGGAATTGGCTACCGGCCCAGGAGCTGACCAATACCAGCAAGGGCAGGGCTATAATCAGGCCGGCCCCCCGGACGACAAGGCCGAACAAGACCGTCGAAGCGACGACCAGCAGAAGTCCCTTGACCGCGAAGCTGCCGATAGAGGTGCCCGGCGTTATAAAGGAGCGGACCAGGGAGATGATCCCGACCAATACCAGCAGCATACTGAGAAATAAGGGAAAGTAGGCCGGACCCATCTTGAGGGCCGTGCCGATATTATAATCCCCGACCAGAGCGATAATAATAGCTCCTGATCCGATGGTGATATAGATGAGACCGGTCAGGAAGTCTTTGATACTGCGAATGGGTGAGGTCAAAAGGCCCTCCCTTTAGTCGGCGTAAACACCGGCTTTCTTGATGATCGGTGCCCACTTGTCGATCTCGGCCTTGAGGTGGGCCCGCAAGGCCTCCGGAGTGGCCCGGTTTTCAGCCACCGGTTCGGTGCCCAATTCGGCAAAACGCTGTTTAACCGTGGCGTCTTTCAAAGCCTCCTGCAAGGCCTTGGCGAGTTTGTCCGTGATTTCCTTGGGCGTGCCCTTGGGTGCATATAGGGCGTGCCAGACGGCAACTTCAAAGTTAGGCATCCCGGCTTCGTGCATGGTCGGCACGTCCGGCAGCGAAGGGACCCGCTTTTTGGTGGTCACCCCGTAGACCTTTATCTTGCCCCCCTTGATCTGGCTGGTCGTATTGGTAGTCTGGTCGCACATAAAATCCACCTGGCCCCCCAAGAGGTCGTTCATGGCCGGACCGGTGCCTTTGTAGGGGATGGTGGTCAGGTCCGTCTGCAGGGCGGTCATGAAGAGCATGCCGCAGAGGTGCGAAGCAGCGCCCAGACCGGCGTTGGCGTAAGTAACCTTGTCCTTGTTGGCTTTCACATAGGCGATCAGTTCTTTAAGGTTCTTGGCCGGAAAATCTTTCTTGGCCACCAGGGTCATGGGGACATCGGTGACCAGGCCGATAGGTTCGAAGTCGGTGATCGAATTATAGGGAAGTTTGCGATAAAGAGCGGGGGCTGTGGAGTGGCCGATATGGTGCATGAAAATCGTATAGCCGTCAGGGGCCGTCCGGGCCACCCGGGCAGCCGCAATGGTGCCTCCGGCACCGCCGACATTTTCTATGATAATCTGGGATTTAAGAGATGCTCCCATGGCCCGGGCGACCAGCCGGCCGACGGTATCCGTCGGTCCACCGGCGGAGAAGGGAATGATCATGGTGATCACTTTGGTCGGATACTGTTGGGCATAGACCTGTGATGCACCGATTAACGCCAGACCAATGAGCATTTGGAAAATAATTTTGCCAATCATGAACAACCTCCTTTGTTTCTGATGATCTATTTTTTTTAACTGATTATATGGATGGACTTTTTATAAATTCAACAAGAATAAAGCAATAGACATGCCAATAGGGGCAGATGAGGGTCCTGCCCACTAACCATTTATTTTTATTGACAACTCCAGTTTTGCTTCTTAAAGGAGTTCCAATATTTAAACGAAAATCCATAAAAGTCCCCGGTTGGCCGGCTGGAAAACCGTATGGAATATTCAAGACATCATGGTAAATGGACTCATAATAAGGTCTATCTTGATTATATGCTTAATCGGAAAAGGGCATCCCTGTCAAGATAAAATAAAAGGCCCATCCCCTTATCCGGGAATGGGCCTTTCAAGCAGCAAGTAACTGAAGGTCCGTCTTTAATGAATCGAGGCGCTGTTGGGATCCAGTTTAACGGAAATCGCAATCTTGTACAAGAGGGTGAGGACTAAAAATCCGGTGGCCCAGACCCCCAGGGCGATAAAGATTTCCGGTAAGGTCGGGGCATATTCGGTGATGTGCTCCAAGGGGGAAGGCATAAAACCGGTTACCACCAGGGTGAGACCTTTTTCAATCCAAAGAGAACCGAAGACCCCGATACAGGCCGCAACCAACCAGGCATTGTTTTTTCGTGTGATGGGTAACAATAACAGAATGGCCGAAAAGACACCCGCAACCACCGATATCCAGGTCCAGGGCACATATTTGTTATGGCCTTCCAGGCCCCAGAAAAGATATTGAAAGGCATGTTTATGGCCCGGGATATTGCTGTAAAAAGCGGTAAAGAGCTCCAGGAGGACGAAGAAGATACTGGCCAGTATGGCGTAGGTCACAATATTTCTTAATTTATTAATGGCCTCCTGTCCGGCATCAAAAGTGGACAAACGTTTCACTAAGAGGGCTAATAAAATTAAAAAAGCCGGACCGGCGGCAAAGGCCGAGCCTAAAAAACGGACGGCCATGATAGCCGTCAGCCAGAAATGCCGGCCGGGCATACCGGCGTACAGGAACGCCGTGACCGTGTGGATACTGATGGCCCAGGGAATGGATAAATAAATAAGCGGCTTGACCCACGTGGGGGGAGCAACCGCTTTTCGCTCGGCCGCCAGCACATTCCACCCGATTAACAGATTCAGGAGCAAATAAATGTTTAAAACGAGAAAATCCCAAAATAGAATCGAGTTGGGCGTCGGATAAAGAATTATATTCAAGAGTCGATTGGGATATCCCACATCCACCGTGACGAACAAAATGCACATAATCACCGAAGCGATGGCCAGAAATTCACCCAGGATAGTAATTTTACCAAAGACCTTCACATCGTGCAAATAATAGGGCAGGACCAGCATAACCGCCGAAGCCGCCACCCCGACCAAAAAGGTAAACTGGGCGATGTAAAACCCCCAGGAGACATCCCGGGTCATCCCGGTGATTCCCAACCCCTCATTATACTGATAGAGATAACAGGCAAAGCCGATACCGATAAAAACCAGCAAAAAGATAATCCAGCTAAAATAAGTCTTGGTTCCCGACAGGGCCTTTTCAAACATAATCACCTCATACTAAGAAATAAACATTAGGTTGGGTTCCTAAAGAAGGTTTACGTCGAATCGAATAATTTTCCTTAAGGAGCTTCCTGACTTCTGAATTAGGGTTATCCAGGTCGCCGAAGGTCATGGCCCCGTTGCTGGCTTCCGCACAGGCCGGATAGAGGCCCTTGGCGACCCGTTCTTCACAGAAGTTACACTTCTCCACCACCCCTTTGGACCGGGTGGGGTATTCCGGATTGGTGGGTTCCTTGAGGAACTTGCGGGGGTCCCGCCAGTTAAAACTCCGGGCCCCATAAGGACAGCCGGCCATACAGAACCGGCAACCGATACAGCGGTGATAATCCATCATGACTATGCCGTCAGGGCGTTTGAAGGTGGCCTGGGTGGGACAGACCCGGACGCATGGGGGGTCGGTACAATGATTGCAGAGGACCAGAAAGGACTTATGTGCCATGCTTTCCGGCAAGAATTGATTCTGATCATCGGGAAAGGCGTTCTCGTACTTCTCCGTCCAGATCCACTTGATTTCCTGCCGCACATTAGCCACCTTGGGGACGTTGTGGGCCTTATTGCAGGCGTCGATACATCTTTGAAAATCTTCCGGGGTTTTAAATTTGCGGGTATCGATGACCATGGACCATTTTTTCCCCTGAGACAGGGGTGCCCGGGTCTGGGCCTCTATGGCACCAGGCTTAAGGATCTCGAAGGCGGCCTGACCCCCGAGTCCCCAGAGGGAAGCGATCCCGGCAATCCTTAAAAATTCTCTTCTATTGATGCCCATCACTTGGTCTCCTTTGGTGCAATATGGCAGTCCCAGCAGAACGGTTTTACCTCCATATAATTATGGCACTGGTCACAAAACTGGGTTTTGTTGGAATGACATTTCATACAGCCATTCTGAAGACTTTTTTCAAAAACCCTCCCGTCGGCCGTAGTATGTAATCGTTTATAGTCTCCCCGGACCACTTCGTGGCGCCATTCATCCAAAATCTTCATGTGGGTGGTTTTCATGGTCGCTTTGGGTTCGAGGCACTTTTTTTCCTTCATCTGCCCAATAACCGGTGTATCTATTTTTGGGTCCGGCTTGGCAGCCGCCTTTCCCAGATTGTACCAGAGAGGAAAGGTGACCAGGATCACAAAAACAATAATCATCGGAATGATCTTATTTTCATCGTACATCATTCTTCATTCTCCTCCTCGGCTTCTCCACCCAAAGGTTCACCGCGTAAATCGGTGGTCCGTTCGATCTCCCCATCCATAACCAGGGCATTGGCCACCAGTTCATGCAGGCCGGTGACCCCGACCTCCGGCGCCCAATATTCCATCAAGGTGCTTAATGCCGCCCGGTCTATGGCGCAGATGTTGGCCAGCATGTTGACCCCGTGCTTGTCCTGCACGTATCGAACGGCGTTGGCCCTGGGGAATCCTCCCCGCATCCTGAGTTCCATATTCTCTCCGGCGTTCAGACCCGAACCGCTGCCGCAACAGAAGGTCTGTTCCCGGATGGTCCCCTCGGGCATCTCAAAAAAATTATTACATACACTCTGAAGGACGTACCGGGGCTCTTCAAAAAAGCCCATCCCCCGGGCGGTATTGCAGGAATCGTGGAAGGTCACTTTCAGGTGATCGTTTCGGCTGGGATCCAATTTTAATTTGCCGTTTTTAATCAAGTCCGCCGTGAATTCGACCAGGTGGACCATCTTGGTGGAAGTGGCATTTTCAAATCTGGTCCCGGTAATCGGGGATACCGGCACTTCCAGAAAGTCGGCCGGGCCGTTCATGGTATCCATGTACTGGTTGACGACCCGCCACATATGGCCGCATTCGCCGCCCAGGATCCATTTAACCCCCAAACGTTTGGCTTCGGCATACATCTTGGAATTGAGCCTTTTCATCATTTCATGGGAAGTAAAAAACCCGAAATTCCCTCCCTCGGAGGCATAGGTGCTCCAGGTATAATCCAGTCCCAACTGGTGGAACAGCATCAAATATCCCATGCAGGTAAAAGTACCCGGATCAGCGAAAATATCCCCGGAGGGGGTGACAAAAAGGATCTCGGCCCCTTTGCGGTTAAAGGTGGGCTCCGGCCTGATGCCAGAGATCCCCTCGATCTCATCCAGGAAAAAATCGATCATATCCTTAAAGGCATGGGGCTCGATGCCCAGGTGATTCCCTTTCCGGAAACAGTTGGCTACCGGTCCGGCGATCCAGTCGATATTCAGGCCCACCAGGTTCAACAGCTCCCGGCCGATAATGGTTACTTCAGCCGTGTCGATGCCGTAAGGGCAAAAAACAGAACAGCGCCGGCATTCGGTGCACTGGAAAAAATAACTCCACCATTCTTTCAGGACCTCTTCAGTCAGATCCCGGGCCCCGACCATTTTCCTGAAAATCTTGCCGGCCGTGGTAAATTCCCGGCGGTAGACCGACCTTAAAAGCTCGGCCCGGAGGACCGGCATATTCTTGGGATCTCCGGAACCGATAAAAAAATGACATTTGTCGGCGCAGGCCCCGCAACGGACACAGATGTCCATAAAGATGTGAAAACTTCGAAACCGGCTGATCCGCTCCCGGATTCCTTCAATGATAATCGCTTTCCAATTATCGGGTAATTTCCAGTCTTGATCCAAGGGGTTCCAGGCCCTGGGATTGGGCAACCCCACGGCCTCTAAATTTTTGGGTTGGCCGGCATAACAATAGGTTCCGGGTTTTATTTCCGCCGGGGTATTCATCCAGCCCTTAAAGAACGGGGGGGAATGTTTTATCCGGGATAATTCTTCAGGAGATGGGACATTTTTAACAGCCATATTTACTCCTTCTCCACTGGAATTCCAGCCTCAATCATTTTTTCTTTAAACTCTTCTTCATATTCATCGTAGGTATGGACCTTTACCGGGTAATTCCAGGGATTGATGTGCCTGATCATCCGGTTATTATTGGCCATGATTCTCGTCGGACTCAGGAAGACCCCCCCTAAATGGACCAGCTTGCTGAAAGGGAAATAGGCAAACAGACAACTGACCAAAAACAGGTGCATATAAAAAAGGACCCCGATCCCCTGGGGGAGAACGGGGTGAAAAGTCACCAACCCCAGGACTAATTGCTTTGCACTGACGATATCTACCTTGAGCAGATAGCGCATCAGGATTCCGGTTATGGCAATGGCCATAATTAGCAACAAGGGGAAATAATCCGTGGGTAATGAGATGTATCGGACGGTAGGGATATAAATTCTTCGGAGGAACAGATAAGCTGCGGCGGCTAATAAAATGACCCCACTCAAAAACAAAGCCGGAAGCATCAGGCCCGGTAAAGGACCGATCCCGGCCTGCATAAATCCATCCAGGGCCTCGATGAGAGTGACGAAGGCCGGGACCGGTTCGGTAAAAAACCGGAGGTGCCGGATCAGGACCACCAAAAAGGAATAGTGGAAGAGGATAGCCGACAGCCAGAGCCACTTTTCCCATTCATAAGTGACCCGGGGTCCTTCGCGATATTCCATGGTACTGTTCCGGAATAGGGAACGAAAGAGGAAGATCTCCAAAACCATTCTTCCAAAAACGCCTGCAGCGGTAGAGGGGTTCTCCAGTTTGTTGGGTTTGATCCAGGGGAGAGACTTCTGCTGACCAGCAGTGGTGGGAATGCGGAAAGGGACCGCTGAAAAGGACCACAGGAGCAATCGCCCCACAACCCCCACCAAAAAGGTGATCATGGCCAGGTAAGGAATAACTACCCCGAACAAAACCTGCAGGTTGGCCACCTGCATCCCCACAAAGGGGATGAAAACGAGAACCAGTACCGTGATGAAGGATAAGATAATGCCCGATATAAAATTCATGAAAGTCTACCTCTCCTCAATTAGGTTTGGCCCTGAAAATTATTTAACAAACCCTAATGCCCCGAGGGCACCAGCGAAGCATGAAAATGCGGATGATTAAAGCCAACTTGTTATACTTTATGTACTCGTGAAAACTCGTCATTCCCGCGCAGGCGGGAATCCAGGCCAGGCGTAATCAATTATAAACACTGGATTCCCGTTTCCACGGGAATGACAAAAAACTTGCAACTTTATTCTCTAACTGCCCCCTGCCCCCCGAACCCTGAAGGATATTTTCGAATTATGCCGGGGCCAGCTCCGTTGGTTCTTCCACGACCAGTTTAGCCCTTCGAAGCAGCCGAACGGTCCGGTTATTAATCTCATTGGCTTTGAGGTCGTAAATCTTTTCCCGGCACTTCATAAATATATCAAATGCAAAAAGGGCTACGGCGTCTATTCTGGACTCCAATGCTAAAAGGTCTCTCCCTACCCGGCTTTCTTGAATTTCCTGCTCCAACTCCTCTCTGAACGCCTGTTTCAATAAAAAGATGAAGGCCAAAGCCTGGGAGGCCGAGAGATCTTGAACGGCCCGTATGCGAATAATATTTTCAAGAAAAGGCCGCAGGGTTTCGAGGTCTACCCCTTTAAAAAGACCATCTAAGACGGGTTCAATCTCCTGGGAAAGGATATATCCCACCGGGTTGGCAAAACGATTCTTTTTATTTTTTAAGAATCTGGCGGTCTCTTCGGGGTAAGTCTCAATAGTCAGATCAAACCATTTGTTTAGAATGGCCATCTTTCTATAGGCATAGAGTTTTTCAAGGTCCATAAAGGTGATTAAAGGTGACGAGTGACGGGTGACGAGTGACGAGGAAAAACAGGGATACAGAGGATTGGGGTAATGGCCTTTTGGAGAGATGTTGGGACACCACGACCCAACATATCAATATTCCAGTATTCCTTGCCCTTATTTCTCCCTGTCACCGGTCACCTGTCACTGGCCGCTATTATTTTGCTCGTCACCCGTCACAATCAATTGACCTGTAGTTATACGCAACCGGTCGGTTTAGGAAGGCCGGCCATCTTACAGGCTCCTTTTCCAGGTCCGGAAGGGAACAACTCATAGATGTATTTGAGCTTGTATCCGGTAACCTTGGATAAGATCCGGACCATGGGGGCAATTCCGTTTTTTTTGTAATAATCTTGCAGGATATTAATCACTTTCCAATGTTCTTCGGTCAGCTCTTTGATTCCTTCGGATTCCTTTACGTAATCGACCCACTCCCGGGCCCAGCTATTGAAATCATCGATAAAACCATCTTCATCAACGCTAAAGGTTTTTCCTTTAAATTCAACGGTAGGCATGCTTACATCCTCCTCGTAAAATATTTTTTTGTGGCCAATAAATGACCTATTTTCTCTAAAATGTCAAGGGGATTTTATCTAATTTCCCCTAAATTTATAAGGTCAAAGCTGTATCCTTGTGGATAATGGTCTTAAGCCGCTTCCCTCAAGGGGGGTCTCAAGCGGCGGAGAACCTTCGGCTCCACGGATCTTATATTCTTTGGACTGCTCCACCAGGGCCGGGGCCCAGCCCGGGGTCCCTAAGGCATGGAGATGGGTATAGGTGGCCAGAACATTTTTGTAAACAATCCCGTCCCCCACCCCATCCAATCCAAACCCTTTGATCATTTTAAAAACCGGGGCAATTCGGCAGGAGCCCCAGTCCAAAACCCGGGAATAGTGGAACTCATGGCCTTTGAGAACCATGCCCACCGGGAAAAAAGGGGTTTCTTTCCGGACCTTGAGCGTGGTATAGCCATGGCCTTGCGGTCTTTTCTCCAGGACAAAGGTTAAAGGCAGGGTTCCCACCATGGGATAGGCCTCACCCTGATAAATCAGGGTCTTCCCTAAATACATCAACCCCCCGCATTCGGCATAGACCGGCAGCCCCTCTTCGATGGCCTCATTCAAGGCCAATCGAAAAGATCCGTTTTGAGCCAGCATAAGGGCCTGGGTTTCAGGAAACCCTCCCCCGATATAAAGACCATCCAGGCCTGGTGGAAATGCCCCTGTCAGGGCATTTAAAAAGACCAGTTTGGCCCCGGCCTTTTCCAGGGCCTCCAGATTTTCCGGGTAATAAAATTGAAAGGCTTCATCCTGGATGACTCCGATCAACGGATTAGAAGAAGAAGTACCGGCCTTTTTTGAGCAAACCGGATGGAGCGTGAAGGACTTCATCGCCGGGGCATCAAAAGCCATGGTCCTGAGACCATCCAGGTCCACATAATTTTCCGCCAAATTTTGGGCGGAATGCACCGCTTTTTCAACTTCGGGATGCTCCTGAAAAGGCAGGAGCCCTAAATGGCGTTCCGGAAAATGAGAAGACGGCATCCGCGGAATAGCGCCTAAAATGGGGAGACCGCAATAGTGTTCAATGGCCTTCCTAATGATGGTTTCGTGCCTGCTCCGGGCAATATGATTCAAGACAATCCCTTTCAAACTCAGGGCCGGATCAAACTGCTGGCAGCCGAGGATCATAGCCGCTACGGTGCGGGTGGTCTTGGTACAATCCACAATCAATACCAAAGGGGTTTTTAACATCTTGGCCAGTTCGGAGGTGCTATAGGTCCCTTGAGGATTAATTCCGTCATACAGACCACGATTGCCTTCAATGAGGGACAATTCCCCGGCTTGAGCCCTCTGTTGAAAGGAATGGTGAACGGTTTTCTTTCCCATCAAAAAAGGGTCCAAATTAAAACACGGGTGGCCGGCTGCCATAGCCAACCACCCGGCATCAATATAATCCGGTCCCTTTTTAAAAGGGATAACCTTCAGGCCACGGGCCTTCCAAGCCGCCAAAATTCCCATTGAAATGACGGTTTTTCCCGATCCCCCCCGCAGGGAGGCCATCATGATGCGGGGTAGACCCATTTTACCAACTTCAACTTCAAAATTACTTTTAAGGCAGGAACACCCTGTTGAAAGGGGCTATTCCGCCCCTTCCTCAGCAGCGCCTTGCTTGCCGGCACCTTTAATGCCATACAGGGTAGTGCTCCCGCTGGACCAGTACTCCAGCATCTCCTGCTGAACCATATTATTGACTAACTTATTTACTTCCCTGGGTTTCCAATCGGGCAGCATGGCATAAAAATCTTTCAGATAAAATTTGGATTTGCCCTTTTTCTTTTCCAAGCCATCCATCACAATTTTTTGGGCTTCGGCTACTTCCATTCTCAACCTCTTTCCTTTTGAGTTTTAAATTCGGGGTGTTGAGTTCGGAGTAGGGAGTCTGGTGAGACTTTGCTCCGAACTCGTCACTCCGAACTCTTAACGTTTTCTGTCAAAACTAGGCCGTAAACTTGAACTGAGAAGTCTGCCGCCAGGTGTAATAAGCCGGATCCCGGAAATCATCAATCAGGTGATGGGTAAAATCCAGACCGGTCTTTTCAAAAAACTTTTCCCAGCCGATCCTTTCGGCCCATTCCCCTAACCGCTCGTATTTCTTGGCATCCGCGGCATAAACCTCAACGATATTGCGGATACAATCGGTGGTCTCCGGCCAACGGGGTACATTATTGGGCAGGAAAGCCACCACCACCTTGGAAAACTTGGGGGCGCTGATCCGGTTGGAGACCTTCCCGCCGACCATGATCACGATCCCGTCCCCATCGGCATCAGCCAGGGGCATGGCCGGACACATGGTATAGCAGTTTCCGCAGAACATGCAGCGATCCACGTTGACCGCCACGGCCTGGGCATCCGTTCCATCCGGTCTTTTGATCTTGGCCGGTTTAATGGCCGCAGTCGGACAGGCGGCTATGGCCAACGGAATTTCACAAACCTTATCGATCACCTCGGCATCGATCATGGGGGGTTTGCGATGATAGCCCAGGATGGCGATGTCGGAACAATGGACCGCCCCGCACATATTCAAACAGCAGGCCAGGGAAATCCGGACCTGGGCAGGCATCCTCATGTGGGTAAAATCATCAAACAGGTCATCCATGACCGCCTTGACCACGCCGGAGGCATCGGTCGCCGGGGTATGGCAATGGAGCCAGCCCTGGGTATGGACGATGTTGGTGATCCCGGCGCCGGTCCCGCCAACGGGAAATTTATACCCTCCCCCCGGCTGTTTGCGGCTCAGAAGATCCTGTTTTAAAGGTTCAACCTTGGATTGATCATCGACCATGAATTCAACGTTATTGCGGGTGGTAAAGCGAAGGTAGCCGTCGCAGTGCTTGTCGGCGATGGCACACATCTCCCGGATATGGGAAATACTCATCACGCGGGCCCCGCCGACCCGTACGGTGAAGACCTTGTCCCCGCTTTCGGCCACATGGACCAGGACCCCGGGTTCTAAAATTTCATGGTAGGCCCATTTTCCAAAGTTATTCTTTATGACCGGAGGAAGGAATTCCTCATAACTTTTCGGCCCGATATCGGTAATTCTATCCTTTAAAGGATTTGATGGATCATAAGGCATCGGTAGTTACCTCCTATCTCTGATGATACTTGCGATATTCTTTAATGTCTCGGTCGAACCCGCCCTCAACTTCTTCCGCTTTCCAGAAGATATAAGGATTGGTCCTGGGTTCCTTAACCATTTGAGGAAGCGGCTTCAATTCCATGGCTTCCAAAAGCTTCTGGAACCCTTTCCTCTTGATCAATTCTCCGAGACGTTCCCGGTTCTTGCCCTCTTCCATCCAATAATCCCAGAGTTTCTCGATAAGCTCTTTGATTTCAGTATAGGGCGGTTCGGCTTTAATAAAAGGAACCAGCAGGGAACCCATCTGGGCACCATCCAGGATGGGGGCCTTGGCCCCGACCAGAATGGACAATCCCGTATCTTCGCCGATCCGTAAGGCCCGAGGCATGACATTGATGCAATGCATACAGCGGGTACATTCGGGATTGAAGATTTCCAATTGTTTCCCATCCCAGGCCATACAATTGGTGGGACAAAGGTCAATGACTTCTTTCTGGATATCAAAGGCACCCCAATCGCGTCCGGAATGGGCACCGGCATTGGGTGCTACTTCACCGGCCACATAAGCGGCAACGGCTTTCTGATCGATCCGGATATTGTCCCGCCAGGTCCCGATAAAGGACATGTCGGACCGGGCAATAGAGGCCACACAGCAATTTGGACAGCCGTCGAATTTAAATTTAAATTTATAGGGGAAGGCCGGACGGTGCAGATAATCCTGATATTCATTGGTCAGGTCAAAACAGAGGGCCTGAGTGTCATAACAGGCATATTCGCAACGGGACTTTCCCAGACAGTCGGAAGGCGTGCGGAGGTTGGATCCGGAACCGCCGAGGTCTTGACCGATATCATGGGTCAGTTCCCAAAAGACCTCTTCCAATTGAGGCGTATGGGTCCCTAACAGGATGATATCGCCGGTGGAGCCGTGCATATTGGTGATCCCGCTGCCCCTTCTTTCCCATAAGTCACAAATCTTTTCCAAATATTCCGTGGAGTAATATTTACCGCCCGGTTGGTTGACCCGGATGGTATGGAAATGGGCTACTCCGGGGAACATTTCCGGTTGATCGCAGTACCTGCCGATAACGCCCCCCCCATAACCGAAAACGCCGACGATTCCGCCGTGTTTCCAGTGGGTGCGTTTGTGCACATAGGTCAGTTCCAGTACGCCCAGGATATCTTCACAAACATCCGCGGGGATTTGGAATTTGACCCCTTTTTCATTCTTGGCCCGAGATTCTGCTTCTCGTTTTATATCGCTTACAAAACTCGGCCACGGCCCGCTTTCTAATTGATCCAGCAGGGGTGTTTTGTGCTTCATTAGTATAACCTCCCATTCTATAGTGATAATAATTTATTACTGGTAACGATAAGAAAGTAACGCCCTGAAGGGCTTATTGAATTCCGCCCACCACCTCCCCTCGGAAAGGCCTTGTTCGTCTATCGGCATCGTTCCCCTTTTCACAGTTTCTGGGGTAAAAAGGCATCCTTTTTCCGAAATCTCTTCGAAGATCCCAGCCTCCACAATACGTGAATGTGAAAAAAAAGACAAGGCTTTTCGCCTCGCCCTTGCGGAATTTTTCATCCAACGCAGGAAGGAGTGTTTAAGGGGATTTTAAAGAAAATCCAAACCCTTTTGTAACAAAAGAACCTATAAAATAGTTTGTCGGTTTTTGTCAACAAAAAAAGAGAAAAAAGAGACGGCCCGGAGCTTACCCTACTGATCCCGGACAGTTAAAGGACCCATAAACCTGGGTTATATGAGGGGATAAATACTGCCTGATCACAGGCAGGTCCGGGGCAGCCGGGTCATAGGATTCTACCAGCGCCAAAAATCTTTCCGCCAGGTCGTCTTCGGAAAACCGGGTAAGCCCTTTCAGAAAAGATTTTCGAAAGCCTGCTGTTATGGCTCCCTCCCTTTCTTTTATTTGGAGGGCCTCCAGGAACCCCTCCCAGGTCATCTCCAGACAATCATCTTCGGCCCAGACGATCTCCCCAACTCCATCCAGCCGATCCAGTCTCATTCTTAAAGAAAGATTCAAAAAAAAGAAAAGCAGGGCCTCCTCGACCGTATTCTCGGAAGGCTCCATCATAGGTCCGTATTGTCTGACCGTCACCAGCCGGACCTCCACCTTTTCCCCTTCCCTTTTTACCACAAAATCACCGGCCCCATGGTGCCAGGGGAAGATCTGGTCAAATGTCAATGGGTTATAGTAGAGAGTCAATATCTTGGAAATTTCGAGATAGACCTGTTTTCTTTGTCGGTCGGAGAGATATCGGGGGCTTTGGTTTCCATCCCAGAGGATCAATTTTCGGGTTCCCTCAGCAGGATCTAAAGATAGATGAAACTCATGGAATCCCTCAAACCAGTCGGCCAGAAACAGGCCCGCCGGGGCGCCCTCATCCCCCAAGGGGTAGGAATAAACGATCGGCAGAAAAGGGTAAGGATATTCCCTGGTCAGAAAAGTTAAGGCCCTGATCTCCCCCAACATAGCCGCCCGCCCTCTTTCGGTCAGGGCAACATTCATCACAAACCTGGCGCATTTACCTTTGGTGATTACTTCGATTTTGGCGGGATGGTACAGGTTTCCATGTTTTTCGGCATAAATAAGGATTTCCGTTACCTCGGAAAGCAAAACAGGGGAGGCCAGTTGCCCTCCTGTCGCCTGTAAAAGCAGGGCAAATGAGTTTCTTGAAATAACATTCTTGATGGCCTGAAAATAACTCCCGTAGGTCCAAGGCCCGTTCCCCGGTTCCATGGATCCGTTTCGGCTCTCAGGCAAGGGAGCGCCGATCCATCGGGCCTCGAATGGAACCTTTCCCTGTAAAGAGGAGGCCATCAATTTAATCTGGGGTTGGGTTGTTTGGATCAAAGGAAATACCCTAAAATAAAAAAATGAGATTCATGCGGACGCCACGAAGGATCCCCCTTTGCCTTAACCGTGTAATCCGTGAAATCCGTGCCAAAAATTTATTTTCAAACTAAATCCGGATTACTTAAACCGATCCCGGGTCTCCCCGGTAGGGCTCGAGTTCTTGTAAAAACCGGCTATCGACCGAAAAACCATAAGTCCTGGCCTGGTCGCAATGGGCAACGGCTTCCTGGAAGGCACCTTTTTCAAAATAGGCCAGAGCCAGATTGTTATGGGCCACCGCAAAGGTGGGGGCCATCTGCAAGACCTTTTTTGAAGCGGCGATACTTTCCTCCAAACGGCCTTGCATAAAATAGGCGCTGGCCAGGGTAGCCAGGGCCTGAATGAATTGGGGATTAATGGCCACGGCCTTTTCCAGGGCATCGATAGCGGCCTCGATTTCCCCTTTTTGCAAATAGGCAAAACCTAAATTCCCATAGGGGACGGAGAATTTCGGCCTGATTTTTATGGCATCCCGGTTGAGTTGAATGCACCCTTCCAGGTCCCCTTGTTGCAAGTAGATCCCTCCCAGGTCCACATAAGCCTCGGCCAAACTGGGGCTGCTGTGGATGGCCTCCTTAAATTCATGGATGGCCTCATCCCATTTCTCCTGTTTAATCAAGGCGATGGCCAGGTTATAATGGCTGGTCCCGCAGTCCGGGTTTTTGATCAGGGCTTCTTTCAGCCCTTCAATATATTCTTCAGTGGTTTGGTTAGGATTTTTAGTCTGTCCTTTCATAATTCCCTCACAGTTGATATTTTCAAAAAGCCTCTAAGTCAGTTTTCATAGGATTAAAAGTCCTATTTGGTTTTACCCCGGTTCAACTCCTTTTCATACCACAGGCAAAAGGCATACATCCCTTTATATTTATCCTCTTCATTAATCAGCCCCTTGCATATCTCCCAGGCCCCTTCACCGAAGGCGTTGCTGTAATCGGAAAAATCACAGGCCGCTAAAAAGGACCGGGCCAGTTCCCTGGCCGTCAAATTTTGCTTCCCCTCACGCAACTCGATGGGATCCTTCGGTTGCATAAAAGGGTCCCACTGCTCATAGCCTTTTTTCAAAATGTGTTGTTGGGACTTGGGGGACATACTGTCGAAGATGGCTTTTTTGCGTTCTTCGACCTCGGGGGATAAATTTCCCATTGGCATTTCTCCTTAAACCGAACAGGTGGGTTTTAAACCAAAAAAGGCTTCATCATAATCGCTCAGCAGCGATGTGGAAACCGGCAGGAGGCGCATCTGCAGTTGTTGCTCTTTAGATCCTATTTCCCGCAACATTTCCTCGGACAATCCAAAAAGGCGTTGGTTAATCCTGTCCAGATTGATAGTCGGATATAGAACCCCCTCTTTAAAGCCTGATTTTCCACAAGTATGCCCGGCACCCTGGATGGCCGTAGGGACCCCATAAACCCGGCAGGTAACAGGTCTACTCTCATAGAGATCACAGAGATCCGACTCGTTTAAAAAGGGACAACGGACCCTTTCCGCAGCCATCAACTGCAAGGCTTCCTCTTCTTTTTTATTCTGCTGAACCATCATTTTATGCAATTGGCGTTTTATTCTATAAAATTTCCGATCGGCCCCTTCAGCCCTTTCCAACACCTGCTCTTGTTTTTCCTTATCCAAAGATTGGTAAAAATGGTAATTGATATAAACCGATTCGATCAAGGACAGGTCAAAAACCGCGTAACAACAGTCGGAGCATTGCTGGATGCACCGGATTCCATCCGGATGGGATTCCCGGATCTGTTTAATCGATTTCTCTACCCCCTGCACCAGGGTTTCGTATTTATTAAAGGTGTTTGTAAAATCTAACATGGTTGAACCATTAAGCTGAGCCTTTCTATATTTTCTCTGGCAAATTCCAGGGTCGGATCCATTTCCAAAGCCATCTGATAAAGTTTTATAGCCTCCGGGAAAAAACCCAACTCCCTCAAATTGGACCCGATATTGGCATAATCAATCCCGGAACCGGGATCGATCTCAATAGCTTTCTCAAAGGCCTCAATGGCCTTCTGATGCTCTTTTAATTTAAAGTAACAAAAGCCCTGTACGTTGTAAATCTCTTTTTGGCCGCTGTTACAGGCTTTGGCCTGGTCTAAAAACTCAA
>CAZVHO010000092.1:0-2907 GCA_964627515.1 uncultured Thermodesulfobacteriota bacterium | reverse complement strand
TTGTAAATCTCTTTTTGGCCGCTGTTACAGGCTTTGGCCTGGTCTAAAAACTCAATGGCCTGGTCGTACTGTTCCAAGTCTTTTAAGCACACCCCCAGATGGCAGTAAATACTGCTCAGATCGATATCCCGAGGGTTTAACTCCAGGGCCTTCTTAAAAAAGTGCATGGCTTCTTCGGGCCGATCATCCCTTTCCAGGGCAAAACCCAGGAAAAAATTGACTTCATAGCGGTCGGGAAATACCCCGGCGATCTTTTGGAGTCCTTCAATGGCCTCCTTAGGGTCTTCCATTACAGAAACCAGCCTGGCCAGATGAAAAAGAAAGCCCGTATGTCTGGTCCTGTCCCGGAAATGGGCCCCGGGGATAATGGTATAAACAGCCGGGACCCCCAGCTTGGGATGGGTTACATTGACCATATACACTTTGAGCCCTATCCGGGCCAGGGCTTGGACACAGGATTCTATTTCTATCCGGATATTTTCATCAGAAAGATTGGGCAGCTCACTAATTCCAATAATCTTTGGGGCGGCCATGACATATTGGGCCTCTTCCAGTCGCTGATATTTGGGGAGAGTCGGACGATATTGGGTCCGATTGATAAAATCCCCGGCTAACTGGGCGATTTCAGTTACGGCCCGGATCAACGACTTCTCCGGATTGGGCGTGGTCCCGGCCGTAAAAACGATTTCACTTTTTTCAGGAAAAGTGGAAGGATCATAGGCCAGAGAACCCACTGTGGGTATCCCGGTATCAAGGGAAAAATCCTTTAAAAAGAGCTTGATCCCTAAACGATCAAATTTTTCAATCAGATCTTTAGCAGCCGGATCAGTTACCGAGGCGGGATCGATAGTCGGAGTCAGCATCAAATCATGGCTGATAACCGAAGAGACATGCCGTTCCACTATCTCACATAATCCTTGCAGGATGGCCTCTTCCAGGGTATTGCCGGCCGAAGGCCCGTTATATTCATGGATCAGATAAAACCAGTCGATAGGGACTAATTGATCCTTTTTATCGGTCAGATTATAAGCCCAAACCCAGGACAGGGGAATTTCTTCAAAGATGTCTTTGATTTTAGCCAGGTCATCTGACTGATCGTAGAAACAAAAGGGCAGGGCCTCCAAGGGGATGGCCTGGTCTTTGATATTCCGGTAGGTTTCTTTTATAAAAGGGCGGCTTTTTATAAAATGGAAGAAACTGAATCGTTCGGCCAATTCCATCAAGGCGCTGGCTTCGGACTGTTCAGGGGTCCCCCCTTTGCCCATCTGCTTCTGGGTCCCGATGACCTGAACCGCATCCTTTCCGCAGCGGCTGATAAAGATAGGGATGCCCAGCCTCCCGCTATCAATACGGACGGTCTCCTTTAGGATATCCAGGTCCACTTCTTTCAACAAGCCTCGAACCCGGGCAATCGTCTCCCGGGGATTCCTGCTCTTTTCTTGATCATAAGTATACGTTTTAAAGCAATCTTTTAACACAATGCCGGATGACATAGGTCCACCTCCAAAAAATCCCTTGAAAACCCTTCAAGAGGTATCTATAGTTTAAATGAAAATACAGTGTCATGTTTCAAGATGCAAGTTGCAACCTGCAAGAGGTTATAACCTATAGGAGAAAAAATTTCATGGTTGATTACCAATTTGTTGTTATTACCGAAATCGTCCTCAAGGCCGAAAAAGATTCGGAAAAGATTGTCATCCTTAAGGAAGACAAAGAATCCGATACTTCCTTAACCATGTTCGTCGGTGAACCCGAATTCCTGGCCATTGCGAAAGAAAAAAAACTGGTCCAAACGCCCCGTCCTTTAACCCACGAATTGTATCTGAACATCCTGGCCGAAACGGAAATCGAGTTCCTCCGGGTGGAAATATACGATTTAAGGGATCAGACTTATTTTGCCAAGGTCATTTACAAAAAAGACGGGGATGAAATGGCCGCCGATGCCCGTCCCAGCGACACCCTGGCCCTGGCTTTGCACTATAACCTTCCGATCTGGGTTCATGTAAAACTACTCAGAAGAGAACTGACGTCGGAACAGGTTGAAACCTACAAGGACCTGATCAGGTCGGTCAAGTTTTAGTACGAAAATAAAAACCAAGAATCCAGAATCCAGCCCATCGCCCATTGCCTGAAGCTCCGGTCGTTCTTCATAAATTTACCCGTTTCCACAATAGATTCTCCCCTGTTTTTTCCGCCTCATAAATAAGCGGAATACCGGTCGGGATTTCCAGTTTGGCCACTTTTTCGGCCGCCATATTTTCCAGTATCATGACTATGGCCCGCAAACTGTTGCCATGGGCGGCAATCAGGACGTTCTTATTGTCGAAAAGATGGGGATAAATGTTTTCTTTTAGATAGGGGATTACCCGACCCACCGTATCCTTCAAGGATTCCCCCCCCGGTGGGGCTTGTTCATAACTCCTTCGCCAAAGCTGGACTTGTTCCGTTCCCCAGCGCTTAGCCGAATCGAGCTTATTTAAACCCTGCAAGTCCCCATAATAGCGTTCATTAAGGGCCAAAGCCCGATAGACCGGGACCTCTTGAGACGGATTCGGTTGGTAATGCCCCCCCCATTCCATTTCTTTCACGCCTTCGGGTACAAAGATGGGGGTTTTCTGGTCCTGGTTTTCGCTTAAAACCAGCAAGAGGGTTTCAATCGCCCGAATCAATTTACTGCAAAAAGCCGCATCAAAAAGGATATCTTTAATTTTTCGGCCGGCCTCTTTGGCCTCCAGTCTTCCTTGATTACTTAGAGGGATATCGATCCAGCCCGTAAACCTGTTTTCCAGGTTCCACTGGGACTGGCCATGACGAATCAACACCAATTTTCCCAACCGCTTTACCTCCTGTTTGTTTAGTTCGAAAATAGAATTTTTTGGCACGGGTCAGGCATAGCCTGACACACGG
>CAZVHO010000091.1:1212-21710 GCA_964627515.1 uncultured Thermodesulfobacteriota bacterium | reverse complement strand
GACCCCATCTTTCCGAGAATAAAATTTTAATTCAACCACTTCGGACGGTCCGACCCAATGCCGCAATGCCGAGCAATGCCGACACGGTCCGACCCAATGCCGTTAAAATTGTCCGCTGGGCTGTTGTCATGAAGGTGAAACCGGCGCAGATTTGCATACAGAGGATGATGAAAAAGTGGGCCTCCTGCTCAAGCAAGGGACGGGTCTGTTTCAGTGCCGATCTTCTTCAGGAACCGAGAACGTTCCAAGAATATGTCATCGTCCACGAACTCCTCCACCTCCAGGTGCCCAATCACGGCAAACTCTTCAAAAGCCTGATGAACGCCTATTTACCTGGCTGGGAAAATATTTTAGCGGAACGAAACGGAAGCGGGGCAAGAAGCCTATGAACGCAAGGGTTCTTTGGGCGACAACAGGGGAAACAGAACATAAAACTTTCGGATTGATTGTCACGAGATGTCGGTATATATATACTAACATCGACGTTTCGTAACAAGGAATCTCTATGGAAATGTCATGAAACTTCTACACACCTCCGACTGGCACCTCGGCCGGGCACTGTATGGCCGCAAGCGATATGAAGAATACGAAGCCTTCCTGAACTGGCTGGCGGCGCTCATCGAGAACGAAGACATCGACGTGCTTCTGGTGGCGGGGGACGTGTTTGACAACAGCACGCCCAGCAACTATGCCCAGGAATTGTATTACCGTTTTCTTTGCCGTGTGGCCGCCTCGCCCAGACGCCATATAGTGGTCACGGCGGGAAATCACGACTCTCCCTCTTTTTTGAACGCCCCCCGGGAACTCCTGAAATTTCTCAATATCCATGTCGTAGGGTGCGCATCCGCGTCACCCGAAGAAGAGGTGGTCGTGATTGTCAGGTCGGATCAGGAGCCCCTGCTTATCGTCTGCGCCATCCCCTATCTCCGGGACCGTGACATCCGCACCGCTGCGGCGGGAGAGAGCCTGGAGGACAAGGAGCGAAAAATCATCGATGGGATCAGAACTCATTACCGGATGGTGTATGAAGCGGCTGAAGAAAAACGCTCCGCATTGAAAAAAACCGTTCCTATCGTCGCCATGGGCCATCTCTATACGGCAGGTGGTCAGACGGTTGACGGCGACGGGGTGCGTGAACTGTATATCGGCTCTCTCCTGAAGGTCGGAACGGATGTGTTTCCTGAAACCATTGATTACCTTGCCCTGGGGCATCTCCATATCCCCCAGACCGTGGGCGGGTCGGATTTCATCCGCTATTCCGGTTCGCCTCTGCCAATCGGCTTCGGGGAAGCCGGACAGGAAAAGAGCCTGGTTCTTGCAGAATTTTCGGACAGGTCGCCCAATGTGGCCAAAATTCCCGTACCCCGTTTCCAGGAACTGAAGACCCTGCGGGGGGATTGGCAAACCATTGCCCGGGACATCGATGTGCTGAAGTCCGGAGGGAGCAACGCCTGGCTGGAGATCATCTATGAAGGAGACGTGATCGCCGGTGATCTACGCTCGCGCCTGGATGAGACCGTCCAGGGGGGCGGACTGGAGATCCTTCGCGTCAAGAACAATCGGGTATTGGAACGTGACATAAGCGGCATGGGTGCAGGCGAAACACTCGATGATCTCGATGTCACGGACGTTTTCCATCGCTGCCTCGAATCGCATGAGATCCCTGAAGACCAACGACCGGCTCTTTTGGATTCCTATCGGGAAATCATGGTCGCCATCAACGAGCAAGATTCGATGTTGGAGTAGGAGAAAACGGTATGAGGATACTCGGTGTTCGATTCAAGAACCTGAATTCGCTGGTGGGCGAATGGCAGGTCGATTTCACCCACCCGGATTATTCGTCTGAAGGACTATTCGCCATTACCGGTCCCACCGGAGCGGGAAAGACGACCATCATGGACGCCATCTGCCTTGGGCTTTATGGAAGAACGCCCCGGCTGGACAAGGTTACAAAAAACAGCAACGAGATCATGTCGCGCCAGACCGGTGAATGTTTTGCGGAGGTGACCTTCGAAACCCAGAAGGGCCGTTATCGTTGCCACTGGAGCCAGCACCGCGCCCGCAGGCGGCCGGATTGCGAGCTGCAGCAGGCAAAGCATGAAATAGCAGATGCCGATTCCGAAACGGTCCTGGAATCAAAGATCAACCAGGTGGGTGAATTCATCGAGAAGGCCACGGGTATGAATTTCGATCGCTTCACGCGTTCGATGCTGCTTGCTCAGGGGGGATTCGCGGTATTTCTCCAGGCCCCTCCCAATGAGCGGGCACCCATTCTTGAGCAGATTACCGGCACAGAAATCTACAGCCGGATCTCCATGAAAGTTCACGAGCGCCGCACGGAAGAGAACAACAGACTTGAGATGTTGCAGGCCGAACTGAAAGGGCTCCAGGTCTTGAATGAAGACGAGGAGAAGGGTTTGCAGACCGGTCTGATAGAAAAGCAGCAGCAGGAAACCGAACTTTCCGGGAAACTGAAGGAAACGGGAAAGGCCCTGTCCTGGATCGAGGGGATGGTTGCCCTGGAGAAAGAACTGGGAGAACTGGAAAAGAAACAGCAGGACTTCGAGCAGCGCTGTCAGGCGTTTGCCCCGGAATCCAAAAAGCTGGGAAAATCCCAAAAGGCCCTCGGGCTGGAAGGCGATTACCAAGGGATAAAAGCTTTACGTAAATTGCAGGAAAGCGAGATAAAGGAACTCCATGGCACCGTCACCTTGCTGCCTGAAAAGGAAAAGGCCGGCGGAGAGGCGTTCGCTTCAAAGCAGACCGCAGAGACTTTGCTGGATAAGTCGCGAGCCAGGCAGATGTCGGAAGGGGATGTGATCAAAAAGGTACGTGACCTCGATGTCCGGCTGGAGGAGCAAAAAAAACAGCTCGCCGAGAAGGACAAGGCCATCGGAGAAATCGAGAAACAGGGGGAAGCCTACAGAAGCGTTGTTAAAAGGGGGGAAGGGGGTCTGAAGAAGACCCATGCCGTCCTTGAGGGTATCGATGAATACCGGACGAAACACGCCGCCGATGCCGCGTTGGTGACAAACCTCGGCGCCATCGAGAGGAGATTTGCCTTGCTTCGGGAGGTTGAGGCAAAGCGTGTAAAGGCTTGGGATGAACTTTCTGCGACAGCTGGGAACAAGGAAACCGCCCTGGCGGACTATGCGAAGCGAGAAGCCGCTCACAAGAAATTCCACCGGGCGTTTGAAAAAAATCAGAACGATCTCAAGTGCCTGACGGATGAAATCACGGCCATCCTCCAGGGACGCGACATCGGCCGGTGGCGCAGTGAAGCGGATGCCCTTAAAGACCGGGAGCGTCTTTTGATTAAGACAAGTGAAACCCTTGAACGGATAAACCGAACATCCGAAACGCTGAACAGCCTGAAAACCAATTGGGAAGCATTAAAGGCCGGCAGCGCCAGGGTCCTCGACGAGATCAAATCCTGCACCGATCAAAAAACCATTCTGGAAAAAGAGTTGATCTCCCGGGAGACGCAGGTGTCGCTCCTCAGCCGTATCCGCGACCTCGAGGAAGAAAGGAAACGTCTTGAGGACGGCCAACCCTGCCCGCTGTGCGGTGCGACCGGGCACCCCTATGCAGAGGGAAATGTACCGGTCCTGAACGAAGCGGAGGCGGGGCTTCAGAAAACGAAGGATGAATTCAAAAAGGCGTCTCATCATCTGAACAAGTTGGAGGCCGATCGGGTGAAGACGGCAGGGGAAATCCAGTATACCGAAAAAGAACTGGCGGAAAAACAGGCGGCGCTGGAGGCTGATGAAAAACAGTGGGCCGACGACCTATTGAGGTTGAAAATAGAAGTTACGCAAGATGAGCGCGAAGAGAAAATTCGCGAAGAGATTGCCGACGTGCAGGCGAAGACTGCCGAAACAACGGGGATTGTCGCCCTGATCGAAGAGAAAGGTCGCCAGGAAAAGTCGGCGCAGACGGCCCTGGAAAAAACAAGGAAGACCTTTGACGAAGCAGGAAAGGCCTTACAGGAGGCCAGATACAACCTGGAGACGGCCGGTCGTGATCACGAACGACTGAACAAAGATTGCGCCGTTCTGGCGGAAGAAACTGAGAAGGCCCGCATTGCCGCCTTGGCAGATGTTGAATCTTTCGGGATCAGCCGAATTTCCCTGGATAGCCTGGACGCCTTATTGCAAGACCTGACCGGGCGCAAAGATACCTGGCAGGCGAAAGAGGCTGGAAAAACCCATCAGGAGAAACAGATCCATGAACTGAAAGCGGGGATTGAGAAGCATCAGGCCCTGCTGCACAGCCAGGAAGAAGATCTGGCGGCAAGACACAAGGATCGTGACGGTCTGAAAGGGGAGTATGAATCTCTGGGCCTTTCCCGCCGGGATCTATTCGGCGAAAAGAACGCCGACCATGAGGAAAAGCGGCTGGCGGAAGAGGTGGACAAGGCGGGCAAGGTCCTTTCAAATGCCCGCGAAGACTACGGGAAAATTGAAAAAGAAATCAATGCTCTGAAAGAGAAAATCGCTTCCTTGCAAGGGAAAACGGACCATCGGGCCACAGAACTGGCGGAGACAGAGCAGCGATGGTGGGAGCGGATCAAAAGGACAGGGTTCGAGGACGAGGCGGAATATTTGTCGTCACGTTTGAGTGAAGAAGAGCGGGAAATCCTCGTTGAAAAAAAAAGATCCCTGGTCAAGGGAAAAACAGAACTTGATACCCGTCGGGAAGACCGGTCGGAGGCCCTGGCTGCGGAACGCGATAAAAATTTGACGGAAGAATCCGCTGAAACGCTGAAGGAAAACATCCGTGTCGGAGACGCCGACCTGAAACAGATTATGGTTGATATTGGAGGAATCAGTAAGATCTTGAGTGAAGATAAAAAACAAAGGGAGGAACAGAAAGAGCGTATAAAAACCATTGACGCGCAGAAAAAAGAATGTTCAAGATGGGATAACCTGCATCAACTCATCGGTTCCGCCGACGGCAAGAAATTCCGGAATTTTGCCCAGGGGCTGACCTTCGAGATGATGATCGCCCATGCCAACCGGCAGCTCCGGAAGATGACGGTTCGCTATCTCCTCATTCGCGACACCGCCCAACCCCTGGAACTGAATGTCATCGACAATTATCAGGCCGGGGAGATCCGTTCCACCAAGAATCTCTCCGGCGGCGAAAGTTTTATCGTGAGCCTTGCCCTGGCGCTTGGTCTTTCGCAGATGGCCAGCCGGAATGTCCGGGTTGACTCCCTCTTTCTCGATGAGGGATTCGGCACCCTTGACGAGGACGCCCTGGAAACGGCCCTGGAAACATTAGCGGGACTGCGGCAGGACGGCAAGCTTATCGGCGTTATATCCCATGTCCCGGCCCTCAAGGAACGTATCGGCGCTCAGATACAGGTAATCCCTGAGACAGGCGGCCGAAGTAGCCTGTCTGGCCCAGGATGCCGGAAGATTTAATTTGGTTCTGTTTGAGAAGGGCGAATACCACATTTATTTCGTGGCCGTTTCCCCTCTCCTCTGGACACCAAAAAAAAATGGCCTACAAAAAACCTTTGTAAGCCATTAAAATCTTGGTAGCGGGGGCAGGATTTGAACCTGCGACCTTCGGGTTATGAGCCCGACGAGCTACCGGACTGCTCCACCCCGCGATCACGTAAATAGGAAATATAGCACCTCTTTATTAAAATTGTCAATCCTTATTATGCCTCACCGGCTTTTTTTTCTGCCCCTTCTTCTTTCTTGCCTTGTCCGGGCATCAGCCCTTTCACCTTATCCATGGCCTTCTGGGTCTTCGTCTTTTTCTTTTTCGCTTTTTTCTCTTCAGAGCGTCCGACCAGTTCGATGACGGAAACAGGGGCTCCGTCCCCTTTACGATAACGCAATTTGGTGATCTGGGTATATCCGCCGTTACGTTCCAAAAAACGGTCTTTGATTTCTCCGAACAATTTATAAACGACCTTCTTATCTTGAATAACCGCCAGGGCCTGCCGACGGGCATGAAGATCTCCCTGTTTGGCCAGGGTAATCATTCGATCGGCCTCGATCCGAAGTTCTTTGGCCTTGGCCAGAGTGGTTTCGATTCGTTCATGTTCCAGGAGGGAAGTGACCATGTTCCGCATCAGGGCCTTCCGATGACTGGTCGTGCGACTTAATTTTCTTCCAGTACAATTATGCCTCATAATTGCTTTCCTTCTTTTCTTCCGGCTGGGGAGGGACAAACCCATCCATTTTTAACCCCAGGTGTAAACCCATCTCATCTAAAATGGCTTTAATTTCATTCAACGATTTTCGCCCGAAATTTTTGGTCTTCAACATCTCCGGCTCTGTTTTTTGAACCAGTTCCCAAATATAACGGATATTGGCATTCTTCAAACAATTGGCCGACCGGACGGAAAGTTCCAATTCTTCAACGCTTTTATATAAATTCTGGTTGACCTGTTCTTCCTGGTGGATGACTTCCTTCCGCTCCGGCTCTTCGGTTTCTTCTTCAAAATTAACGAAAGGACTCAACTGCTCCTTTAATATCTTGGCGGCTATAGCCACCCCATCCTCGGGCGTAATGCTTCCATCGGTCCAGACCTCCAGGGTCAGTTTATCGTAATCGGTGATTTGACCGACCCGGGCCGTACCCACTACATAGGTAACCTTTTTAATCGGGGAATAAGCGGTATCCAAAAAGATGGTCCCGACCGGGGCATTTTCCTCCTTATTCCTTTCCGAAGGAACATACCCCTTTCCCATTTTAACCGTCATTTCGGCCTTTAATTGCCCATCCCCCGATAGCGTGGCGATGAGCAGGTCCGGATTCAACACCTCCACATGAGGATCACAGATAAAATCCTTGGCCCGGACCACGCCTTCCCGGTTGGCATTGATTTTGATGGTCCGGGGTTCGTCGCCGTGGAGCTTTAACCGAACCGCCTTAAAATTTAAAATGATATCCGTCACATCTTCCACAACACCCGGGAAGGTTGAAAATTCATGCAACACCCCGTCGAACTTTACGGAAACAATGGCCGCCCCCTGAAGTGAAGATATAAGAACCCTTCGCAGAGCATTCCCCAAAGTAATCCCAAAGCCTCGTTCCAAGGGTTCACAAACGAATTTTCCATAGAATCGACTGTGCCCGTCCGGATCCACTTCCAGTCTTTTGGGCTTTATCAGTTCGCGCCAGTTCCGATACATAATCTCTCCTTAGCCTCTTCCAAGTTTGGGTACGGATTACTTGGAATAAAGTTCGACAATAAGCTGTTCCTGCATGGGCATGGTTAAATCTTCCCGGACCGGTAAGGCCTTTATGATTCCGGAATAGTGCGTTTTCTCAAGTTCTAACCATTGTGGAACCCCTCGTCGGGCCACCGCTTCCATGGATTCAATAATAGAAGCTATTTTCTGGCTCTTCTCTTTAACGGACACCGTATCCCCCTTTTTAACCTGGAAGGAAGGAATATTGACTTTCCGGCCATTGACCAAAAAATGATTATGTCGAACCAACTGTCGGGCCTGATTTCTGGAATTGGCAAACCCTAACCGGTAGACCACATTATCTAATCGTTTCTCCAAAAGGACTAATAGGTTGGTGCCGGTAATCCCTTTTAAACGATCGGCCTTGGCAAAGGTTCCTCTGAATTGAGATTCGAGCAGCCCGTACATCCATTTCACCTTCTGCTTTTCTCTCAGTTGAATCCCGTATTCAGACCGTTTGGTACGACCCTGCCCATGCTGTCCCGGGGCATAACTCCGGCGTTCGAAAGCACATTTATCCGAATAACACCGATCCCCCTTAAGGAACATTTTTAAGTTTTCCCGCCGGCATAATCGGCAGACCGAATCTCTATATCTAGCCAACCTCTTCCTCCTCTGGATTGATGATTAACGAATCAGACCCTTCGCTTTTTGGGGGGACGACACCCATTATGCGGTATAGGGGTCACGTCACGGATCAATTTAACCTGGAACCCGGTGGCCTGCAAGGCCCTCAAAGCCGCCTCGCGGCCGGCGCCCGGTCCTTTCACAAAAACATCCACAGAGCGCATACCGTTTTCCATCGCCCGTTTAGCCGCTTCTTCGGCAGCCAACTGGGCGGCAAAGGGGGTACTCTTTCTGGACCCTTTAAACCCCTGCGTTCCGGCACTGGCCCAGGAGATTACATTCCCCATCAGGTCGGTAATCGTGATGATCGTATTATTGAACGTGGATTGAATGTGGGCTATCCCGGTGGGGATGTTTTTCTTTTCTTTTTTCTTTTTAACCGTCTTTTTTACTTCTTTGGCCATGATTCACCCCGAAAATTATTTTTTCTTTTTACCGGCCAGCGTCCGACGCGGGCCTTTGCGGGTCCGGGCATTGGTATGGGTCCGCTGCCCCCGCACCGGCAGGGATTTGCGGTGCCTGAGCCCGCGATAGGTCCCCAAATCCATCAACCGTTTAATACTCATGGAAACTTCACGGCGCAGATCCCCTTCCACCCGAACCGCACCGTCAACCACCTTTCGGATTTGGGCGATCTGGATTTCGTTCAACTGATCGGTCTTGGTGTCTAAAGGAATTTGGGCTTCCCCTAAAATCTTTTTGGAAGTAGCCCGCCCTATCCCATAAATGTAGGTCAAAGCCACTTCAATCCGTTTATTCTTCGGTAAATCAATTCCCGCTATTCTGGCCAAACCGGTCCTCCCCTTCTTATCCTTGTCGCTGTTTGTGTTTGGGGTTTTCGCAAAGTACCCGCACCACCCCTTTGCGCTGAATAATTTTACATTTGCTGCATATCTTCTTTACTGATGCCTTGACTTTCATGATACCCCTCAAATTAAGGTCCAAGGTCACAAAGTCTAAAGTCCAAGGTCCAAAGTCCAAATAACAACCTTATACCTTGCCCCCTATACCCTTAACGTCAGCCCTTGACCCCTTTATTTTATTTTGTTCGATACGTTATCCGGCCTCGTTTAAAATCATAGGGGGATAACTCCACCGTCACCCGGTCCCCCGGCAAGATTTTTATAAAATGCATCCGCATCTTTCCGGATATATGGGCCAGGACTCGATGGCCGTTATCCAGTTGAACCCTGAACATGGCGTTCGGCAGGGTTTCAACGACCGTACCTTCCACTTCAATCGCTTCTTCTTTGGGCATAATTCTTTAAAAAAGGGTTGTCCGGTGATCAGCCTGGGTCAAAATCCGGCAACCATTTTCCGTAACGGCTATCGTATGCTCAAAGTGGGCCGACAAACTCCTGTCTTTAGTAACCGCCGTCCAACCATCGGACAGCAGTTCAACTTCACTGGACCCGACATTAACCATAGGTTCTATGGCTAAAACCATTCCTGGTTTTAAAAGGATGCCCCGGCCCGCTTCTCCGAAATTGGGAACCTGAGGATCTTCATGAAGGGCCTTCCCTATGCCGTGTCCAACAAATTGACGGACCACTGAAAACCCGTTGTCCTCCACAAATTTTTGAACGGCAAAGGAGACATCTCCCAACCGCCTTCCGGCCTTCACCTGTTCCATGCCCTTATACAAAGCTTCCCGGGTGACCCGGATCAGCTTTTCTGCCAGAGGCGAAATCTCCCCGACCGCCTGGGTCAGGGCCGCGTCTCCGTAATACCCGTCCAGGTAAACCCCGAAATCCAGACTGACGATATCCCCGTCAACCAACCTTCTTTTGGAAGGGAATCCATGGACGACTTCTTCATTGACCGAAACACACAGATTAAAAGGATACCCGTGGTATCCTTTAAAGGCCGGCCGGGCCTTTTTTTTTAAAGAAAGCCGGGCCGCCAATTGATCCAATTCACGGGTGGTAACCCCCGGTTTGATCCGGTTTCGAATCTCCGATAAAATTTCAGCAACCAACTTCCCCGAAGTGTTCATTTTTTCGATCTCCTCCGGGGATTTCAAGAAGATCATCGGCAACCTTAAGAGAGGACCTTGGCGATCCTGTCGAATATCTGCTGAATTCCCCCTTGCCCATCAATCGACCGGATCAGATTTTTCTCTTTATAGTACTGGATTAAGGGAAAAGTCTGCGAATCATAAACATCCAGGCGGTTTCGGACCGTATCTTCATTATCATCATCCCGCTGATAAAGCTCCCCCTGGCACTTGTCGCACAAATCTTTGTTCACCGGCGGATCAAAAATTACATGATGGCCTCGACCGCATTGGCGACAGGTCCTCCGCCCGGTCAATCGTTTGATCAAATCCCCTTTGTCCACCTCGATGGAAATCACATGGTCGATGGCCGATTGCATATCAGCCAACACCTTGTCCAAGGCCTGGGCCTGGGCTACGGTCCGGGGAAAGCCGTCCAGGATATAACCCTTCTGGCAATCGGGTTCCTTCAAACGGTCCTGGATAATATCAATGACCACTGCATCAGGGACCAAAAGTCCTTTATCCATATATTCTTTGGCCTTAAGGCCCAACGGGGTTCGCTCTTTCAAGGCCGCCCTTAAGATATCACCGGTTGAAATCTGAGGAATATGATAGGTATCGATCATCATCTTGGCCTGCGTTCCTTTGCCGGCACCCGGTGGTCCTAACAATATTAAATTCATTTCCTTCCTCCTTGATTCTTAAAGACTATCTTTTAATGCGAGCCATTCCTTTTTTCATAAATCCTTCGTAATGGCGGGTCAACATATGGGATTCGATTTGGGCCATGGTATCGATAGCCACCCCGATAACAATCAACAGGGCTGTCCCACCGAAATAAAAAGGAACATTAAAGCGATGGATCAGGACGGTCGGCAAGACGCATACCGCCGAGATGTACAAGGCCCCGCCGAAGGTGATGCGGGTCAATATCTTGTCGATATAATCAGCTGTCCTCTTCCCGGGCCGGATCCCCGGAATATAGCCGCCGTATTTCTTCATATTCTCGGCCACATCGACCGGATTGAAGGTTACCGCCGTATAAAAATAGCAAAAAAAGAAGATAAAACCCACATACACCAGAGAATAAAGCAGGCCGCCGACGGACAGATAATTCTTGACGAAAGCGCTCAGCCACTGGATCTGGATAAACTGGGTGATGGTGGCCGGAAACATCAGGATGGAAGACGCAAAAATGGGCGGTATGACCCCGGAAGTATTGATCTTTAAGGGCAAATGGGTACTTTGCCCCCCATAAACCTTCCGGCCCACTACCCGTTTGGCATATTGCACCGGGATTCGTCTTTGCCCCCGCTCCACAAAAACGATAAATCCGACCACGCCGGCCATCAGGGCCATCAGCAACAATACAAAGATAAAATTCATCTCACCGGTCCGCACCAGTTGCCAGGTATTGGCCAAAGCCGTGGGCATACGGGCCACGATACCGGCAAAGATGATCAAAGAGATGCCGTTTCCAATACCCCGTTCGGTAATCTGCTCACCCAGCCACATGATAAAGGCCGTTCCGGAAGTCAAAGTGATCATGGTCATCAAACGAAAAGACCAACCGGCGTGAATAACCACGGAGGCCCCACCGGGTCCGGACATGTTTTCCATTCCAACGGCGATCCCCAAACCCTGAAAAAGGGAAAGGACCACCGTTCCATAGCGGGCATACTGAGTGATCTTTTTCCGGCCGGCATCCCCTTCTTTTTTTAATTTATCTAAGTAGGGGATGACCACAGTCAAGAGGTCCAGGATAATGGAAGCACTGATATATGGCATGATCCCCAGGGCAAAGACGGACATATGCTCCAGTGCCCCGCCGGAAAACATATCAAATAAACCGAACAAGGTTCCCTGTGCCCTTTTAAAAAAGGCCGCTAAGGCCACCGTATCGATTCCCGGGGAAGGGATATGGACCCCGACGCGGTATACGGCCAGCATGGCCAGAGTGAACCAGATCTTCTTCTTCAGTTCGGGAATCTTGGTAATATTTTGAATGCCGCCGATCATTTGTTATCTTCTCTTTTGATCTTCTTGCTGTTGTTTAAATGTGCCTTCGGGAATGCCCCATACCGCAATTTATGTATCTGATTGCATTGTTATTCCGCATTCCGAAATCTGAAATCCGAAATTCAAATGACTTCAACCGTTCCTCCGGCAGCCTCAATCTTTTGTCTGGCCCCCTGGCTGCATTTATTAACCTTGACAAACAAGGGGTTTTCAATCTCTCCGTGTCCCAACAGCTTGACCCCGTCTTTCAAATGGTGGATGATCCCCATCTGGAAAAGCCCGGGCACATCCACGGTAGCGCCTTTTTCAAAAGATTTAAGATCCCGAATATTGATCAAAGCATATTCGCTTTTTCGAATAGGGGTAAATCCTCGCTTAGGCAGTCGTCTTTGGATGGGCATTTGGCCCCCCTCAAACCCAGGCCGAACCCCGCCTCCCGATCGGGCATTCTGCCCTTTACTCCCCCGGGTGGCCGTCTTCCCGTGTCCGGAACCTAAGCCTCTGCCTACCCGTTTAGGCTTTTTTTTGGAACCGGGTGCCGGCGACAAATTTCCTAAATGATATCTTATGCCTTTGGGTTCTGCATCCATTTGAACGACTCCATTCTCATTCTTTTACTTCCACCAGATGGGATATTTGTCGAATCATCCCTCTAAGTTCCGGCGTATCTTTACGGGTTATAGTCCTATTCATTTTGGTCAATCCCAAGCTTTGAAGGGTTCGCCGATGTTTAGGGGGACGGCCGATGCCGCTTTTAGATAAAGTAATTTGAATCATTTTCTCAGTCATAGGAGTTACCTGATTTCTAACAAGGTTTTGCCTCTTTTTTGGGCGATCATCTCAGGGCTGTTTAAATTGCGCAAGGCCTCCAGGGTGGCCCGGATGACATTATGGGGATTATGAGAGCCTAAACATTTGGTTAAAATGTTTTGCACCCCCACGGCTTCCATAACCGCTCGAACGACCCCACCGGCGATAATCCCGGTCCCTTTTGAGGCCGGCTTCAATAAAACCCGACCGGCCCCAAAGGAGCCGATTACCTCATGAGGAATGGTTTGTTCGGTTAAAGGAAATCCCTTCATCTCCCTTTTAGCCTTTTCCATAGCCTTGCGGATGGCTTCCGGGACTTCGTTGGCCTTTCCCAACCCGGCCCCGACATTCCCGTTCCCATCACCGACTACGGCCAGGGCACTAAAACTGAATCGACGGCCGCCCTTGACCACCTTGGCCACACGACTGATATGAACTACTTTGTTGATTAATTGCTTTTCCGTTGAATTGAAGTCTACCAATCTCGCCCCCCTTTAGAAGTCCAGCCCGGCTTCCCGCGCGGCTAAAGACACGGCTTTTACCCGACCGTGATACAAAAAACCGTTTCGATCAAAAACCACCTGTTTGATCCCTTTTTCCATTGCCTTTTGGGCCAACAGGGCCCCCACCTTTTGGGCCACCGCCACCTTGCCGGGGACCCGGATCTCCCGTAATTCCGGGCTCAAACTGGATACCTGGACCAGCGTCTGGCCGGTGTCGTCCACAATTATCTGGGCATAAATATTCCGGGCACTGCGAAAAACCGAAAGCCGAGGGCGTGTTGCATCACCCCAGATTTTTTTCCTCACCCGCTTTTTTCTTTTCAAATGAGTTAATTTTTTTTTCTTTAAAGCTTCCATAACACCCTCATAGATTATTTTGAACCGGTTTTCCCGACCTTCCGGCGGATCTTTTCTTCCTGATACTTGATCCCTTTGCCCTTATACGGTTCGGGGGGTCTGAACCTTCGGATCCGGGCGGCCGTCAACCCTAAAAGATCCCGGTCAATACCTCTTAGAATCAGCTTGGTCTGCTTTTCTACCTGAGCGGAAATCCCCTCCGGTAACGGAAAGAGAACGGGGTGCGAATAACCGAGGTTAAAGATCAGTTGATCCCCCTGGAGTTCCGCCCGGTACCCGACCCCTTGAATCTCTAAAACCCTTTCAAATCCGTCGGCCACTCCTTTGACCATATTGGCTAATAAGGTCCGGAATAAGCCGAATAAGGCTTTGACCTTTTTGCCTTCTTCCAGGGGATGAACGGTGACCAGGTTCTCTTCCACCTGAATGGACAATTGGGGCGGAACGACCCGGCGCAATTCCCCTTTAGGACCCTGAACAACGACCCCCTCAGCAGTAAAAACAACCTTTACTTTATCGGGTATCGGAATGGGTTTTTTTCCAACCCTTGACATAACTTCCTCCTTTATGGCCTTTCAGCCCCTTACCAGACCGTGCAGATAATCTCTCCGCCCACCCCATGCTTTCGGGCTTCCCGCTCGGTCATTACCCCCTTAGAGGTAGTCAAAATCGATAAACCCATTCCATTCAGGACCTTGGGAATATTATCCTTTTTGGCATAGTAGCGCCGACTGGGTCGACTGGCCCTTTCGATACTGCCGATGACCTGTTGATTCTTCTCGTCAAACTTTAGATAAAGGCGTAGTAATCCCTGGCGATTATCCTTAATGACCTTAAAGTTTTTGATATATCCCTCATCTTTTAATATCCGGGCGATCTGTATCTTGATCTTGGAAGCCGGGATATCTACTTTGCTGAATTTAGCGGAACTACCGTTTCGAATCCTGGTCAGCATATCGGCGATGGGATCGGTCATACCCATAAGTTTTAACTCCTTTTTCGGTTCCTTGGAATGATGGTCTGTCTACCAACTGGATTTCACTACACCGGGGATATCCCCTTTGAGGGCCATCAGCCGGAAACAGATACGGCAAATTCCGAATTTTCTAATAAAGCCCCTGGGGCGTCCACATAAGGGACATCGATTATAAGATCGGACCTTGAACTTCGGCGTCCGGCTGGCTTTGATCATTAAAGACGTCTTGGCCAAATTATCTTCCTCCTTTGTTTAGCAAACAGGTGCTGATCGCTTATTAGCTGGTTAATTGCGAAAAGGCATCCCCAATAATTTCAACAAGAGCCGACCTTCTTCATCGGTCTTGGAAGTGGTTACAATGGTGATATTCAACCCCTTGACCTTATCGATCTTGTCGTAATTGATCTCCGGAAAAATGATATGTTCCCGGATCCCCAAAGTATAATTACCGCGCCCGTCAAAGGATTTTGGTGATACCCCCCGAAAATCCCGAACCCGCGGCAAGGCAATGTGGATCAATTTTTCCAGGAAGTCGAACATGCGATCTCTTCGCAGGGTCACCATACAGCCGATGGGCATATTTTCCCGCAATTTAAATGAAGCGATGGATTTTTTGGCCCGGGTAACCACCGGTCTTTGCCCGGCGATAAGAGCCAGTTCTTCAACGGCATTATCCATGATCTTGATATTTTGAATAGCTTCCCCAAGGCCCATATTGAGCACAATACTCTGGAGCTTGGGGACTTCCATGACGTTGCGATAATTAAACTCTTTGATCAGTTGGGGTTTGACTTCGTTTTCATAAAGATCTTTTATTCTGGACATGCCCTCTTACATCCTTTCCCGGCTATTTATTCTCCAAAATCTCCCCGCATTTTTTGCAAATGCGGAGCGTTTTCCCATCTGGTTGCCTCTGATAACCAACCCGAACCGGGTCGGTGCATTTTCCACAGATGAGCTTCACATTGGAAACATGGAGGGGGGCCTCTTTTTCAATAATACCCCCTTTACTGACCTTTCCTCCGGGACGTGTATGCCGTTTGATATAGTTGACTTTTTCTACGATTACCCGGTTTTTTTCCGGAAAGACTTTAAGGATTTTTCCAACCTTACCCTTTTCTTTTCCGGAAATAACCATGACTTTGTCATTCTTTTTGATTCTTATTTTTTGCCCGATCATGGCCGATCCTTTTTAATTCGTATTACGCCCGTCTACCGGCCCGAACCTCTTGCTCTTAAGGTTCAAGGGTAGTCTCATTAGCATTGGTTCGTTGCCTTGTTTATCCCTCGCCTCGTGCTTTGCGCCTGTTTTTTAAAGCACTTCAGGGGCCAGGGAAATGATCTTCATGAAATTCTTAGCCCTGAGTTCCCGCGCCACCGGTCCAAAAATACGCGTTCCCACCGGTTCCCGCTGTTGATTGATCAAAACCGCCGAATTGTCATCAAACTTGATATAGGAGCCATCGGGACGGGAGATCTCTTTTTTGGTTCGAACCACCACGGCCTTCATGACATCCCCTTTTTTAACCTTGGCATTCGGGATGGCTTCCTTAACGGAAACCACGATAATATCCCCGACCCGGGCATATCGACGGCGGGTTCCACCCAAAACCCGAATACAAAATACTTTTTTGGCTCCAGAATTATCGGCTACATCTAATTGAGTTTGTGTCTGTATCATAAGGGATCACCCTGCCTTCTACTCCATTTTCTTTTCGATCTTGCTGACCTTAAATCGCTTCTGCTTACTTAGAGGACGCGTCTCCGTCAGTAAAACCCGATCCCCGATACGGCATTCATTTCCTTCATCGTGGGCCATGAATTTGTCCTTTTTACGGATAAACTTTTGGTAAACCGGATGTTTTACCAACCGTTCAACCGAAACCACTACGGTTTTTTCCATTTTATTACTCACCACGGTCCCGGTTAAAGTCTTATGACTGCCCCTTTGTTTCATATCCTAAACCCCTTTGTTTTTTTCATGATTGAACATCTTGGCGGAAAGAACCGTTTTAATGCGGGCCAGATCTTTTCTGGTCATCGGGATGCGCATAGTATTTTCCAACAGTCCCGTGGCATGTTGAAACCGTAAATTGAACAAGGTCTCCTGGACCTCTCTCTCTTTAGACCGCAACTCCTCGATGGTCAATTCCTTTAACTCCTTGGCTTTCACTGCTGGCTCCTTACCACGATTTTGGTCTTAATGGGAAGTTTATGGGCGGCTAAACGCAGGGCCTCATCGGCCACTTCTTTAGAAACCCCTTCCATTTCATAAATCATCCGTCCGGGACGGATGACGGCCACCCAGGCCTCCGGAGCACCCTTCCCCTTGCCCATCCGGGTTTCAGCCGGTTTTTTGGTAATCGGCTTGTCCGGGAAAATGCGTATCCAGATCTTTCCACCCCGCTTGATGGAACGGGTCATGGCGATACGGGCGGCCTCGATCTGCTGAGCGGTCAAGCGCCCGCATTCCATGGCCTGAAGACCGAAGTCGCCGAATTCCAAATTGGAACCCCGATAGGCGGCGCCCCGCATCCGGCCCTTTTGTTGTTTACGAAATTTTACTTTTTTTGGACTGAGCATGACAGATATTCCTCATAAAACATAAAGATAGGTTCAAGGTTCAGGGTTTAAGGAAAAACGGTATACCTTACACCGTACACCGTGAACCGTGAACCGTGAATTTTCGTATCAAACCGGCATTTCCGCTATTTTTTCCCCTTTAAAGATGATGACCTTGATTCCAATAAGACCATAGGTTGTAGCCGCCTCGGCAAACCCGTAATCGATAACGGCCCGCAGGGTGTGCAGCGGCACCCGGCCTTCACGATACCACTCCGTCCGGGCCATTTCCGCCCCACCCAGACGTCCGGCACAGGCGATCTTGATCCCTTTGGCCCCGAATTTCCTGGCTGAACTCACCGCCTTTTTCATGGCCCGCCGGAAGGCCACCCGACGCTCCAACTGGGAAGCCACATTTTCGGCCACTAATTGGGCCTCGACCTCCGGTTTACGGACTTCCTGGATATCCAGGATGACCTCACGGCTGATCTTTTTTTCCAAATCCTTTTTCAGGATTTCAATCTGGGACCCTTTTTTGCCGATAACGATCCCGGGCCGAGCCGTGAAAATAATAATTTTGGCTTTATTGGCCGCCCTTTCTATCTCAATCCGCGCAATACCCGCTTCAAACAACCTTTTTTTTAGAAAATCGCGGATTTTCTTGTCTTCCTGAATCAACTGTGCGAATTCTTTATCAGCAAACCACCTGGAATTCCAGTCCTTGTTTAAAACCAACCGGAATCCTTTTGGATGTGTCTTTTGTCCCAAACCGACCTCCTTGTGTCCTTAAGCTTCTGCTAAAAAAACTGTAATATGGCTGGTCCTTTTTAATATGGGGGTTGCCCGCCCCATGGCTCTCGGCATAAAGCGCTTCAGAGTCGGACCGCTATCGACCATAACCGTTTTGACTACCAGGGTATCGATATCCACTTTATTCTGTTCGGCATTGGCTACTGCCGAGTGCAAAATCTTTTGCAGGATCCGGGCACTTTTTTTGGGCATAAACTGCAGAATGGAAATGGCCTCTTCCACTTTTTTCCCTTTGATGGTCGGTATGATCACCTGGACCTTGCGAGGCGCTATCCGGATATATTTAGCCTGGGCTTTTGTTTCCATGGATTTACCCTTTCCTACTTGGATTTTCCTTTAACCGCAGTCTTTTTGTCTCCGGAATGGGAATAAAAAGTCCTGGTGGGAGAAAACTCACCCAATTTGTGTCCAACCATATTTTCGGTAACATAGACCGGTATAAATTTTTTCCCGTTATGGACCGCGAAGGTCAAGCCCACAAATTCGGGCAGGATGGTTGAACGTCTGGACCAGGTTTTAATAACTTTACGGCTCTTGGCCTCCTGGGATTCCTCAACTTTTTTCAATAAAGGTCCATCTACAAAAGGTCCTTTTTTTAATGAACGTGCCACCTATACCCCCCATTCAATTGCGGATTTCGGATTTCGGAATCAAATTTTCATTCCCCAATCCAAATTCGTTTATTCGCATGGCGGATTTTAGATTGGCGATTGCGGCCTTATCCCTGTTATTCCGCAATCTGCAATCCGCAATCCGCAATTGTTTATTGTGTTTTTCTCTTTTTAACGATCAGGCGATCACTCGCCTTTTTCTTCCGGGTCTTGAATCCTTTGGTCGGTACCCCCCAGGGGGTTACCGGATGACGGCCTCCGGAGGATTTGCCCTCTCCTCCCCCATGGGGATGATCCACCGGATTCATGGCTACCCCGCGTACCTTGGGTCTTTTACCCAGCCACCGGCTCCGGCCGGCCTTTCCCAGGGTGATCCTTTCATGCAAAAGATGGCCGCACTGTCCGATGGTCGCCCGGCAGGTCAGTAAAACCTTGCGCACTTCACCGGAGGGGAGCTTAATTTGCCCGTATTTGTCTTCTTTGGCCATCAATTGGGCATAGGTCCCGGCACTGCGCGCCATTTGCCCGCCGCAACCAGGCCTTAATTCGATATTGTGGATATACGTACCCAGAGGGATATTGACGATGGGCAGAGCGTTACCGGGCTTAATATCGGCCTTGACGCTGCTGATCACCCGATCCCCCACCTTGAGCTGATTGGGGGCCAGGATATAACGCTTTTCACCATCGAGATAATGGAGTAAGGCGATCCGGGTGGAGCGATTTGGGTCATATTCGATACCGGCCACTTTGGCCGGGATGTCGATTTTCTCCCGTTTAAAATCGATCCGGCGATATTGGCGTTTATGCCCGCCCCCCTGATGCCGGCTGGTAATGCGGCCGTTATTATTTCTCCCGCCGGTCCGCGGCAAAGGTTCGATCAAACCCCGCACAGGCGTCCCGCCGGTGATTTCATCGAAGGTATCAAAAGTCTGAAAGCGCCTGCCTGCCGAGGTAGGCGTGCATGTTCTAATGGCCATATCTATCTATTCTCCCTTACCAAGGTCCTGATCATCGCTCTTACAAATTCTCAATGGCTTCTCCCGGCGCCAGTCGGACCAATGCCTTCTTCCAGTCTGCGGTTCGTCCGACCTTCTTCCCGATGCGCTTTTTCTTGCCTTCCTGTTGCAGGAGATTGACCCGTTCCACCTTAACCTTGAACAGGGTCTGAACGGCCATCTTGACCTCCGAACGATTGGCCCGACGGTCCACCTCAAAGGCCACCTCGTTAAACGCTTCCTTCTTGCGGGTGCTCTTTTCCGTTAACAAGGGCCTTTTTATAATTTGAAACATATCTTTCATTGGCCTAAGGCCTCCTCAATGATCGGAATACTGGGTTTAAGCAGGACCAGATGCTCATAGCGCAACAGATCATAGACGTTCATTCCCTTGGCCCGCAGCACCTTCACCCCATTCACATTTCGGGCCGATTTTTCCAAGTTCAGGTTTTCCTGATCGGTAATGATCAAGGTCTTTTTTAAATGCAGGGCATCCATGACCTGATGGAATTTTTTTGTCTTGATCTCTTCCAGTTGGAAATGGTCCAGGACCGTCAGTTGTTCGCCCTGCCATTTGGAAGACAAGGCCATTTTTAGAGCCAATTTCTTAACTTTTTTATTAATCTTCATCTCATAGGTCCGAGGTTTTGGCCCGAAAACAATCCCCCCCTTTCGCATCAACGGGGAAGTCCGGCTGCCCTGTCTGGCCCGGCCGGTCCCTTTTTGACGATGGGGTTTCCTGCCGCCCCCACGGACCTCGGACCGCCCCTTGGTTGAGGAAGTTCCGGCCCTCTGATTGGTTTGACAGACCGAGACGATCTGATGGAATATATGGGGATTGACCTCTCGGTTAAAGATCTCGTCCTTCAGAAAAAGTTCTTCCACCTTTTCCCCGGAGAGGTTATACACAGTTACGGTCGGCATACTTTTTTCCTTAAGACTTTTAAATTATATTCGGTCATTGTTTATAAATGGCCACCAGGTTATTACGGCACCCGGGCACGGCCCC